>JAJXVU010000003.1 GCA_021781965.1 Pseudomonadota bacterium
GAAACACTTAAATATACTCCACAATATACCACTTATCCCCACTTTCATACACTATAGCCCACAGAATAGAGAAAAACAAGGGATTATGAGAAGATTTTTGAAATATTTTTATAGTAGACACTTTTGATTTTTCATATTATTCTTTTTGGCATTAATAATAAATTCTTATGTTATAGTGTCAGCCCAGATGAATTATTTTCTGATATCAATAAAAAATATACCAAAGCGGGCGCGCTGCTTCGTGGATTGCGCATTCGTGAGAATTTAACGCAATCTGAGCTTGCAGAAAAAATAAAAGTTACTCAATCCGATATTTCGCAAATTGATTATCACGCTTTTCTAGAGTAGAAGGCTCGCCGATACAAATAGATCAATGCATAGGTTGACACTAATCCAATCATGCCGCCCACCACAATATTCAGCACACGGTCAAAAGCAATCTGCATAGAGCCTTGATTGACTGCATAAATAACCACACAACCGGAGCGTAGCAAATAAGCAAGAAAATAATCTCTAAATATCTGTAAGCTGAGACAAACCATTATAAAACAAAAATAGGAAACTAAGACCGAATGCGGTAAAACCAAGCCTATCACTAAGCCCCCACATACACCCATAGCACCCGCCATAACACGTCGTCTAAGTTTCAATAATACCGCATCAAGCTCAGGATAAACCACACTGAGACTAGACCAAATAACCCATTCTGGTTCCGATAGCTTTAAATAATGGCAAACGATAATGGAGACTAGCGTCGGTAGCATATACTTGAAGTTAAATAGAAACAGCTCATGATTCATTGGAATAAATTTTATATTTACCATTTCTATTTTATTCTTTAATGGAAGCATTAATGCCATAACGACGCCAGCAGCAGTCAGAAATGTCATTACCAATAAAGTCAATTCAGTAATCGAAGAATCTCCTAATTTAACCGCGCCATAAACACATGCTATAATGATCCAGCAAGAAAGACTGCGTAATTCTTTGTGGGCATTATCTAGAAATCCCATAAAAATGGCAAGAATAGTAATGCTGATTAAAAAATAATACCAATGCTCCAACAGCATAAAATGCAAGATATAAGCAACACCGCAAATAAGTAACCCATTAAGCAGTGTAAACCATTTGAGTCCATGGCTTGAAACATAGGGAATGATACTGCAGACCGCGAAAAAAGAAGCTAGCAACCAAACCAGATTTCCTGTCAATACACTTACAGCAATACCCGGTAGTATCGCTACACTTATTATCGGTATCCAGCGCCATTCTATTGCTCCACGAAAACGAAATATCACTGTACCGTTCCTATGAGTTAAAACACCTGACTACTATCAACAACATCTGCCATATACGTTAACATTTCCAATGAGGCATCATGACGAGCTTTGTGACTACTGCCGCAGCAATCGCTTATTACAGTCACTTTATAACCACGATCGTGCGCATCGCGTACGGCTGACTGTACTGCAACTTCCGTTGAGACCCCAGCAATATAAACCTCCTCTACCCCATTCGTTCTTAATACATGGTCTAGGTTCGTTCCATAAAATGCATTGACCACATTTTTACAAATGATCAATTCATCTTCCTGATAGTCTAAATCAGAAATAATTTCAGTGCCCCAAGTACCGCGTTGCAGCTTTTTATATTCTTTTGCTTTTGAAAAGATGGGCGATTTTGCATTGGCTTCTATATAATTTTTGTCAAAACCTACAATAGCCCATATGACCAACCAATTTTCCTTGCGGGCATGGGAGATGACATTGTTAAGTTTAGCAACCGATTTATTTTCAGCTAACATAGGATAACAACCAAATGCGCCATCTTTATGACAAATTTCGTTGATGTAGTCTATTATGATCAAAGATTTTCTCATTTCATTCCTCATATAAATAATGATTCATTAATATTATCGCACTCGTATCAATGCGAGCCATTACAAATTCAGGCTTACTAAGCCGCTGTAGCTTAGCAGGGTTTTGCACCAGCATCGCCCAAATAGTAGCCCCTCTAACTAGGTCTAATAACTGAGATGCCAGAAAGTAGCAATCCCCTACTTGCAACTGTTCTTGTTTTGCATAATCACACAAGAACTGGGACAAATTGCTTGTACCATGACTGGGCTCATTATCAAAGAACAGACCAAATAACTCTGGAAATTGTTTAATCTCACTGACTAATAAGCGGTACATCTGTACCACCGCTTCATTACGATAAAAATCGTAAGCCTGTTTTAAATAAGATTGCACTGTTTCATATAATTCTTGTTTTGTGCCCGGAATAAGTGCTGGCAATTGTGGGTAACGGATCTCATTGTCTTGCTTATACTGATCTAAACAGGTGGTAAACAGGGCTTGTTTGCCACTTTACGGGACTACATTGAGGCCTTAGGGGGACACTTAAAGATGATTGCCGAATTTCAGGACTCTCCGCCAATCGTACGAAAAACTCCTACCGTAAAAGATGCTTAAATCTTCGTCAATACGGCGTACCATCCTTATGCGTAAAAACCCAGACACCCTCCCGGAGTACCGCAGCAATATCATCATCAGGATAAGTCACTTGATCGCCAGCGGTTCGATCACCCACTTCCAAAAAACACACAGTCTCCTTGGTTTGATTGATAATCTGATGTGCTCTACCACTACCCGCCTTAAAACCCGCACACAGTCCCGGCGCTAATACAATTTCATTGTCACCACTTTTTAAGGTAGGGCATCCCACCAACACATAAATGAATTCATCCTGTTTGGAATGCGCATGATACAAAGCTGACACCCCACCCGGTTCTAATTGAGTCAAATTCACACCAAAATTGCTCAAACCAAACATATCGCCTAAACGACGTTTCTCACGCCGATCCATCATTGAGGCAAAAGGCTCGGGATAAACGGAACGTGTTTTGTTAGGAGACACTTCTGCTGCCAACAAAGCATCGGGATAGTTAGATTCTGTCATAATCACACCTTTCAAAAAAGATTCTGCATCAACATTATCTAATAGTTTTCTTGGAAATACAAATATACTCATAGCAGTTGGTTTTTAGGTTAGGCGCCGAGCTCTCGAGCATCAGGAGTATAGTACTCTACATGACTGATGCGAGATAGGCGAAGGCAACAACACCTAAGAATAAAATGCGAAGAGTATATATTAAAGATAATAAACAATCACTAAACCAACCATATAAATCCCTACCGCTATACACAGACATATACTCATGCCTAAGACAAACTGCTGTGAAACAGCGATGATTGTGCCAAACAGCGCAACGCCAATTAGCGTGCCTAATTGGCGCATCATATTAAATGATGCCGCAGCAAGCCCTGCGCGACTCAGCTCCACGGAGCGTATAATCGCTATAGTGGCAGCAGGCATGGCAAAAGCAATGCCAAAGCCTATGCACAATAAAGGCAATATCATTGCTATATAGCGTGGATTGCTTACATTGATTGCCCACCACATCCCCAGAAAACCGAGTATACCCACTAATAACCCCACAGCTATAACGGTTTTTATGCCAAAACGAGTGACGCAATGCCCCGATATATAGGATGACACCGCCACTAAGATAAACAGAGGCACAATGGAAAAACCTGTCATCAATACAGAATAATGTCTTATTTCTTGGAAATACAAAGGCAAGAGAAATAATAACCCGTAGGTACTTATATTAATAAAAACACCTAAAAAAAGTGGGATTGAAAAATGGCAGGAAGCTAAAAATGTGAGCGGAAACATAGGCATTTTCACTTTAATTTCAATCACAATAAAAGTAACTAGACTAAAAATGAATATAGCCAGACTCATTAAAACTGTAGCTGAAGACCAACCTAATTTTCCCGCTTCAATCAGCGTAAATGCCAATGTACCAATCCACATACAAGCAAAAATTTGCCCTGGCACGTCAATTCCTATGATTTTATTGCCCAATAATGGCTTAACTTTAGTGCAAGTAAAATAGATACTCAATAAACCTATGGGAATATTAATAAAAAATACCGCTCGCCAACTAAAGCCTGCTGTGAGAAACGCACCTAGAATAGGGCCTAATGCAGCGGCAATACCCCCTACCCCACCCCAAATACCTATGGCTTTGGCTCTAGCAACGGGAGTATCAAAAGTACCATTTATCAGGGATAAAGAAGTAGGTACCATGAAAGCCGCTCCTATTCCTTGCAAGATGCGCGCTAAAATGAGCAGATCAATTGAAGTGGCTAAACCACAGCCCAATGAGGTCACGACAAATAATATCAACCCCGTTAAAAATAACCGTTTTGCACCCAGTTTATCTGCCAAATTACCTGCCAGTAATAATAAACAAGCAAAAGACAACGCATAGCCATCAACAATCCATTGTAAGGACGATATTTCTCCACCCAATGAATGAGCAATACTAGGTAAGGCTACATTCACTACCGTAACGTCAATAATGACCATGAAATAGCCTAAACAAAGCGTTATTAATGCCGTGTATCGTGAATGTGTGTTTTGCATCTAGTTATCTCCAAATTAAATATATTATAAATGTTGCGTTAATAGAAACATAGTCCTATAATAGGAAACAGTTGTATCACTAAAGTTGACAATTATGGCTGATTTAGACCGATTTGAACTATTCACTCGTGTGGCAGAGGTAGGTAGTATTACTCAGGCTGCCGAGCAATTGCGGATGACAAAAGCCTCTCTAAGTAAGCAAATTCAGCGCCTAGAAGCGGATTTAAACATTAATCTTTTCCTACGCCATAAACAACGCTTACATTTAACGCCAGAGGGTGAGGCTCTACTTTCTCAGTGCAAACGACTCTGTAAAGAATTGGAAAATACGCGTGACCTCTGCCAAGCATTTCATGAAGAACCTACGGGAACTTTGCACATCGTCGTATTTAACTATTTTGCAGAACACTTGATTTATCCAAAATTGAAAGGATTTTTAAAGCTTTATCCTAAATTAAAATTAATTATCGATCCTACCGAAAAAGTTCCAGACTTTACGAGCGAAAAAATTGATATTGCAGTGGGATTTTCCTTGCCAGTTCCTAACTCGGGTGAGGTTATACAAAAAAGAATCTTGACTACGCGCTATGTGTTGTGTGCCTCTCCAGGATATTTCAAAATATATGGCCAACCCAAACATTTAAAAGACATAACCCATCATCGCTACATAGGCCATACTGAACGCATCGATGAATACACTATAAGACTTAAACCACAATATTCACTACAACTACACCCCTATCTATTGGCAAGCAGCGTTTCAGCCATGATTGAATGTGCCAAGCAAGGCCTGGGTTTAATCCAGCTGCCTCAGTATGTATTAGAAGAATATCTCAATAAAGAGGTACTGATAGAAGTATTGCCAGAATATCAGGCCGACAACGCCTATGTATTTTACCATTACCCTAAATATGCACACCCACAGCCCAAAATACGAAAGTTTATAGAATACTTTTTAAAGCCAAGCCAATCATACTAAAAGTACACACCACTAAATAGCATTAACAGAGTAAAAGAGACAAAGAGAAACTTCACCCACAGGTGTCATCTATTCATAGGAATCACCTATTTTTTGGGTCTGGGTGATGATGATTCATCTTCTGCTGTATCATCTTCGTCTGTTTCCTCTGGATACATAGGGTCTAACATTTTTTCTTTCTCTTTCTCTTTCTCTTTCCCTGTTAGTGATTGCCAACCATTTTGCGTCCCGCTCTCATTTAATATTTCCGAACCAGTACCACGGCCTTTACGGGAGCGGGCCCAGAATGGTGTAGCCCCACTGAATGAACCTACATATTGTTGGTAGAGGGGATTCGTATTAATATTTTTTAGAGGTACCTTTACAATATTATAGGATTTAGGTGATTCTGCGGAGAAAAGTTTTATGTGCTCTATAATTTTCTGTAGTTTTGATAGGATCTTATCTAGATCTTCTTTAGAATTATTTTCATCAGGTTGACTTAACATGCGTCCTATCTCATCAAGCTCTCGAGAGATAAACATTTTTTGCTGCATCTCAATGGAACTCCGTGGAAGCACTGTATGTAAGCTCTTGATTGACATACAAAGACGTTTGCGATAGTTTTTTTCATCTATTCCCATACCAGCAGAGCTTAGCCCAGAAACCTCGCTACTAGACGAATAGCCTTGCCTATTTTCCGGTTTCATCGGTACTGTCTCTGATCTTTCTCTGCCGGTAGGGCTCAGTCCAGAAGACCCGCTACTAGACGAATAGCCCTGCCTATTTTCCGGTTTAGTCGATACTGTCTCTGATCTTTCTCTGCCGGTAGGGCTCAATACAGAAGACACGCTACTAGACGAATAGCCTTGCCTATTTTCCGGTTTCGTCGATACTGTCTCCGACCTTTTGAGACGGTGGCTATGGCCTTGGAACTGTGATTCTGTTACGTATTGATTTAGATATTTCTGGTATAGCGGATCCACTTCAATGTTATTGCTAACGAATTCTTTTATTTCTTTTGCCTTCGGGGAATCTTCAGATATTTTTTTCAAATCATTTATAACAGTAAATAATTTTTTAAATGATTTACTACCCGATATTTTAAGATCCCCAAAACAAAACCTTAAGTCTTGAAGAAATTTACACATATCTTGTTTTTTAGGATCGTGAGCGATCGGGCTTTTTCCAACCATCTCATTCAGGTCTTGGATCAATTTAAATAGTTGAGTCTCTTCTGGAGTTAAATCAGAGGAAAGTTCGCGTAACTCTCTCGCCGGCATGGTTGATTGTAACTTTAGGATTTTTCTTTTGAAAACACTTGGTAGGTCCTCGTGCGCCGGACTTAAGCTCCGTAATCTCTCACATGCCTCATACAAGGAAAGTCTTTCTTTAGGATTTTGTTCTAATAATCCATGGCATAGCCCTCTAAGTTCTATGCCAAGCCCCCCCTGAAAAACACTTTCTTCATAGGCCCTATTTTTAATTGCCATTTGGTATATTCTTTCATGAGGATTCATGTTATCGATGATCTGATCGCGTTTAGATATTCTTTCGATCTCCTTCATTGACCCATCTCTCTGTGCCTCATACAAGATAAAGTGGTCCTCTGTTTCTTTTATCTTAGTGTCCAAACCAACTAAGTAGTCATATAACACCACGCCTAAAAGATACGCCATAAATTTATCCATATCATAGGGTTGTTCTTCTGGACGAGAAAACTCGGGAGGGGCATAGTTTTTTGTAACCTTCCCTGGTTTCCCACGTAATTCTTGTATACTATTCCTGATTGCCTTTTCAATTGATTTAAGATCTGCAGTACTAACTACATATCTCCCATCTTCTGTTATTTTCAAAAGGAAATTAGTCAATTTAATATCAGTGTAATATTTATCTTCCGCCAATAGCTTCAAACAAAAATCGCAGATTTGCCACATAAGATGACAAGCTTGCAATTGCCGGTTAGTAACATTGTCGGTATCATAGTTATCGCGGACACCTCTTAGATGCCCTTCGGGAAAATACTCAACCGCCGTAATACGCGAATCTTTATCAACAAGGGTGATATATTCCTTGGCGAAATAACTGCCTGCAGGCGTAGAACGTATCTCCTCCACTGAGTTAAGCTGGTTAGGATCTACTTCTGGTTGCCCACTCAACTTTTCAGCTCTTAATATAAAATTAAGGTCTTCTTTTTGATCACTGACCAACCAGGTTATATTATTGCCCTTGGCAATCATGTTTATATCCCCACCGTCTCCTATTATATCTTTGGAAAGGTGTTTTAATCTACTTCTAGATAGTGCACCATTCTTTCGCCATTCCTCTACAAGAGATTCCGCCTCTATATAGTAGAGCTTTCTGGCATCAAGCAGTTCTTTTTCTTCTGGGCTAAGGTTATTTAATGAAACCCTTGTTTTTACGGCTGTACTTTTACCTACTTCTTTTTGATATTCTTTTGTTAGTTCTTGCTCATTGAATACGGAAGGGTCATTATCAACATGCGTTGTATATTTGTGTGTTAACGCACGCGTTAATTCGACGCGCTCTTTTTGAGCATCTGCATCTGCTGCTGAAATGAGCGAAAAACGACGGAATCTTGCTTGAAGATTAGCACTTTCTTCGTCTTCCCCAATAAGATTCAGCTCGTTTTTTATAGAAACTATCACGTCCTTCATATCCTTTAGAACTTTATGCAAATCTTCTCTTCGCGGTTCAGATGTGTTAATTTCCATTAACGCTTTTAAAATTTGGTACACCATATATTCCAGAACCTGAATACCAGCATAAATTCTTTCACTAACTGCAACCTCCTGATTAGCAAGCAGTTTCGCCAATTTTTCTAGAGAAGAAACATTAATACTATGCTCGCTTAGTTTTCTTGCAAAGTAATCTGTCTTATCTAACATTAAACCCATATCTAAAGATTTTTCTATTTCCTTTTTAGATGAGGTTGATTTCCCCTTCTTGTTTTCTTGCGTTCCAAATCTATTAAACTGAAGAGGGATATTACTTACTTTATACCATTCTTTAACTATTTCGTACTCTGGTGAAGCTATATTGGTTAAGTACCTTGCATGGAAATCAATTTCCAGAAGCAATTCTAAGGCTTTAACTCGGTCTTGACCACCAGAAGAAGATTTTATAGAAGGCAAGGTAGGCATTGAAGATGTTGATTTTAAACATAGCTCATTAAATATTTTGATTTTAATATTCAATACCATAAAATGTACTTCAGCTTTTTTTTCGCCTATTGCCGTTTCTAATCGTTGGTTATTTTTAGATAATACAGTCCTGGCATTCCTGAGCGGGCTCAACCCACGCTTTATAAATGTCTGAACTGGTTCTGATACTAATTTATCAAGCTCAAAGAGATATTCCTTAAATTCTGAGTAATTGCGTATGGTTCCTATGGCACTATTTTGCTTTAGTTTGTTTGATAGTTCTTGTACTTTAGGTCGCAATACTTCTGCTTGCGCTTCCTTTTCATAGCCGTCTTCCATATCCCTAATTTTATTCCAATCCTCAACCATAGAATTCATTTCTCGCAATGGATCTACAAGAGGAAAAAGTTCTCTATTTAAATCGTCTATATCTACTCTTAAATCTTTTATTTTCTGCTCGAGTGCTTTTAGTTGTTCTTTTGATGAAGAAGATGACCTAACACGAGAAATATTTTGCCCATCCCCCATCAGTTCAATTGGTGGAATACTCTTGTTTTTAATTTTACCTTTAGTCATGATAAGCCTCTCTCCAAACATATACATAGTTGAAGTTTAGCTCTAATTAACGATTTATTGTGGTAATTTAGAAGGATTTAGGGGAATTTATTAATGACATAATATTTCCTTAAGGATTCTTCAGGCAGCTGCTTTAGAATTTTTATAACAGCTTATTTAGTAGCTCTGAATGTTATTTAAGTGAAAGGCCCGTCAAGTTTTATAGTCGAGGTATAGAACTACATCTTTTAATGCGCCAGGAGTCGTCTTCTGCAGCGGGCAGATTATTCGTTGCCAACATCGTTGTAACTAGAGCTTCAATCTCTATATTCCCGCAGTCTCTTGAATAGTCTACTATAGACTGGTCATTATTGTCGTGGTGCATCAACAAAGATTTAACGATATCCGAATGTAATCTAGATAATCTTTCAACAATCTCTACTCTATTATATTCTATAGCAATCATTAATATATTTTTTCCCTGCGCATTGAGCTGCGTCAATAAAGAAAAATCATTTTCTTCTGCGTAGGGAATAATAAGCTCGAAAGCTTCACTAAAACCCTTCTGGGCAGCATAAAAGGCAACATTATTATGCGCTTTATCAGCTTGTTCTTTATTGGTAGTACAATCCCATAGGTAGCAAAATGCTTCATATTGCTTGCTTCTTCTTTCAGCATCATCAGAATAATCAACAGAGATCGTACACATAAGGGGCGTACAGTGGAGGCGGTTATGCCCATTCGCACGTTGCTTATCTTGCTCAATTAGTTTTTCAAGCTCCCCCCTATTGCCGTCAACAGCGGCAGCATATATTCCCTTCTCAGCAGGAATAGCATTTACATTATTATTAATAGGTTGTTTAGGTGTGATAAAGGGAAAAAAGCTTGAAAAATTAGATGTAAAACGCTGAAACATGACAAAATCCCCTTTATTAAACCTATGAATCACTATTGTACCCAATATTGTTTGTTTTTACAACTACGAGAGACTAAAGATTAGGGTCAATTGAGAAAAATAATATTGCCTTTCATCTCTATGCCATACGGCAAACACTGTATGTGATTGAACCCATAATATAAGCGGCTGAATTTGCTAACAATATTTCAATTGATAATCGATTATTTGATTTTAGTCTAAAAACCATTAATTGAAAAAAGATTTTAATTACCCGATACTTTTTAGTGATCCCTGCACTATGGCGTTCTAAGGCTAACCCGAAAAGGCTTTGACTGCTCTTTTTTTAAGCAAAAAGGCCACTTATATCCTAAAGATAAGAATTATCGAATGTAACCAGAATCCCTGTTCAAAGTTGGCCGGAATACACATGCACTATAAGTGCTTAAACCACAGTACTCGCTACAACTACAATACTATTTATTGGCAAGCAGCGTTTCAGCCATGATTGAATGTGCCAAGCAAGGCCTGGGTTTAACCCAGCTACCCTGTATGTTTTAGAAGAACATCTCAATAAAAATGAACTGATAGAGATATTACCGGAATATCAGGCAGATAATGCCTATGTGTTTTATCATTCCCATCGATACACGCATCCACAGCCTAAAATACGAAAGTTTATAGCGTATTTCTTGTGATTTTTTTCTGAAAGGGAAAGATTCCGCAAGCCAAATGTGGTCAAAATATAGTCTAACATCCCTTTGTACAACCCTCCTATAGTAAAACTTGATCTACAAACCAAATAATAATAAATTGTTATTATCATATCTAATCATGGTAATATTGAATGATGAAAAATAACATACATCTAGGCATCCTACTAACTTTGTTAAGCGCATTGTCTTACGCTGTACAAACAGCCATTGTTAAACATTTAGGGGGCACAGTCTCTACGCCGGTCATTGTATTCATTCAAAGCGCAGTCTGTTTTGTGCTCATTTCGGCGGTAATCATGTCTAAAGGCACGCAAAATGCTGTGCGGTTAATGAAAACAGCCCATCCCGTCATTCATATTTTTAGAACATTCTTCAGCTTAGGTATTAGCTATTTTCTATTTTATTCAGTTAAATTTATACCGTTAGTCGATGCGGTATTATTAGCCAATACAGCACCACTGATGGTACCGCTTATTATGTTTCTATTTATGTCTGTAAAGATTAATCATAAACTATGGATACCATTATTAATTGGTTTTTCTGGAGTGGTATTGATTTTAAATCCAGATCCACAGGTATTTCACAGCGCTTCCTTGCTCGCATTGGCCGCAGGCGTATGTATGGCTTCTTCTATTATTTTGATTAGAGAAGCAAAAAATGACAGCGGTATAACAAACGCCTTTTATTATTTTCTATTTTCCCTCCCTATTTCAGGACTTGGTGCTGCATTTTTTTGGACTCCCTTGTCTATTAAGATACTCATCCCGCTGATTATCATCGGGTTATTATTTTTCATTGTACAGTTCTCTGTGACTTATGCGTTAAAAAACGTTAATGCGCAAACTGTCGTTTCATTGTATTTATCTAATATTATATTTGCGGCCATTATTGGTATGCTCATTTGGTCTACACCAATGACTTGGGGTATTATATCTGGAATATGTTTAACTATTATTGGAGCAATATTCACTATACGGGCGCAAAGTCAAACTAGAGACATTAAGGTAGAAAAACATGGATGAACAAGATATTGAATTTTTGATCTGCGATATCAGCGTATTGTGGCGGCGTGCATTTAGCCTAAATACAAAGGAAATAGGGATCTCTACCATTGAACGTCGCATTATATTGAATGTAGACCGAAGGCCAGGTGCAACTCAAATTGAAATTGCTAATCTTATTGATATAGAACCACAAAATTTAACCAAGCCCTTAGACCGATTAATTGCGCATCAATTATTAGAGAAACGCTTGGATGGCAGTGATCGCCGTGTTAAACGGCTTTATATCACCAAAAATTGCATACCCATTATTAAGAAGATATGTAACATTGCAGAAGACCTTCGACCAATGGTTATGGCTGGTATTAGCGAGAAAGACAAAAAAGCGCTGTTAAAAAATATTAGCGCTATGAAAGATAGTTTAGAAGCAATTTGTCTAAAAAAGTGATCTTCACGGTCATTCTAACACAATTAGTATTTTCGTTGTATTTTAACGTAGCATAAACCTGCCAATAAGCTGATAACGGCTGCCCCCTCAATGAGGATTAAAAGACCATGATCATTACCCTGATGCAATAACAAAAAGGCAGCTATGACGGGTGCAAAACTGGCAAGCGCGTAACAACCCGCATAACTTACAGCCACCGATAAGAAACGATGTTCGGGTGGAAAAAGTTCCGTTAACATCACCGGATAATTGGCTGCTAAAATGACAATGAGGAAGTAGTAAATAAGCGCAAAAGTAATCAAATTGCCTTTAGCTAAAATTACGAATAATGCGGGCGCACATAATATCACGAGCACAACGCCAATGAGATATACTCTGCCACGACCATAGCGATCTCCCATAGCACCAAATACAGGCAGCAAAAATGCAGTGAGAATAAACGCAAGCATAATCGCAAAAAAGACATACTCTGTATTAAAGTGATAATAGCTGCTTAAAAATGCTGGCCAATACAGTCCTAGCGATACCAAAGTGGCGCCTAAAAAGACCAAGCCAAAACCCAAAATAAGACGGGTACTATAAAATGCCGCTTTCCCCTGACGTGGCAAGATAGGATCATGAGCTTTTTGATGCATCTTCAAGAAAACAGGTGTTTCAGCCACTCTACGCCTGAGAATAAGCCCGAGCAAACCTAAGAGAGTTGCGGCAAGAAACGGAATACGCCAGCCATAGGCAAGCATCTGTTGAAAAGATAAAAAGTGTGTAAGTGCAACATTAATGGAAGTAGCAAGCCCGGCACCTAAGCCCACACCTAAAAACATCAAACCACAAAGCCGACCTTTGTTATGATTTTCTGCATGTTCAACAATAAATGTAATGGCTCCCGGAAGCTCCGCGCCTTGTGAAATGCCTTGTAAAATCCGCAAGGCAATCAATAATCCTAAACTTATCCATCCCCAGTGGGTAGGTAGAATCCCAATCCCTAAACTGGCAAAACTCATCAGCAAAATAGCATAGATAAACATGCTTTTGCGCCCAAAGCGATCGCCCAATACCCCAAAAATACAACCGCCGATTACGGTGACAAAGGTACCGGTTGCAAAAATCAGAAAAGTCTTGAGTAACCCTTGAATATAAGAGTCTTGTGGAAAGAATAGTATGCCGATATATTGCGCCTGCAAGGCAAAAGAGATAAATGCGAAATATTCAAGCCCAGAGCCTAACGATGCCGCTAAGGCATTGAAATAATGTTTTTTCATAGCGCCTCACTTTTTGCAATCTGCAGAGCGGATTGTACGTTTGAACTTGTTAGGTGTCAACTGAGGTGTTTTGGGATATTTATTCTTGAAAAAGCTAAGAATTTCTTCTTTTGCCTCTTTCGAAAGCTCATTGAGTATCAAAGAACTTTTAATTTCTCTTCCAGGCCACGGACAACCGGAGACCATTAATGAATAGGTAACATCACTAACTGGATTTACATAATGCCAACCATCAGGATTGATCATCTCATACGCCGTGCCTTCATTAAGCATTATAGTAGCCGCTAATGGTGGTACCGCTTCCTCAGCGCCAAAACCGAGCCCCATTTCGTATAGACCTTGCAATATGCGCATAGAAGAAGGCCATGGATGTTTATGAAAAAGCGTTTTAGATGACGTTGAAGTATAGATACGATGTAAATTGATACGTAAAGACCCATATTGTAACCATACACGCTCTACCCTTGGTGGATGATAATCTACATCAACTGTTTTCCAATCTGTACGCAATAGTAAATCAGGTAAAAGAGCTTCTATTTTTTTCAAAACTGCTAGGTAGGTTCCACTTGGAATAACACGATGTGATAATCCAGATGATGGGTTAACATAATATGACAACGCTGTACTATGAGGATATGCAATAGTTTCTTCTATTAGGGGCTCTATTCTTGCTGCGTCATCTGAGTTAGACATTTTTTCTCCGGTTAATTATATATTAATACAAAAACCCAAACAATATCAATGGGATCTCTCTTTGTCTTGATGACAAGATATCTGCCTTAACTAAAAACGATTTTTCTACCCCTTGAATTTGTCGTGTAGTCTTATTTTTACCGCCGATTTCAAAGGTATATTCCCCTACTTTATAATCGCCTTGCTTGCTGTGAAAAATTGCGACACCTGAATTAAGAATACTTTGCACGAAAAACAGTTCGCGTATACTGCCTACTTCTATCTTTGAACTCAATTGCCCTTCTAAAGCATAATATAAATTGGTATTGTTTAGAAAAATCTTTTCTGGTCTGCGCAAGCCTGAATTACCACTCTCATGAGGATAAATTAAGTTTAACAATCCCGTTTCAGCTAAATAGCTAAGATATTGTGTTGCCGTTTTATCATCAAGAGACAAATTTTTACTCAAATTATGCACGCTCACTGTTCCAGGAGAAATACCGCTTAAGAAAATGAGTATCTTTTTAAATTGATGTAAATTACCAGTTTTGAGATTATAGAAATTGGCAATATCTTCAAAAATGGTTTTATCGATCATTTCTAAAATTTTTTCATGATAAGATAATGGGTTTTCCCTATAGAAAGGATAAAATCCTTGTCGTAAATAATCATTAAAATATCCTTTCAGTTTAGGAATAGTGAGCAGTACTTCATCATATTGCCTGTGATCTTGCATCAAATCATTAAAACTTATGGTTGCAATCTGACTATTGGTTTCTATATTAAGATATTCGCGAAATGACATGCCAGGCAAATAATACATTTTTGCTCTACGAGATAAATCATAGCTACCTTTAATTAAATCGAGGCTAGAGCTACCAGAAAAAACCAGTTGAATCGCGGGGAAACCATCATAAATATTTTTTATTTCTTGGCTCCAATTTTTATATTGATGGATTTCATCTATAAAAAAAGTGGTCACCCCTTCTGTAAGATATAATTCCTCTATAAAAGCATATAAAGTGACCTTGTCAAAATAGATATGATCGGCCGAAAAATAAAAAACCTTTGTTTTATCAGCAAAATTGAGCTTGATGTATTGTAATAATAACGTCGTTTTACCCACACCACGCGGACCAATTAGACCCGTTAAACGATCCTGTAGATTAAATTCGCTGTACAAAAAGCGAAAATGCGTTAAACTGACTTCTGCCAGTAAGCGTTGATAAATCAGTTGCAGCGACTTTAGCATTATGAGTATAGTCTCAATATATAACAATATATTAGGAGTATAGTCATAATTATTGAGATCGTCAAGCGCTTCACTGTGCAAAATATATCCATTTTACCAACAGGATCGCACTGTTACAAAATCAATTTGATTTTATTAGCTACTGCGTCAGCCAATATAGAATGACTATTACCCTCAATATGCACGCCATCATCGTCACTTATTTTTACTATATTACTGGCATCCAGAAATGCCACCCCTTCTTGATGTGCAAGATTAGCATAATGTATGGCTAATTGCTGACTTTTCACAATAGACGAATCATTAAAAAATAAATTAAAATCCTTGAAATCAGTTTTATGAATAGGTGCTGGAGCAATTAACAGTGCTTGTGGAGCAGAAAAGTCATGGCCAAAATGGCTATTTTTAACCATATCAAGCATCTTCTTTATTTCAAGAGTTATCTTTTCTGGGGTTGAGTCGTAATCAATTAGAAAATCATTAGTACCTAGCATAATAATTACCAAATCTAACGGATAATTCATCTCCAAAATTAATGGTAGCGTTGCTAATCCATTGCGCGATGGACCAACAAATCTAGTTTTATCAAAAGAAGTATTACGACCATTTAGCCCACCCTCAATAACATAAAAATCACTGCCCAATAACTTTTGTAGAACTCCAGTCCAGCGCACATTTCTATCAAAACGCTGAGCCAGCATCAATTCAACATTGCTTGAACCGGCAACCTTGCCCCAAGTATTGGAATCACCATAACATAGAATATTTTTCATTATTGTCTTCCTTAATAACCACGCAGGAATTCCCAGCAATTGATGCACCCACCAGTGCAATTTTCTTCACAACCAATAACCGCTGATTAAATTATTACTATAAGCTAGCACCACCGTCAATATCAATAATTGCACCCGTTACGTTTTTATTGAGTGTGGCAAATAAAATAGCGCTTGCGATTTCTGCTGGCTGTGCAACACGTTTTAAAGGTAGAGCGCTTGCCATATCTTGTAACATTTGATTTTTATTAGAAAATTGATTATAAAGCGGTGTATCCGTTATGCCTGGTGAAACTACATTAACCCTAATTGGCGCTAATTCTATAGCAAGCGTTTTGCCCATTTCATTAAGAGATGAAGCCATCAATTTTAAACTTACAGTTCCGGGCACATTATTTTTAGCTATAGCACCTGAAACCAAGGTTATAGACTCAAGCATTAGTAGTTTATTGGCAGCATACTTTATAATAGATAAATAGGCCCAAACTTTCTCAAATGATGTTTTTGCCTGTGCTAGATTAATATCACGAACCATTTCAAATTGTAATGGCATACTTGTTGATAAAATAATATGTTTTGTTTGCAGTTCGGAAAAGAGATGCTGTAGGGCATCACTATTAAATATGTCAAAATCTTTGCCATCAATTCCATGAGTCTTTAACTCATGGTTATTTTCAGCATTACGGCTAAGGACTAACACCTTTAATCCTTGATCCTTAAAGGCAATACTGCTCGCTAATCCAATTCCAGATGACCCACCAAATACAACCACATCATAATAATTGTTAACTGAACTCATAGTTGCATTCTTATTCATTTATTTACACCTCTTTAATTAAAAATGCTCCTAGACCTAAAATATAACGCTATACAGCTTTTACGCCTAAAACTCCAGATTGCAACTGTTTAACCTGCCCCTTCCAATTAGCCTTCTCCTGCGATACGAACATATAATCGTCACCTAAAGCACCAATCTTATCCTCTGCTGCAAACAAAACCTTCTGCTACAAATCATGCGCTTTTTTTGTGGCTTCTAAATCGTAAATACTGCGCAACTCATACAAAAGACCATTATAAATCTTACCTAGAACTGCCTCATATACACTACTGCCGTTTTTGGTGTGATACTGTAAAATAATAGAAAAAGCCGTACCGTCTAAAGACTTAAATTTTATCACGGGATCAAATTTTACAATATTCTTTAAAGCCGTTTCCTGATACACCGTTGAATGCTTAAATTTATCTATAAATGCTTGGCGGGTATTACTGCTCCAAAATGGTGAAATAAATTGGAAATTATCGGCTAAAAATTCAGTGTTTAGATCACCTTGGATTAACCAAGTTTCCGCAAAATCGATAATTTCTTCTAACGTAAATTTCTTTTTCATCAATAACATCTCCTAAAATTATAAACCAATGGTCCCAAAATAGAGCCTTCAGTCTCGTCATTGCTATCAGAATCTATTTCCCAGGTTAACCCAAATCACTATGTTCAGCTTCTTTATACCGCGGATAATCGTTATACCCGTGATTGCCACCTACATAAAAAGTTTCCGCATCAGGTTTATTCAATGGTGCTTTTAAGGCAAATCGTTCCGGTAAATCAGGATTAGCAATGAATAACTGGCCAAAAGAAACCGCATCGGCTCTTCCTGTTTCAATTAAGTTTTCTGCCGTTTCCTGTGTTAATTCTTGATTGGCAATGTACACACCACCAAAAACCTTCTTGAGTTGATCGCCTATATACCCTTCTCCTTGACGCTCGCGCGCCAATATAAAAGCGACTTTACGCTCAGCCAATGCTTTGACTGCATACGAAAAAGTTTCTAAAGGATTTGAATCGCCCATGTCGTGTGCATCACAACGTGGTGCCAAATGTACGCCTACTCGTCCAGCACCCCAGACCGAAATAACCGCATCTGCCACTTCTAACAAAAGGCGTGCGCGGTTTTCTAAACTGCCACCATAACGATCAGTACGATGATTGGTACTGTCTTGTAAAAATTGATCGATGAGATAACCATTGGCTGCATGCAATTCAACGCCGTCAAAGCCCGCTTCTTTGGCATTTTGTGCTGCTTGCTTGTAAGTTTCTACAATAAGAGGTATTTCTTCTGTAGTTAAAGCACGTGGCGTTACAAACTCTTTTTTGGGTCGTACCAAACTGACGGTTCCTTTAGGTGCAATCGCACTGGGTGCTACCGGCAGTTCGCCGTTTAAAAACATGGGGTCAGAAATTCTGCCTACATGCCATAGTTGCAAAAAGATATGTCCCTTTTTTTCATGCACTGCAGCCGTTACCTTTTTCCAACCTTCAATTTGTGCTTGAGACCAAATACCTGGCGTGTCTGCATAACCCACCCCCATAGGACAAATAGAAGTAGCCTCACTGATGATTAAACCAGC
The DNA here is from genome assembly GCA_021781965.1 of Pseudomonadota bacterium. Taxonomy (GTDB): domain Bacteria; phylum Pseudomonadota; class Gammaproteobacteria; order UBA1113; family UBA1113; genus VFKP01. The sequence continues at coordinate 18,597 of JAJXVU010000003.1, forward strand.
GCTCGCGCGATCGCTGTAATATTGTGCCATCATGGCATTAGGCACACGATTCTCCCCTGCTCTGGAGCGCGTCAATGGTGACATCCACACACGATTGGGTAAAGTTAAATCGCCAACCTTAAGTGGCGTGAATAAATTTGACATAGAATTTTCTCCTCGTTTTTAAAAATTATCGCATTAAATCGGCCAAAGCTTGCCTAAACTGTGGTCCGTAAAAAACACCGCCTACTGGCACTTTACCTTCTAAGGCTTCTGTAACTTTATACGCCCATTCTGGACCAAAACCACCGCACAATTCAAGCATTTGATAGCCTTCTGTGGCCAATGCTTTGGCCACATCTATAACTTTGCTTTTATCGGCCATATCGATGCCTACCGCTTTAAAGCGATAACCATTTTTTTCCGTCATAATACTATTTTCTTCAGCGCTAAAGCCGGGGGTTAAAAATATAAATGCAAATGAATTAAACTTCATGATAATCTGTTTCTCCTATTTATGTTTATATCACACTACCCAATAGGTTTGCCCAGTCTGCAATCCTTCCACGCTTTTGCTGTATGCTAATGCCACACGCGCTGCAGGGACAGATTCAAACCCTCTGAAATAAGCCGCATAGTCCCCCATCGATTCAGTGATAACCGTTGGACTGACACTGTTAATCCTAAGCCCTCTGGGTAATTCCAATGCCGCACTCTTAATAAAAGCATCTAGTGCGCCATTTACCATGGAAGCAGAACTGCCATATTGGATGGGATCACGACTTAACACACCACTGGTTAAAGTAAAAGAACCGCCGTCATTCAAATATTTCATGCCCGCTAAGACTACATTGACTTGCCCCATTAATTTGCTGTTTAAGCCTATGGCATACTCTTTTTCAGTCATATCTAATAAACTGCCAAAATGCACTTGACCCGTAGCTAACACAACTGCATCGATGTTTTTGACTTGTTGATACATCGCTTCTATAGATTTCATATTACTAATATCAACTTGTATATCGCCGCGGCTATGGCCTGCAGCAATAACTTCGTGTCGTTGACTTAACTCTTTAGCAATAGCCCGCCCTATCGTTCCCGTTGCGCCGATTACAATTACTTTCATAATGCCTCTCCTAATCTATATATCGAAAATAGTCGATATGTATTGTTATAAAAAATAGCCCCTTGGATTACAAAGAAGCCGCCAATTTTGCAATAAATCGTGCTATCTCAACTTCATTGCGTTTATAGAACGTCCATTGACCGGAGCGGGTCGTAGTGACCAAACCTGCTTGTTCCAAAAGCCCTAGATAATGGCACACCGTGGATTGAGCTAGTCCTGCTTTTTGCTGGATTAGCCCGCAACACACGCCATCGCGAATGACGTCAGACTGCGCGGTTGGAAAATGCTGTTTGGGCTCTTTCAACCAAGCTAGAATTTGCCGCCGTGTATCGTTGGCCAGTGCTTTAAATATCAATTTTTCGTTCATGGTGTTATTATATATCGAATTAGTTCGATATGTCAATGCTCTGTGGTAAAAAAATAGAATTTTTAAATTTTTATTTTAAATCAACGGGTTATGATGTATTTTACAGAACGATAATCAAGTCTCATTTATAAGCAAATTATAATAAGCTGTTTTTAAGCGCTGAACTTGTTCCTGAATAGATCGAATCCCCTTAGGGATAGCCGATAGCTCATTCGCTTTTAATGCCGCGTATAGATCTTGAACCGCTTTTTCCAATGCCGGCGTACCGCTATAATTCAAAGCACCGCTGAGCTTATGAAGAATTTGATTCATATTTATGCGATCGCGTTTAGCTTCTGCCTTTTTTAACAGGACTAAATCTTGTGGTAACGATGTCATTAATAATTCTAGGGCGTGAATAGCTTTTTCTTTGCTGTCTACGCCGATGCGCTCCATACCTAATTTCAAGTCAATTACAGGCTTTTCTATCATTTGCATGTCATGCTTAAATACATATGGTTCCCAATAATTTTCTAAAACCATTCTAGCGCGTTCTTCTGTAAGCGGTTTAGTGATAACTATTTTAAATCCTACCGCTAATGCTTCTTGATGTTTATCTATATCATGATATCCCGTGACGGCTATAAAAGGTGTATTTTTATTTTTGGACCAAGATTGTGTTTGTGCTTCAGAAATAAGATCTATAGCACTATCTTCTGCTAAGCACAGATCGGATACTACTAAATCATATCGATTGAGCTTAAGCTTTTGTGCTGCATCAATGGCTGTTTTAGCGGTGTCGATTTTTCCGCTGGTTAAACGCGATAAAATTTCATATCCTACAAATAAACACAGGCTATCATCTTCAATGAGCAATATATCCTGTGAAAATGGTTTTTCCCCTCTGCTTTTTTGTACGATTTCAATAAGTTTTGCCGTGGTGTCAATAATATATTCGTTAGCCATTTTTCATATTCCTCATCTATAATCCCCTTATGCATGGAGCATAGTAGAAATATAGAGGTATCTCAAGGATGAAGACGTATAGTGAACATCAGGTTGTGTTAAAAATGACCATTTAAATCAGCGCCTTGTACCTTTTTTCTGTAAAATGCGCATAGAGTTTTCAGAAATTTCGTACAAAAAAGAGCTTTAATATTAATTTACACGTCTACTTGCAGTTATATCCCGAGCTCAACATTATAACTCACTGCTCGCCAGACCCTGCCAGCAATGAACTATAACAACTTCTCCCGAAGTCCCATCATATTAAGATACCGAAAAAAGCGCTGTTAATTTACCGCCCCGCCCGCCATGAACTGCGTACAAAAGCTGCTACTAGCATGAGCTTAACTGCTTCCATTGGCAAAAAGGGTGCTACACCTAGCGTCCAAGCGGCTTTGATGCCTACGAATAGGCTCAACACACTCGCACCACAGATGAAAATAATACTGGCAGCCAAAACACTGGCAAGCCAAGCTAAGGACCAATGACGTGCTGCGCCTTTTTGAAATAAGTAGCCTGCACAATAGGCCGCAGGTAAAAAGCCTAAAAGATAACCCGCCGTAGGTCCCATGAACACGTGAAACCCAGCCGAAAATTCAGCAAATACGGGCACCCCGCAAAATCCAAGCATCAGGTAAGTCACAATACTGCTGGCAGCCAAAGAGGGTCCTAAAAGAGCTGCCAAGAAAATGACCGTTGCACTTTGTAAGGTCAACGGCACTGGCACCAAAGGAATCACACATTGTGAGGCTAAGGCCAGTAAACCGGCTCCTAAAACCACCCAAGCCACATTATGCCAAGTCTTGTGGCTCTTACGCACGGCATAACTGTATAAATTATTATCGGTTAGACTATAGTTCATTGTTTTCTCCATTGGTTTCTATTGTATTAGTGTAAGGCACAGTGGCCAGATAAGGCAAGAGAAATTCGGTAATTAATAACGGCCGATTTTGCCATAAGAAAATGGAGCGTCGCGCCAGCCACGGTTGAGACTCTGCACGAGGCTTCACCAATTCAAAGAAGGCTTGTGCATACAAAGAAGCATCATCAAAACAGGCGAATTCAAAGGGTTGACGCACCACCTCTTTATTATTGAACAATAAATTGTCACCAATAAATTGTCGTCCCAGCCCAGAAAATTGCTGTGCATATGCCTCATAAGTATCATCCGCAATAACGACTCGCGCATAACTTAAGCGATGGCCGTCTTTTGTGGCAATCACAATTTGGCGTATATGCGCTTCTTTATCTTCTAATTGTAAAGCAGCTTGTTCATCCGCAAAGAGCTTATTACGCCCTTCTTGCAACGCTTCTATCTGCACCTCTCCGAGATTGGCTTTAAAAGCCTGCACCAAGCGGCTAGCGCCCGATAACCATTGTTTACGTGCATCGGAGATGGCAATCGCATCTATATCTTTGTGCCACTGGCTTGCATTCATTACGCTCATTTCCTACAATAGGCCATATTCAGTTTTCACGAGTCTACCGCTATGACCATCAGTCTATTCGATTTATTTTCCATCGGTATAGGACCTTCCAGCTCGCATACCGTAGGCCCTATGCGCGCGGCCAAAGCATTTGTAGATAGTTTATCACAAATGCCCGCGGCACAGTTGTGCCAGCGCATACAAATAGATTTGTATGGCTCACTGGCCTTAACCGGCAAAGGTCATGGCACCGACAGCGCCATACTCAATGGTTTAGAAGGTTACACCCCCGAAGGTGTTGTTCCTGCAGAGGTAGGCCCACGAGCCTATTCTATCATCGAAGAAAAACGATTACAGCTCCCTCAATTAGGAACCATACCCTTCGATAACAAAAGTGATTTATTGTTTCACTATGAAGAAACATTGCCCCTACATGCCAATGGTATGCGCCTTAGTGTTTTTGATAAAAATGATACCCTTCTTCTAACCCAAACTTATTATTCTATAGGTGGTGGTTTTATCCTAACAGACGCTGAAATGGAACAACCTTTACAGAGTACAGAAAAACAACCCTACCCTTTTTCTACTGCCGCCGAATTATTGGCTTTATGCAAAAAGCACAAGCTTAGCATTGCCGAATTAATGCTGGCCAACGAAAGTGCCTTACGCAGTGAAACTGAAGTTAAAGAGCGCTGTTTAAAAATAGCGTCCACTATGTCTACCTGTATAGAAGCGAGTTGTTACAGTACAGAAAAGCAATTACCAGGTAGTTTGAAAGTTAGGCGCCGCGCGCCAGCCTTATATAAAAAATTAATGGAAAAGGGTAAAAAAGAAGATTTTTCCGATATTTTAAATTGGCTAAATCTATATGCATTAGCCGTTAATGAAGAAAATGCTGCTGGCGGACGCATCGTCACCGCGCCTACCAATGGCGCTGCCGGAATTTTACCCGCGGTATTACAATATTACCGTGAGTTTTGTCCTGAATATACAGAACAAGGTGTAATCGATTATCTACTCACCGCCGCCGCTATTGCCATTCTTTATAAAAAAGGTGCTTCCATTTCCGCAGCCGAAGTAGGTTGTCAGGGTGAGGTCGGCGTGGCATGTTCTATGGCCGCAGGCGCTTTAACGGCAGTATTAGGTGGCAGTCTAGAACAAATTGAAAATGCCGCTGAAATTGGCATGGAACATCATTTAGGATTAACGTGCGATCCTATCGCAGGCTTAGTGCAAATCCCCTGCATTGAACGCAACGCGATGGGTACTGTACAAGCCGTCAATTCCGCTAAATTGGCATTAATGGAAAGCGGTGAACACACCGTATCATTAGACACAGTCATTAAAACTATGTTAGAAACTGGCCGCGCAATGCAAACGCGCTATAAAGAAACCTCATTAGGTGGTTTGGCCGTCAATCATCCGGAGTGTTAATTATGGCGAAAGTTCGTATTCTGTCTTACCCTGATATCAAATTAAAACGTGTGGGTAAAAAGGTCAATGTCGTTGATGATGAAATCAAAAAAATAATTGCCGATATGTTTGAAACCCATTATGCCACAGAAAATTGTGCCGCCCTAGCCGCTACGCAATTAGATTTTGTCGATCCTCCCGCTATTACGGTCATCGACTTCTCAGAAGAAAAAAACAAACCACTTTGTTTCATCAATCCTGAAATCATTCACAGCGAAGGCGAACAAACTGAATATGAAGGCTGTATGTCGGTTTATCCTGATCACATACACGAGAAAGTTAAGCGCGCAGAACGCGTTACCGTAAAAGCTTTAAATGAAAAAGGTGAAGCTATAGAATTTGTCGCCGAAGGTTATATGGCCAAATGCTTGCAACATGAAATTGATCACCTCAATGGCCTAACTTATCTGGACCGTTTATCGCCCTTAAAGCGTGAACGTATTGTGGAGAAAATCCGTCGATTGAGGAAATAATATAAGGAACATACTCATGATCATAGATATCAGCCTAAAACCAGTCATACTTACGATGAGAAATCAGAAGCGGATCTGCCGTGGAAAGTAGATATTGTTGACTGGGCTAATACCAGCGCATCCTTTAGAGGATTAATTGAAGAAAAAAAGGTGGTACTACAAACCGCCGTGTGGATTATTATGGTGCGCCCGGAGAGATTCGAACTCCCGACCGCCTGGTTCGTAGCCAGGTACTCTATCCAGCTGAGCTACGGGCGCACATTAATCCATACTCTTCGCATTTGCTTCTTAAGCTTTGTTGCCTTCGCCCATCTCGCACCAGTATATGACAGAGTATGTCACTCCTAACGCTCGAGGACTAGCCTTCTCGCCTAAAAACCAACTGCTATGAGCATATCACTCTAAACGTGGTGGAGAGAGAGGGATTCGAACCCTCGATGAGGCTATAAACCCCATACTCCCTTAGCAGGGGAGCGCCTTCGACCACTCGGCCATCTCTCCTCGTGAAGAGGGGGCCAGTATAACACTGTTATTTCATTAATAGGAAGAGATTTTATGTGGTTTGCAAAAAAAAATGCGCCCTTACAGGCGCATTATTATTTAATCTAAAAAGATGGCTTTTAGTTGTCTAAATCTTCGCCTTCATCAGGGCCTTGTTTTTCTTGTTGGATCCTTAAATAGATCTCTTCACGATGCACAGAAACATCTTTGGGGGCGTTGACACCGATCCGCACTTGATTACCTTTAACACCTAGTACGGTTACAGTAACATCGTCACCAATGATGAGCGTCTCACCGACGCGTCTCGTTAAAATTAACATTCCAGAAACCTCCTTATCCGTGCCTTGCAGCACATTATACTTTAGAACTCTAAATATGCTTATGAGGTACGACCCACAAACACCCTATTATTATACATGAAAATCCTTAAGATATTCTTAAGGATTTAATAATAGCACAAATTTTAATTTTTGCCTTTAAGGCCATTTTCAAGATTTATTCATTAAAATCAAATGCTTACAATAATAAAATGAATGGTATAGCCTGATAAAAAATAATTAGATATACCCCTAATTTTAAGCGCCATAAGCCAATAGAAAGGACCATTGGCCTTATAAATAGCGATCTTCTAAAAACCATTTACAATGTCGTTTGTGAAGTCATCGGTATGAATTAGCGTGTTTAGCAATGTGAGGACTGTGGCAGCATACTACATCCCATAGATTCCTTCTCCTCAGGAGCTTCTGGAGGCGGCGGAAATAACCTCATTTTTGTCATACCTAAGAGAGGCTGCGACAAACCTTTTTCATCCAAAGGCGCAATTTTTCTTTGTATATAGCGCATTACATATTCTTTTCCTCTCATATACATAGGGATAGATATGCATATAATAGGAACTCCTCCCTCTTTTTCTTTATAAGCCAACTTGAAAATATCGCTGGGTGTGGGTTCCAAAATACTATCATGAACGGATTCGAAATCCTCCTCTGACATGGCTACAAGCCTATTCCCTTTAAATTCCTCATCAAGGTTGTTACAATAATAATGGTGATAGCCATTGCACTCAACTATAAATTTAGTTGGATTAACGGCTCCTCTGGGATATGACGCATAAATATCAGCGGGTAAAATTCCGATTATATATTCGTGCTGAATATCATACTGTTCTTCTTCTAGCCACAGGCCTATTTTCCGTTGCATGATAGAAGGCTGACCTTTATCAACCTTTTTCTCGACCTTGTGAGCTTGATTTTGATAATAGGGGCAATTCATTAATGGTTTCATTTCATCGGGTAAATACAAAGCGATGAATTTTGTGGCTAATATAAATTGATGTAAATGAGCTTCATTTTGAGCCTTCTTTAATTTTTCTCTTACCGCTGGCTCCTGTAATAAGCATACTGCCTTTACAAACATATCTGGAAGAACAGAGTCTTCGCCATGAGCATTTTTGTGATTCGCCATGCCTATAGCAATTGAATAAGAAAATTTTGAAATCAAATCAAAATTTAATTTCTCCATGCAGCCTTTCAAAGTGAGAATCAAGGCATCCAGAATCATTCTTTTTGCTTCAATTTCTTTTAAGGAGCACAAAGAGTATAAGCATCTTATCATAAGCGCAGACAATCCAGAATTTTTTGATAAATCCAGATAGCGAATACGTGCTTTTATAGTTTTCTCAACATGTGTCAAACAAGACTTAAATATAGGAGCATTGCTATTAATCTGCAGTTTAGTGACTATTTCAATTATGCTTTTAAGATCATATAAGCTTATTTCATCGGCCACTCCTTCCATTTTACTATTTAGCTCCAAAAATAATTTTTTAAGAGACTCCCGATTCCTTTCATAACCGGCTTGCATATATTGCTCACCATTGAAAGCTGATCTTAATATCGCTTTCATCTGTGAGAGAAGCATGCTGATATGACCTTTAACAGAACTCGTCTCTTTTAGGACTGTTTCCCGCAAGGAAATAACCGACTCAAAGATACCACCCAGGTCCGGCTGAGGCATGAATGGATCCCTTAATGAGTCAATTTTTCCTATCTTTGATTTAGCCTCACTTCCTTCCGCATCTTGAGATTGATTTATTTCAAGTGGGGCTGAAGAATATTTTCTGTATATTGCTATTATCCAGTTAAGATCTGCCACGTATTTGTCACGCAATAGAGGGAAACATAAAAATAAATTTTCAATTTGAATTTTTAGTTTTTCTATTGTTTCTTTAGTAAAAATATCTATGTAAATGCTAAGATAAAAAAGATGTAGAACTGATTTATGTAAGCTTTTTGTATATCGTTGATTTGTATCTAGAACATAAGCTTCCATGCATAACCCGATGCTTCTTAATATATGCTCTTGTTTCAGGTTAAGTAAGGGATCTACTTGTGGATTAGGCCAGTCCGTTATATCGCGATCAACAACAAATTTAAATGGCCTGATAGAAGTCACCGGCAATATCTTCGATAAGTTATAATAAATGAGCATCCATACCGCGTCCATAAAACCAGAATCCTTGGCATTTTCCCAAATACAAACTGCCTTTTTTTCTTTGGCTTCGTCTTTATTCATAAAGTAAATAGAGTGGGCAATTCGTATATTTACAATTTCATTGTCTACATCCTCGGCCTTTCGATAATATTCTTCTGAAAGTTCAGTATTGCCTCGGCTAAAATAAAATTCTCCCAATTTAATATAAGCCAGCAAAAATTCTTGATTAGCGCAATCTATCAGCAATCCTTCGATTTCAGTATCCAATTCTGTTTTGTTTTTTTGTATCAACTCAACCGCTTGATAGTATTTTGCGGAGGGTGAATTTCCATTTTTTAAACCCTCTCTAATCTCGGCGGGAATCGGTTCCTTACCCAAACATTCCATTTCATTATAAGCTAGAATAGCTGCTACTTTATGTTGGCACATGCTGCTAACGGAAAGGTTTAAATAATAGGCTTCTTCTGCCAACTTCCGGGATAACATTAGATAAGATTCACAAATCATCCCAAGATCAAAGCAAAGTTTACCCAAATCCTCTTGAGATCGTCTGTTTTCAGTCATTTTTCTTGTTATCTGCTCACTACTTTCTTCTCTTTTCTCATCTCTATTAGTTTCTACTGAACTATCCTCTTCTTTTTCTTCATCCTCTCTAGTAATTTTCGATGAACTACTTTCTTCTTGTTTCTCATCTCTAGTCTTTTTCGATGAACTACTTTCTTCTTGCTTTTGTTCTTTCAGTAAAAACCTATTAGAAATGCTCACACTTTTTTCAAGAAATAATTCAATTATGTTGCGTTGCTCGCTCGATAAAGAGTCGTATGACCTCTGCAACCAAGGACCATGAGATGATTTAAACATTGGATTCTTTAAAAAACTCAGCATTGCTCTAAGCCCTGTTTTAACCACCAATAGCATGCGATATAGCTCATCATCGGTTTTACCTTCAGTAGGGTTTTTAGATAAGAGGTCAAAAGCCAAATCTATGATGTTTTCCTGGAAATGTTGAGCTGCCTGCGTAAAGAATATTTCTAGTTTAGGAGCCGATGGGCTTTTTAAATCATAATAGAATTCATCACCCGTTAAAGCATCGCCCCTAATCTTTAGAAAATCCGGATTAGCTTTATTAATAAGAATTGGGTTTTGATTTCTAGAGCAAAGACTTAATAAATACTCATAGACAGCGTCTAATTCATACACATTAAATTTCTGCCATTTTTCTGTTGAAGGAATCGAAAGCAAAAAAACTATAGAAGACGGCATGTCTTCATTCACAAAAGCAGCTCTGTATGCTAGGCATGAATAAAGTATCGCTTTTATAGTACAGGTCTCGTTCCAATAGATTATAGATTTATCCTTAAATATACCAAAAAATGTGCGTTCTAGTTCGATAAATGTATTATGTGCATCATCTGCTTTACCCAGCAAGAGTTCTGTTTTTACTAAGTAAAATAGAATAGACCTAAAATTTCGCAGTGACTCCTCGAGAATGAGAAGCTGATCTATTAATAACGATAGCTGAGCAAACCATTTCTGTTTTTCCTTATTAAATGCCTCTTTCTGTCTTTGATAACTATTTTCTTTTGTTTTCTTTTCTTCTTCTGAACTGGATTTAGACGAAAGTGTATCCTGTATTCCAAGCAAATTACGTACTATTATCACGGCTTTTTTGTTATATTCCTTTAAATCCGCCAATAAAGCTTTATCTCTCGGTGCATGTTCTGCTTGCTGTGCTTGTTTGGATTTGCTTTTTGGAAGAGTTTTTATTCCCGTCTGCTTTTTTGTTCTCGGCATTTTTTGTTACCCTCTACTATTTATTGATTTTTTATATATACTAGGCGCATGTGGAAGTGTGGCGTTTAAATTCTAAGAAGAAAAATCATATGGTATTCTTGAACCTCTCTACATCTTCGGATCAAACTCCTCATTAGCCTCTTTATCTAGGCCAAAGGCGGCATGTAAGGTCCGTACACCTAGTTCCAGGTATTTTTCATCTACAATAACGGATATTTTGATTTCAGAAGTAGCAATAAGTTGAATATTGATACCCGCATCGCCTAGAATTTCGAACATTTTTTGAGCAACGCCGGAATGAGAACGCATCCCCACCCCCACTAAAGAAATCTTAGCTATTTTAGCATCGCTACTAATGCCCTTCGCACCCAGCGTTTTGGCCACTTGCTCTAATATAGGCACAGCCTTTTGATAATCCTCGCGCCCAACCGTGAAAGACAAATCGGTTAAATCCTCACTGATTTTGTTCTGCACTATCATGTCTACATCGATATTGCCAGCCCCTATAGGGCCCAATATTTTAGCAGCAATACCCGCTTGATCGGGCACACCAATGATCGATAATTTTGCCTCACTGCGATTAAAAGCAATTCCAGATACCAATGGATGTTCCATAGCAACTTCCTCATAAGTTATTAAAGTTCCAGGGCCATCGTGAAAACTAGACAATACTCGCAATGGCACTTTATATTTACCGATTAATTCAACTGAACGTTTTTGTAATACCTTGGCACCTAAACTGGCCAGCTCTAACATTTCTTCAAAGGTAATATGGGTTAACTGCCTGGCTTCAGGAACTACACGTGGATCAGCCGTATAAACGCCATCTACATCGGTATAAATTTGGCATTCATCTGCGGCTAAACTTGCCGCCAAGGCTACTGCCGTCGTGTCTGAACCTCCGCGCCCTAAGGTGGTAATATTGCCGTAGCTATCCACCCCCTGAAAACCCGCCACAATGGGGATAATGCCTTCTTGTAAAGCTTGTTTTAAGGTATGTGGTTCGATGCGTTCGATGCGTGCCTTCATACATTTATTTTCAGTAAAAATTTGTGCTTGCGCGCCCGTATAAGAACGGGCGGGAAAGCCTTGTGCACTTAAACACATCGCTAATAAAGCCATAGATACCATCTCGCCCGTAGAGACTACTACAGAATATTCACGCGGATCTGGATTGTCCACTAAAGATTCTATTAAGCCAACCAGACGATTCGTCTCACCGCTCATAGCCGAAACGACTACGACTACGTCGTGTCCATTTTGCCGTGTTTCTATAATTTTTTGTGCTACATGGTGAATACGATCTAAGCTACCGACTGAGGTTCCACCATATTTTTGTACCAATAAACTCATGTAACTACTCACCTTTTTTCAAGAAAAGCCCGTATTGGGCGCAGGTTGCCTATAGATAGAGCGTATTACACCCCTACTCTACACTGGATTGTCTATATCAATAAAATGATGTTTTAATTCGAAGCGTTGTGCTAGATGTTCGCCCAATGCCATCACTCCATAACGCTCCGTTGCATGATGCCCACAAGCAAAATAATGCACTCCCGTTTCACGCGCGCTGTGTACAGTGCGTTCTGAGATTTCACCGCTTAAAAAAGCATCCATGCCTAAATCTGCAGCAATATCGATGCTGTCTTGTGCCGCTCCGGTGCACCAAGCCACCGTAGAAATCAACGGCGATTGACCCGCAATGTGCAGCGGTTTTTGACCTAATTTATCCTGCAAAAGATGTGTCAGCGCTGCTGGAGTACACGGTGTATCTAAACGACCGTGGAAAACTAAACTGCCCGGTGCTACAGGCCCTAAACACGTTATATTTAAGAGCTGCGCTAAACGCACATTATTCCCTAATTCTTCATGCGCATCTAAGGGCAAATGATAGGCCAATAAATTCATATCTTCTTTTAACAATAGGGTCAAACGCCGTTTCATCATACCCGTAATCACCGGATTAGCACCGCGCCAAAAATAACCGTGATGCACTAAAATCAAATCTGCTTTATGCTCTTTTGCGGCTTCCAATAAGGCCAGACTAGCGCTGACACCGGACACAATGTTACGAATCGTTTCGCGCCCTTCCACCTGCAAACCGTTAGGACAATAATCGTTAAAAGGTCGCGTCAGTAACAATTCATTGCAATAGTTCACTAAGATTTGCCGCGATACCGTCATCATGTATACCCTTAGCTATGATCTCGATAGATTTTAGCGCCTAGCTGAGACAGTTTTTCTTCGATGACTTCATAGCCCCTATCAATATGATAAATACGCTCTATAACCGTCTCGCCTTCTGCAACTAAACCCGCTAACACTAAGCTGGCTGAAGCGCGTAGATCCGTGGCCATCACTGGCGCACCTGTTAATTGCTCTTTACCCGTAATAATAGCGGTATTGCCCTCTAACACAATTTGTGCGCCCATGCGCTGCATTTCTTGCACATGTAAAAAACGATTTTCAAATATGGTTTCCACCACATGGCCAACGCCGTCCGCAACGGTATTTAAAGCAATCATTTGCGCTTGCATGTCGGTAGGAAACCCAGGATAAGGTGCGGTACTTAAACGAATGGCCTTAGGGCGTTTCCCCTTCATATCCAAACTAATCGTGTTATCATCCATTTGAATCTCAGCGCCCGCTTCCGTTAGCTTATGAATAATTTGTAACATCGTTGTGGGTGCCACTTGCTTTAATTTGATTTTACCGCGCGTGATCGCCGCAGCAGTTAAAAACGTGCCCGCTTCAATTCTATCCGGCATCACCGCATATTGCCCGCCACCCAATTCTTTGACCCCAGTAATCACAATGGTATCGGTACCGGCACCACTAATTTTAGCGCCTAAGGTATTTAAATAGTTAGCTAAATCCACTACTTCTGGTTCACGTGCTGCATGGTGTAAAGTGGTTACACCCTTAGCCAACGCCGCTGCCATCATTAAGTTTTCAGTGCCGGTTACCGTCACTGTATCAAAAGAGATATCAGCACCACGTAACCCATTGGGCGCGTTAGCATTAATATAGCCATTGTCTATAGTGATTTTAGCACCTAATTTTTCCATACCTTTTAAGTGTAAATCCACAGGCCGTGCGCCTATAGCACAACCGCCAGGAAAAGATACACGCGCAGAGCCAAAACGTGTTAATAAAGGCCCTAAAACTAAGATAGAAGCGCGCATGGTTTTAACTAAGTCATAGGGAGCTTCAAAACGCTGAATGTCTTCAGCATATACTTCTACACCCATTTGATCATCTAAAACAAAGCGTACGCCCATACCCCCCGTAAGTTCCATCATTGTAGTGATATCGCGTAAATGCGGCATATTGGTAATTTTAACTGGTTCGGTGGCTAATAATGATCCGGCTAAAATGGGCAATGCCGCATTCTTAGCCCCAGATATACGCACTTCGCCTTGCAAAACATGGCCACCTTGAATGATTAATTTATCCATTTTTTAAATACTTTCCTGCGGTAAATTTAAGATTTTATCCACCCGTGTCAAAGCAGCAATACGCGCTAATTGCGAGGGCACGGAACAAAATTGCAACACGATTCCTTTTTTCTTGGCTTTCTTAAAACAATTTATGAGTAAAGCCATGCCTGCACTGTTGATATGAGTAACCTGGGACATATCCAGTGACAATGCAGATTTTTTTGTATGCAAATAATGATCGAATTGAGTCGCCAAAGACGGCGCATTGTCATAATCCACCGCACCAACTAGACTCAATTGACCTTCAGCGGCCGAGATTAATTCTGCTTTGCTCATTTTTTTAGCTCAGCATTGTGCTTATTAAGAGCAGCCAATAATTGGTCCATACCGCCTTGGCTCAACTGACTGGCAAATTGCGAGCGAAAACTTTGAATAAGGCTAACACCATCTACGGTAATATCGTAAACTTTCCATGCATCGCCCTGCTGTAGTAAACGATAGTTAACAGGGATTGGCGGACCGCCATTTTGTAAAACTTCACTTTTAATTTGCACCCGATCACCATTCATATCCCCGGGACGCAGAGGAAAAAATTTCACCGTTTCATCCGTATAAGCTGAAAATGCGCTGGCATAGGTACGTATCATGAGGGTGGTAAAAGCATTGGTAAAGTCTGTTCGTTGCTGGTCAGTAGCATTATTCCAACCATCACGTCCTAAAGCTAATTTGGCCATTAATTCCACATTGGCTTGGGGTAATAAAATGTTTCGGGCTAGGCCTTCTACCATTGCCGGGTTGCTTTTAATGGCGGTTTTATTGCTTTTTAACGCCGCAATCATCTGATCTGCTGTTTGGCTTAACTGAGCTACAGGATCACTTGCAGCCAGGAGCACCCCCAAAAAGCACAGACCTAAAAAAGTAATAAAACCGCACTGTATCCGTTTTGATATTGTCATTTTCTACCTCGTTGATTGACCCTATAAATGCGTTACAGTATGGCATAATTAAACGATAAAGTCATTAGGGCCTGTAGCCATTGGGTTTGTCGAAGCGAAAAATGAATATAGCCGGGCAAAATATTAGCAAATTTGAGGATAATATTGGGCAATATTTGACGATTGTTGCTAATATTTGGACCTCTTTATTCATTTTACAGCAGATCAACTCAATGGCTACAGGCCCTATAGCTGCCCTATAGAATTTTCGCATGGCAATAGCTCCAATATATTTAAAGAAGGGCCATTTTTATTCCTAAAATGGAGCTTTTTGGCTTGATTTTTAGGTATATTTACCTCTATACTGTTCGTTTAAAGGTCAGTCACTCAAACGTCATATTTGGAAAGGCAAAAGATATAGATGAAAGCGTTGAAATTAAGCAGGGAGATATCGATATGTTTCAAGTAGACAGAGTAGCTGCTGTTGTACGCCCTACAGAAAAAATGATGAATTTCTTAAAAAAACAATCTGGATATCGTGAAACCAGCGGTGTAGGCCCACAAAAAGATTGCACCATATTGCTGATCCCTCAATTCGAAGGCCCAGGCCAAGCTACCGCCTACATTAAAGGCATGGCACAAGCTATTTTCGAAGGCGAGCTAGCCTCTTGGGATATAGACCCTAGCTTATGGCCTAAAGATCGCAGTTACGCTACCTTCAGTCAGTGGTTTTCTGTGGAATACCATTCCTTAATTTACGATTTGGTTTTACTCGAAGCACATTTAGCAGAAATGGGTTAACGATTACGTAATTCTTTACGTAAAATCTTACCTACTGCGGTCTTAGGCAATTCATCACAAAACTCAATCACGTGAGGCACTTTATAGCCAGTCAAATTTTTCCTGCAATGTTCCAGCACACTGTCTACCGTTAAATTCGGATCTTTCTTCACGATAAAGGCTTTCACCTGCTCGCCGCTGCTGTCGCTAGGAATACCAATTACACCGCTTTCTAAAATACCCGGATGCATCGCCAAAACCGCCTCAACCTCATTGGGATACACATTAAAACCCGACACTAAAATCATATCTTTGCTACGGTCCAATATATAAACTTGTCCTTGTTCATCTATTTTAGCAATATCACCCGTGCGCAACCACCCTTGTGGCCAAAAAACCAAGCGTGTCTCAGCTTCATTGTGCCAATAACCCCGCATCACTTGCGGACCACGTATACACAATTCCCCTGCATCCCCTAAAGCTAATTCCTCACCCTTGTCATTGCGTATAGATATTTCGGTTGAAGATATGGGTAACCCCACAGAACTATTATAGGCTTTGGCTGCCAGAGGTGTAATAACCGCCGCGGGAGATGTTTCTGTTAAACCATATGCCGCCAATAAGGGCATTCCTGTTTTAGCTATCCAGTGTTTTGCCACTTCTTCTTGTATGGCTGTACCGCCGCCTAAACAAAATAACAATGAAGAGAAATTAATTTTGTCAAACCCAGGAGTATTGAGCAATGAGTTAAATAGGCTGTTAACCCCTGTGATGGCATGAAACTCTTCTTTTTGTAACCGTTTGACAAAACCTTCAAAATCTCTAGGATTCAAAATTAATAAATTCTTCCCACCTAAATACATAAACAATAAACCATTAGCAGTCAGCGAAAAGATATGATACAGTGGTATTGCTGTAACGATTATCAATTGCGTTTTAAAATCATGCAGTGCTAAAGCGGGTTGTACCCATGCGTTTGCCTGCAATAAGTTGGATAATAAATTAAAATGGGTCAATTCGGCGCCTTTGGATACACCGGTAGTTCCGCCCGTATATTGTAAAAAAGCCACATCATATTTATCGATGTTGACTTTATCCAAGGTTTTATCTTTTCCATAGGCTAGAGCATCTTGTAAGCTTATATAATCGGGCAAATGCCATGTTGGAATTTTACGCGCTACGTATTTTAAAATAATTTGCAGCAACCCTCCTTTCCAGGGCGCATAAAAATCGCCTAGATGCGCCACCATCGCTTTGACCATATGCGCTTCATCCCAACTATCCGCCAATGTATGCGCAAACATATCTAACACTAAGACATGATGACAGCCCGCATCTACTAGCTGATGTGTTAATTCTCGTTGAGTGTATAAAGGATTGATATTGACTACAATCAACCCTGCTCGCAATGCTCCCAACATCGCAATAGGATAAGCCAATACATTGGGTAACATAAGACCAAAACGCATGCCTTTCTTTAAGCCCCATTCTTGCTGTAAAAAAGAGGCAAAGGCTAAGCTCTTTGCATCTAATTCGGCATAAGTTAAGTTACCAAACTCGCTTTTAAACGCAATCAAATCCGCATGCTCGCGGCACGAAGCCAATAGCACATCCACCAATGTCCCCAGGTTACTGGCATCAATGGTTTCAGGGACCCCTGGCGGGTAATGTTTAAGCCATATTTTTTCCATAAGCATTCTCTCTGAATTACAAAGCAGACTGGCTTTCTGCCTTATTTTTTAATACTATACACCATAATATATCTAGTGTAGATGATATTTAGAGCTATATTGTGCTTTTGTATTACAAAAAGCCAATTTTAGTAAATAATACAGCTAGTTACGTAAAAACGACCGTTATTCGAGGAATTTATTATGACCGTAACCATGCTAGAACCGTTGCAATTACGCGCTAGCTTGTTTCCATTGACTATACTGCCGTTAAAAGACAATAATTTAAACGCCTTGGCGCTAGCCCTAGATGCTAAGATCAATCAGGCACCCCAATTCTTTAACGGCACACCTATTGTATTAGACCTACATTCCTATACTCTGGAAGCTTTGCCCCCTTTTAGAGACATTAAAGCCTTGCTAGATAGTAGGGGCTTAAAATTAGTGGGGGTTGCCACTGGCAACGAGTTGTATAAAAAAGAGGCGTCTGTTCAGGGTTTGGCTTTAATGGATCCTAAACAATCCTCTAACAATACTCAAAATAGCAAAAAAATGGCTCCTAGTGTAGAAAACAATAGCTCAGCCGCACCCCAGTCCCAGCCGCCCAGTAAAATGATCTTGCAATCCATACGTTCAGGACAACAAGTCTATGCAGAGAATGACTTAATCATCCTAGGCATGGTTAGCCCCGGCGCTGAAATCATTGCTGGCGGTAATATTCATGTCTATGGCAAACTGTCGGGGCGTGCATTGGCTGGTATTCAGCAGCAATCACAAGCACGCATCTTTTGCCGGGAATTCAATGCGGAGCTCATCGCTATCGCGGGCGTCTACCAAGTCAAGGAAGACTTTGATTTGGCTAAATTAACCCGGGGGGCAACCCAGATTTATTTAGAAGATAATCACTTAAAAATAGTTCCCCTCTAGCCAAAAGCTCTTTTTTGCGCTAAAATAGGTCAAAGTAAATGTATAAAATTGTATAGGTCTTTGAATAAATGGAAAAAAACTTTGTTGCTGCCGCTAAACGTGTCATTGATTTAGAGTGTCAGTCTATACAAAGACTCGTTGATTATATAGACCAAGACTTTATACATGCTTGTAAGATCATACTCGCTTGCCAAGGACGTGTAGTCGTGCTCGGCATGGGTAAATCTGGGCATATAGCAGCCAAAATCGCAGCCACTCTAGCCAGCACCGGCACGCCTGCTTTTTGTGTGCATCCGGGTGATGCAAGCCATGGGGATTTAGGGATGATCACTCCGCATGATGTGGTTTTGGCCATTTCTAACTCCGGTGAAACCAGCGAAATTTTAACCTTATTACCGCTATTAAAAGAATTGCAGGTAAAATTAATTGCCATTTGCGGCCATGATAAATCTACTCTAGCGCGTTTTGCCGATGCACTACTCAATACACATATAGATAAAGAAGCTTGCCCGCTAGGCTTAGCACCTACCACCAGTACCACCGCAGCCTTAGTCATGGGCGATGCCCTGGCCGTAGCCATATTAGAAGCACGCGGTTTTACCAAAGAAGATTTTGCACGTTCACACCCCAGCGGTTCTTTAGGTCGGCGTTTATTAACGCGCGTACGAGATATCATGCGTACAGGAGATAAAATTCCACGCATACACAGCTCTGCTATGGTCAGTGATGCCTTATTAGAAATGACCCAAAAGTTATTGGGTATGACGGCTGCTATCGATAATCAAGGTAAGCTTGTAGGTATTTACACCGATGGCGATTTACGACGAACCTTAAATCAAGGTATTTCTATACATGAAACACCACTCCATCAAGTGATGACTACGGCCTATAAAACTATCACTGCCGAACTCCTCGCTGCCGAAGCGCTGGAAATCATGGAAAATTTTAAAATTACATCATTGCTAGTAGTCAATGAGGCCGCAACATTAGTAGGCGTCATTAATATCCACGATGTTATGCAGGCTGGACTATAACCCATAAGAGGAACACCATGTCAGATATCCTATTAGACCGCGCAAAAAAAATTCGTTTAGCCATCTTTGACATCGATGGCGTGTTAACCGATGGTAAACTCTATTTATTAGATGATGGCCAAAACCTGAAGGCTTTTCACTGTCATGATGGCTTAGGGATTAAATTATTGGCTAGAACCGGCATCATTACAGCCGTTATTACCTCTCATCGCTCTGCTTTAATAGACAAACGCATGGCACAATTACAAGTGCACCATGTTTATCAGGGCATTGAAAATAAAATCACGGCCTATGAAGAATTGATTGCTAAATTGAATATACCTGATGAGGAAGTCGCCTATATGGGCGATGATTTACCCGATATCGCTATCATTCGTCGTGTGGGCTTAGGTATAGCGGTCGCTAATGCTGCTGATATGGTCAAAAAATTTGCCTATTATACTACAAATCGTAACGGTGGCGAAGGTGCGGTACGCGAAGTCTGTGAATTGATTCTACACGCACAAAATACGTTTAAAGATGTACATGAGGCTTTCTTATGATAGTGTCTAAAAAATATTATTTTATAAATGCGCTGCTACTGCTGTTAGCCATTCTTTCCTTTTTGGGATGGTATCACTACACAGCCAAACCCAAGCACACTGAAACAACAAACGTTATTGATGCTTTTGCCATTGGCATAGACGGTACACAGTTCGACATTATGGGTCAGAAACAAGGCGAATTGAAAAGCCCTAAGTTATTGCATTTTGCCAGTGATGATTCCAGCCTATTAACGACTCCTTACCTCACCCTGTATTCAAAAGACAATAAAGCCCCTTGGACCATTACATCCAAAACAGGGAAAACATTCAATGGTACAGAAAAAGTAGATTTAATAGATAATGTTGTCATTCATCAGTCCATAAGCGCACAGACTCAAGATACTACCATCAGCACGTCTTTATTGCATATTTTTCCAAAACAACAATTGGCAAATACTGATAAGTCTGTGACACTGGTGCAATCTGGAGTTAAAATAACGTCTATAGGCATGAATGCGTATTTAGACCAAAAGCATGTTACCCTATTATCACAAGCACGAGGTTTCTATGATCCAACTAAAGCGCAACCTACTCATTCTTTGTCTTAGCTGCCTTATTTCTGTAAGCTATGCCTTAGACAGCGATCAACAACAACAACTGCTGATTTCTTCAGATACGGCCGATCTAAACAGCCAAACAGGTATTGGTATTTACACCGGAAATGTAACCATCGATCAAGGAACAACCCATGTGCGTGGAGACAAAGTCACCTCCTACAGCGAGAATAATAAGATCACTCAAATTGTTGTGGAAGGGGGGCAAAAGCAACAAGCTCGCTATGAAAGTACCATCGATCCAAACAAACCGCCGTTGATTGCCACCGCCGATACCATCAAATTTTTTCCCGGTAAAAACTATGCCATTTTGTTGGGCCATGCTTACGTGCAGCAAGGAGCAAATAGCATTGCGGGCGAACACTTAGAATACGATGTGACCAATAAAATCTTAAAATCAATCACGGCTCCTAGTGACAAAGCCGTACGCACCCGGATCATCATTGATCCCAACAACCTTCCTAAGGTAGATTAAAAATCATGACTCAGAAAACATTACGCGCCGTTGCTTTAGAAAAAAGTTACAAAAAACGTACTGTGGTTAAAAACGTTTCTATGGAAATAAACAGTGGTGAAATAGTCGGCTTATTAGGCCCAAATGGCGCCGGTAAAACAACCAGTTTTTACATGATCGTCGGTTTAGTAAGGCCCGATCGCGGTCAAATTTTTATAGATCAAGAAGAAATCACTCATCTGCCTATACACGAACGTGCACATAAAGGGTTAAGCTATCTGCCCCAAGAAGCCTCTGTATTTAGAAAACTAACGGTGTCACAAAATATTTTAGCTATATTAGAATTGCAAAAACATTTAACGGATGAAGAACGGCAACATCGCCTCAAGGAATTATTGAATGAATTTCACATTTATCACATACGGGATAATTTAGGCATTAGCCTATCGGGAGGTGAAAGGCGTCGTGTTGAAATCGCCCGTGCACTGGCAACCAGCCCTGCTTTCGTATTATTGGATGAACCTTTCGCTGGAGTGGATCCCATTTCCGTCGTCGACATTAAACGTATTATCACACATTTATGTAGTAAGAAAATCGGTATTTTAATTACAGATCACAACGTACGCGAAACTCTAGATATCTGCGAGCGCGCCTACATAGTCAATGAAGGCGAAATGATTTGCCAAGGCCCACCACAAGTGATTCTATCCGATCAAAAAGTGCGTGAGGTATACCTAGGCGATGAGTTTGACTTGTAAGTATCACTAGTATATTGGTAGAAAAAATGGTATATTTAACTTAATATCATTCATTCGGAGGCTATTATGCAAATCACATTCACTGGCCATCATTTAGAGATTACCCCCCCTCTAAAAGACTTTACCATGAAGAAATTGGACCGCTTAGAACGCCATTTTAGTGATGTTATTAGCATTGCTATCACCTTTAAAGTTGAAAATTTGAACCAAATTGCGGAAGCAACGGTACATGTTCCAGGTACACATATACATGCCAGTGAAAAAACCGATGATATGTACAGTGCTGTAGATGGCTTAATCGACAAATTAATGCGTTTATTAAAAGAACATAAAGAAAGATCTTAGAGAATCAGCTCTCTGACGGTCTACACTCGGTTACAAACGAATAAACTAAACGCGACCGTTAGGGAGCGGAATTTAACCGAGCCGCGACCATTAGGGAGCGGGGTTTAACATAGTTACGATTTTTTACTTTAGGAAATAAGTGAAAGAAATGCGTGTTATCATTGTGACCGGACGGTCTGGCTCTGGAAAAAGTATCACCCTACACCTATTAGAAGATCTAGGTTATTACTGCATTGACAATTTACCCGCAAGCTTGTTACAAAGCTTGACCGAGCATGTGCAAAAAACATACCAAAAAATAGCCATTGGCATTGATGCCAGAAACCCTATTACTGATTTAGAAAGCTTTCACCATTGGATTGAAAGCTTTAGAACTTCCGGGCTACGCTGTGAAATACTGTATCTAGATGCCAGTGATGATGTCTTAATCAAGCGTTTTAATGAAACTCGTAGGCGTCACCCTCTAAGTTCCGATCATCGCTCATTACAAGAAGCCATTGCCTATGAGAAAAAACTATTAGACCCCTTAGCCCATTTAGCCGATCTGGTCATAGATACAAGTTTATTATCACAACATAAATTGCGAGATATTATTTCCAATCGCATTGAACCCAAAGCACAAGGATTATCTTTATTGATACAATCTTTTGGCTTTAAATTTGGCGTGCCTGTAGACAGTGACTTTGTTTTTGATGTACGCGTACTCCCTAACCCTTATTGGCACAGCGAATTGCGCCCTTATTCAGGATTAGAAGAGCCTATACAAAAGTTTTTAAATGAAAAACCAGAAACTCATGCTCTATTAATGGATATCGAGCATTTTCTAATGAATTGGCTGCCAAAATTTGAAAACAATAATCGAGCTTACATGACAGTGTCTATAGGCTGCACCGGCGGTCAACATCGTTCTGTCTATATTGCAAAAATGCTGTATGATGCTCTTAAACAAAAACACAAAACGGTATTACTGCGCCACCGAGAGTTGACCTAATTATGTTGGTAGAAAATATTACTCTCAACAATAAATTAGGTCTACACACCCGAGCCGCCGCTAAATTGGTTGAACTATCCAGTCGTTTCAGCAGTCAGATTGAACTCAGTCTAGACGCCAAAAAGGTCAATGCCAAAAGCATTTTAAATGTGATGTTATTATCTGCGGGCAGTGGTTCCCAAATGACAATCACCATAGAAGGTACAGATGAGAATGAAGCCATGACAGCATTGAAAGCTTTATTTCACAGCAATTTTGGTGAGGAATAATGTAATTGCTTGAGCGAAAACAACAAAGCCTAATGATCAAATGTGAAGAGTATACTCACAGCAGTTGGTTTTTAGGCGCGGCGCCGAGCTCGCGAGCACCAGGAGTGTAGTACTCTACATGACTGGTGCGAGAGGGCGAAGGCAACAAAGCATAAAAATAAAATGCGAAGAGTATACTCATAGCAGTTGGTTTTTAGGCGCGGCGCCGAGGCCTCGAGCACCAGGAGTGTAGTATTCTACATGACTGGTGCGAGATGGACGAAGGCAACAAAGCATAAAAATCAAATGCTATGAGTATACTAGTCTTTTCCTGCCACCATCATCTCAGCCACCAATACAGAGCCACTTTCTATATAATTACGATCATTCACATCGTTACCTATGGCGACAATATTGGCAAATATATCTTTTAAGTTACCGGCGATAGTCACTCCTTCAACGGGATATTGGATTTTGCCATGCTCTACCCAAAAACCACTCGCCCCTTGTGAATAATCCCCCGTGACTAAGTTAACGCCCATGCCCATAACTTCTGTGACTAACAAGCCCCTATCCATTTTTTGCAATAGTGCTTGTTGATCTTCGCCGGTAGAATGCACCAAAATATTATGCGGGCCGCCGGCATTGCCGGTTGTTTCTAAGCCCAAGCGCCGTGCAGAATAACTATTTAAAATATAACCTTGCAAAACTCCTGCTTTTACTAAATCGCGCTTTTGTGTAGCCACCCCTTCTTTATCAAAATAACTGCTCGCCCAAGCGCGCTGTATGTGTGGGTCTTCGATTATAGTAACACACTCATTCAGAATGGCTTTTCCTACAGTGCCTTTCAAAAAAGAAGCATCGCGGTATAAATTACCCCCGCTGATCGCGGCTAATAATTCTCCCCATAATCCTGCCACCATGCGTTGACTGAAAATAATAGGCATTTTTCCTGTAGAAATGCTTTGTGCACCCAATTTTTGCACGGTATATTCAGCTGCGCGTTTGGCAACTTGACCAAAATCATCTAAAGTTTTTGCATCGCGGCTGTGTGTATATTCATAATCGCGCTGCATAGCGCCACTTTTATCCGAGGCCAATAAAACACAACTAAAAGCATGCGAGGTAGAACGTACCGTACCACAAAATCCATGTGAATTGGCATAGACATAATCGGATTGATGCGTATTGAGATTAACCCCTTCTGAATTGCTAATACGCTTATCACTCGCTATGGCCACCGCTTCAGCTTCTTTTAATAAGGGGATGGCTTCTTCGGGCGTGATTTGCCAAGGATGATATAGATCCAATTCTATTGCTTTTTGTGCCATGCGTTCTTTAGGCGCTAAGCCTGAAGCGGGATCCTCATCGGTATATTGCGCAATGGTCCATGCTTTATCTAAGCAATGATTTAAGGCTTCTTCTGATAGATCGGAACTACTGACTATACCCTGCCGTTGGCCACAATAGACCGTTAAAGTTAAACCTTTATCACGATTAAATTCGACGGTATCAACTTCACCTTTACGCACGTTAACAGTAAAGCCTTCGCTAAACGTAGCATTGGCTTCCGCCGCACTAGCGCCTTTTTGTTTAGCTTTATTCAATAAAGCTAAAATCGTAGATTCAATATCATCTCTCATAACCTCTCCAAAGGAAATTTAATCCTGATAAAGCAAAAGAGCGGCTCATGAGCCGCCCTATAAAAACCATCCATAACGAATGCAACAATTTAGAAATAAGCGTCTAGCTGTAAGAAGACACCATTCCCCGAACCTCCATCGGAATTAAAGACTACTCCATTATTACCGCCAGCCGTATCATTTGAACTATAATTGATATAATGTTGCAACTCCAAATTCAGAACAGTGTTTCTCAAAATAGAAGAACTGATTGTCGCCATGTAGGCCCGTTTGGGTACGCCCAAAGCTAAAGCCTGACTACTTTGGTCAAAGCCTAAACCGAAGGCAGAGGGTCTACTATAAATTTTAAAGTTATAGTCGCCTTCCAAGTGCGTAGCGGTCGGCTGGGCGCCTTCACCATTGTACATTAAATCCTGCGAACTAAAAGACTGCGTCGCCAGACCATGTTCACCGATAAACTCAAAATCATAAGAGGTAACATCGAAACGCAGATCTGCGCCGGGCACATTATGTTTCAATACTTCAGTTTGCGATGATTCACCAAAACCCTGAAATTGATCGCTAGAAAGAGGCGTAGATTGCATACCACTACTATCAGCTACATTGCTTATACCACTCACAGATAAACCAACATTGGTGTTGCTACTGAATGCAAAATGATACGTTAAATCTCCACCATAGGTGTTTAGAACTACATTATCATTTGGCATCGTATCATCATCGGACGAGTTAGGATTTACATCCCCTGTTTGTACCGCCCCATTAAAGCCATAAATCGATGCATCTAATCCCGTAGATTGAGTAGAATTATAACCCAAGATCAACGCTCTGCCCTTAGTACGGAACAAAGTTTTTGTAAATGGATCGGTGACTCCATACGTTCTGTAAGAACCAAAAGGCACATACAACTGACCTACCGTGCCGTAATAATGGGATTTATCAAAATTTCCAATATTAATAAAAGCATTATCTAAATAAAGATTGGAGTTGCTTATTGGATTACCGCCACTTGATGGGCCAGAATTATACGCAAACGACATAAAGCCCGAAGTCCAGGTATTAATGCGTGCCTGCATATCTAATTCTGCGTTACTTAAGTTTAGATTACCCGCACTGTTAGGGCCGCTTATATGCATACCTAATGCCTCGATATTGCCACTTAATTCTAGCAATGGATAGTTGGGAAGCGCTAAGCCCAGCGAGGTCATCTCATTTACAAAGTTTTTATCCTGCTGCATGATTGCAATGTTCTTTTTCACACTAGAATAGTTGACTATTAAGTCATAGCCACCGAACTGTCGATCTGATTTTATGAACGGCGCGGTAATTACGGCTGTACCACCAAGATTGGCTAAATCTCCCCGCCCGCCATAGGGTTCAGCCGCTAAATTAGTACCTGATGGGGGTAATAATGCTTGTTTCGCATCGTCCGAAACCGGAGTTGTAGTCACCGAGGTCACACCATCGGCTGCTACGACGGCGTTAGCATTCGCCTTAGGCGTTGATTTAGAGGATTGGGTTGCAACCGTTGCGGATTGGCCATTCTTAGCTGTTGCGTTAGAAGAAGGTTTTGCAGCAGGCACTGTTGCTGCTACCGGTGTTGCCACAGGAGCCGCTTTTGCAGTTTTTAATTCTGCAATTTGTTGTTGCAATTGTTGCACTTGTTGTTGTAGCGCTGCAGTTTGTTGACTTAATAATTCTACTTGTTTGTCTACATTATCATTTGCAGAGGAAGCAGCCCAACCATCAGAAACCACGCCGCCACCTAGGACGACCGCCAATGCCATACTGATTTTCTTAATGCGCAAAAAATTTACCATAATATCCTCTTATTCAAATTACAGCAGCCAGCCAGTTTGACCAAAAATAAGTCAAACTATTATTTTTTTATGATTTAAAAATCGTCTAGGAAAAATCATATCACAGCTACTTTAGAAAATACCAGTTATTTTAGCCTCATTTAAAAAATATTTTTAACTATTTTAATGACAATGATACTATCCTGATCTGTGAAATCAAAAATGCGCTATAATTGATTATCCATGATACAATAGGCCACTCTAAACAATGCAGACCCTGAATATTATTCGCCCAGACGATTGGCATATACACTTGCGCGATAATGCATCATTACAATTAACAGTACCCTTAGCCGAGCGCACATTTGCGCGCGTATTGGCCATGCCTAATTTAACACCACCCTTAACCACTATGCACGGGGTGTTGGACTATAGGGAACGTATTTTAGCCGTTGCTATAAATCAACGGTTTACACCGTATTTTGCACTATATTTTACAAATGATTTAAATGCCAGCACGTTACGCGAGGCGAAACTTTGTCCATGGATCTTAGGTGTTAAATTATACCCACAAGGTGCAACCACGCATTCAGATTGGGGTATAAACGATATCAACAAACAATTTGAAAATTTATCGATCATGGAAGAATTAGAACTACCGCTACTGGTGCACGGCGAAGTCACCGATAATACAATTGATATATTTGATCGCGAAGCGCGTTTTATCGATACTGTTTTAGAACCGTTACAACAACGTTTTCCCAAATTACCTATTGTACTAGAACACATTAGCACCACCGAAGC
Source organism: Pseudomonadota bacterium (assembly GCA_021781965.1). GTDB lineage: Bacteria > Pseudomonadota > Gammaproteobacteria > UBA1113 > UBA1113 > VFKP01. The sequence goes on from JAJXVU010000003.1 coordinate 46,180, forward strand.
CGTAGACTGGGTACAAAGCATGCCTGCACATATTGCTGCAACCATTACCGTGCACCACTTAGCCTTTAATCGCAATCATTTATTGGCGGGTGGCCTTAGGCCAGATTATTATTGTTTACCTATTTTAAAACAACATCAACATCAGCAAAAATTGCAACAAGCTGTCATGAGCAAAAATCAAAGTAAATTTTTCTTGGGCACAGACAGTGCACCGCATGTGCAAGATAGAAAATACAGTGCCTGTGGTTGTGCGGGTTGTTTTACCAGTTCCATTGCACTCCCCTTATTGGCTGAACTATTTTCTGCGCACGAGGCTTTGCCTTTATTAGAAAGCTTTACCAGCATCAATGGCGCACTCTTTTATCAATTGCCTATCAATACAGAGCGCTTGCGTTTAATACAAAGCCCGTGGGTAGTGCCGCAACAATACACTACAGACGATTTAAGTTTTATTCCTTTATTAGCTGGAAAAACTTTATCCTGGCAATGCCAACCTATAGAAGACCAATCCAATGAATGACAATATAAATGCCCCTTTAGCAAAACGTTTCCGTGGTTTTTTTCCGGTCATTATTGATGTTGAGACCAGTGGTTTTGATGCCAAAAAAAATGCCTTATTAGAAATCGCTGCCGTAACCGTAGAAATGAATGAACATGGCTTCTTACAACCCAAACAATCTTTGTTTTACGCTACCCTGCCTTTTGAAGGCGCCAAGCTTGATCCGGCCTCACTGGCTTTCACAGGGATTATTCCCGATCACCCTTTTCGCATGGCCATCGATGAGAAAAAAGCATTGACTGAATTATTTTCGGCACTAAAAAAAGAGATGAAATTAGCACATTGCAAACGCTGCGTCTTAGTCGGTCACAATGCCGCTTTTGACCTGAGTTTTGTAGCCGCTGCCTGCGAGCGCAGTCATGTTAAGAATGTTTTTCATCCATTTACTACATTTGATACCGCAGCCTTAAGCGCTCTAGTCTTAGGTGAAACTGTACTCGCTACCGCTCTAGAACGCGCAAAATTACCCTTTGATAATAAACAAGCTCATTCGGCTTTATATGATGCTGAACGCACCGCGGAATTATTTTGCTTTATTGTGAATCGTTGGCAAGAATTGGGTGGATGGGAAAATACCCTATGAGATCCCTAGCCTTTCAGCAATGGCTTTAATCCCCCTTTCCTTCTGAATACGTTTTGGTTGTTCATCTTGTCTAGCTATAGTCTCTATATTGAGTGCAACAACAATACTATTCATTGCGCTATCTAACTGTTTAAACAATATCTTGTTTTTTTTGGTGTAATCTCCCGCATTAAAAAATCGTTTAATTTTTTCTTTTTTTCCTTCTTTCTTATCACTACAACTCAATGCTAACATATACTGGGTACAGTCATCATTTAGAATATCTACCAACTCCTTTATAGACTCTTTTAATCCTTGAATATTATCTTTCACTCTTATTTTCTCATCAAGAATTGTATTATTTAGAAATAATTCTATGTGCGCTATTTTTTCCCTGAGTTTTTGGCTTAAAACTTTTAGATTTTTTGCTTTTTTCCCCTGGTCATAAATAGATTTAACCGTTTTTATTCCCTCTAAAATCAATAAGCCATCCACCATTTTTTTCTCCTAAAAAAATTATAATGAACCAACTCCCGCGGATCTAGTCAGTGCGAGCAAGCGACACAATTCCGGCTTTATAAGGTTTCACGTTATTTCATCCCTGCTATACGTGATATTCCTTTTTATTACCTCAATATTTCCTGAATTGCGTCGCTTGCTCGCACTGATACTAGATGCTCCTATAAAGAAAATATTATTTAATATGATTCATATTAAATAATATTGGCTATTGATGTCAATAGTCTTCTGGAAAAAACATAAAAATACTATTAATCTTACATTTTCTGACTATATTATTAACCTTTAATCATGTTTTGATTATTTTTTAAACATTAAATGGACGTTTTTCAAAAGTGTTGGCCGCTTTCCACCCTGAAATTGTGAGGAAATCATAGAAATATTTTTTATTAAAAATAATATATACTCCTCTTTAACATAGTAAAGAGATCGTGTATACTTCCTGACTATGGAAAAAGAACTCATAGAAACAGACAACTCCGCAATACCGATCGCAGCTGCGCGCGCCAATCGGTTGCGGCGGCTACGGAATCTTGCAAATCTTTCACGTAAAGAGATTTGCCAGGATAGTGGTATCAACCTCAATACATTGATTGGTTGGGAAGTTGCACGCCATGGCGGGTTAACTCAACCGGGCGCACGGAAATTCTTAAGGCGAATAATACTTGAAGGGATAATGTGCAGTGAAGAATGGCTTTTGCACGGTACGGGCATTGAACCTCATATCGTATCCAGTATTAGCCAATTCAATCCATTTACAAACCCAGGCGCTGACATACAGATCCAGCAAATCTTGTCAGAAATTGCACTATTTAAAAAACATCATCCTAATGCTGTGAGTATGATAATCAATGATGAAAGTATGGCGCCTTCGTTCAAAAAAGGTGATTTTATTTGTGGCGGCATTATTTCACGGGAAGATGTCAAAAACTATCTGGGAATGCCCTGTATAATATTAACCGCTGATGGCAAGCAACTGTTTAGAAATATAACCCTCGGTGAAAAAGAAGGTACATTTTGTTTACTGGCAACAAATCTTGTGGCAGTTTCACAAGAGCCCTTAATCTTGCAGGATATCACTCCTATATATATTGCTCCCGTTATTTGGCATAGGAAATTGTTAAAGTCTAATCCGTAAAATAAAAGGAATTACGTAGTGTATAAATTTATCTCCGTTACACTGTTTATAACAGTAATGATACTACATATGAATGTATTATTCGCTGAGAAACAGAAAGCCCTTCTTATTCCAATTTATGATTATCGCGTTAACCTAGATCCTGGGAAACAACAAGATACTTATTCCACTGGGATATCCAGACAAATTAATTGTCAGCTCATACGAGCATCTAACTCTTATCCAATGCTAGAAGCCGCGAATTCGGTCAAATATCTTACACCGTGGAAGATTGCCATTACGTTAAAAAAAGGATTAACTTTTAGCAATAACCAACCTGTGACTGCTTATGATGTCGTTGCCTCTTATGATTATTTAGAAAAACATCAAAACTATCTAAGCAATATTGCCTATTGGATTGAGAAAATGTATGCCACTTCTAACAACGAGATTATTGTAGAACTGCATAATCCTGCATCTGAATTTATACAGATTACAGCATTAAATGATTTACCCATTTACCAGAAAGATTTTCTTGCTAAAGCTGAAAAACAACCCCAACTATGGAAATTTCCAGTCACCTGTGGCGGCTACAAAGTTATAAAGAATGATGCACATGAACTTGCATTGGCTCCTAGATTTAATGGCTATCCAATTATCTACAAAAAAATGGGTGATATGCCCATTAAAGAATCGGAATACCAGAATTTTGATATCATTGATGATTATTTTATTGCTGCGAATGAATCTCCACAAGGATTTAGAAAGGTACAGGTTTTTGCACCCTATCAAATATTTCTAGGTCTAAACTCACAAAAGCCACGTTGGCACAGTAAAGAGCAACGGTGTAAATTTCTTGCTCAAATGCAAGCTGATACCGTGGTAGAATCCTATGGAGAAGAGGGGCAAAGAGCCAATGATTTATTCCCTGTGGGTGTAATAGGCTATAGAAACAACTATCAATTTATAGAGAAAATAAGGGAAAACTATCCACAGACTAATAAGAAAATAAAACTCAATGATTTTTGCCTTGCTTTTTTAAAGCTTTCTGTTCCAGTAGAGCACCATTCTAGCTATATTAAAATGGTGCGTAACGCAATAGATACTAAAAACTTTCATACAGAGCAAATTACAAAGGTCAAAGATTATACCAAACTCATAAAATCAAGCTGTGATGCAATGGCGATAGGCTTTCAAACCAATACGCTTGAAGGATATGACTTTCTGGTGTTGTTTGCCAAAAATGGGAAGAATTTTACAGGACTTTACAATGAAGAAGTTTCAAATGCCTTGTTAAATAGCCAAAATTTAAATGATAACAAGGAAAAAGCCAGACAATATCAACGCATAGCCGATATCGTTCGGGATGAATGTATTGCCATCCCAATCGTTACAATCCCCATGGAAACTTTCTTTATCAAAGATTCATTAAAAGCACCCGATATTAGTAAATCAGCGTTTGAATCTTATTATCTTGGAGCGATAACTTAAATGACACTTACAATAAGAAATCATACTCTTAAAAAATACATAGCCCAAACCTTATTGGGCGCTATTTCATTTGTTTTTTTAATTTCACTGATTGCGGGCATTTTTATTGAAAGGGATAATGCCAAGATGGAGCATATTGAAAAAATACACGATACACATACAACGTTAATCTCAGTTCTTGCCCCAGAGCTCGCAATCTATAACATTATGGAGGTTCGTAAACTATTATCGCTCGCCTCATCTCATGATAAATTTTTTGCTGTTATCGACAATAATAAAAACGTATATATGTCCGATTATGAAAATTTTGGTTCTATAAGAAAATTAATCTATAAAGCAGGTCGCGTTGACTGTCGCGTGCTGAATAAAGAAAAGAAAGACCTAGGTAAGAATGTATTTTTTTATTGCACTCCAATCTACTACTACAGCCAAGATACAGAAAGTAATGCTAAACTAGGAGTGCTCATTAGTTATAGTAAACTTGATTTTGCTTTTCGGTCTTGGAAATTATTAATGCAATATCTACTGGCATTCTTTGTTATTTCTAGTTTATTATTCATATTGTTAAGAAGAAATTTATACAAAAAATTGTTGTCTCCTTTAATTAAATTAGAAAGACAAATTTCTAAGCTAGATTCCACACGTCTGCAAACAAATACCAACATTGGTGACATCGGTTGGGCTCCCATTGAAATACAGAAAATAAAAGAAGCTTTTGACCAATTGCTAAACTGTTTACACATCGAAAACATGAAGATCCGTGAAACTGAGAAAAAAGCCACCTTAAGCCATTTAGCCGTACAAATTGCGCACGATATCCGCAGCCCGCTTGCAGCACTTGAAGTGATTGTGGTAGAAGCCAATAAGTTTCCAGAGCGAAAACGATTATTAATTAGGCATTCCATTAACAGGATCAATGATATTGCTAATAATTTATTAACGCAATATCGTTTAATTAACAAGTCCGGCAAAGAAGAAACCGAAAATAATCTAACTTCAGAATTATTATCTGCCTTGATGGATATGGTAATCTCCGAGAAACGGCTACAACTAAACCGTTCTAATATAAGAATCTCATTCGAAATTGATGAATCCGCACATGGCACCTGTGTTAACATCAATCCCAGCCTTTTCGAAAGAGGCTTGTCTAATATTTTAAATAATGCAATCGAATCCATTGTGGAACATGGAGAAATTAAGCTTTATTTAGGGGTTTCTGATGGAAATGCCATTATCAAAATAATTGACAATGGCTGTGGCATTCCAGAACATCTGTTACCCTTACTATTAAAGGGGGGCACCAGCCACGGTAAAAAGAATGGTTTCGGCCTAGGGCTATCATCTGCAGTCAGCAATATCCAATCATGGAATGGCACATTCACCATTGAGTCCAAAAAAAATCAAGGCACCACTGTAAATATCCTCCTGCCCTTGGCAAAATCACCCCCTTGGTTTGCAGAGCGCATCTTCTTTAATAAAAATAATCACTTTGTTGTCGTAGTGGATGATGAAGAGTCTGTACATCAAATTTGGAATAACCGTTTTGAAAGCCTATCTACGCTATTTGATTTTAAAATGATTCATTTAAACACACCCACGGAATTGATGAGTTGGTGCAAAATGAACGATAATGCATCTGTCTTATTTCTGGTTGACTATCAGTTTGAGAACTCCGAAATAAATGGTATAGAACTGATTAAGCACTGCGGTATAGAAAGTTCTGCAATGCTAGTAACCAGTTGCTACGATTCTGATAGCTTACGGGATGAATGCTTACACTGCGGCGTTAAATTGCTACCAAAATTTTTCTCAGCCTACATCCCCATAGAGGTCACAGAAGCGATTAAAGTAGATCTCATCTTTCTGGATGACGATTGTCTAATAACCAACACCTGGGAACTCGCGTGCGAATTGAAAAATATTAAAATCAACACATTTAACGAAGTTAACACTTTCCTACAAGCAATCAGGAACTATGCAAAATCAACGCCGATTTATATAGACTCTGAATTGACTGATAACATAAAGGGTGAAGAAATCGCCAGAGATTTGTATATGATAGGTTATAGAGAACTTTATCTAGTAACAGGAAAATCCCACGATAGTTTTTCTGAATTATATTGGATTAAATCTATATCGGGTAAAAATTGTCCTTATATAAACTAAAGAAAGAGGGAAAAAATGTCTGATAATTTAATAAAATTTAAACATGTGGTTAAAACACCACTTTCAACGATTTCTGTCGCTATTGATAGCGTGAAACCATTTGTTCACGATTTGATTCTCCAAAAAAAGAAACCTGATTTTTATATTAATATTAGGCATATAGTCACAGGAAAAGAGCTTGAAACCATTTTAAAACTGTTACATAATGTTGAATTGGCTGCGGAGCAAATTAATAATGCAATCTCCATACTGGAAGAAAATTAATGTTTTATGTATACTCATAGCAGTTGATTTTTAGGCGAGGCGCCTAGCCTTCGAGCACCAGGAGTGACGTACTCTGTCATATACTAGTGCGAGATGGGCGCGGGCAACAAAGCATAAAAGTCAAATGCGAAGAGTATATACTCAAGCAGTTGATTTTTAGGCGAGGCGCCTAGCCTTCGAGCACCAGGAGTGTAGTACTCTACATGACTGGGGCGAGATGGGCGTAGGCAACAAAGCATAAAAGTCAAATGCGAAGAGTATATAAGGAGTTTTATATGCCGTATCTGTACTCATACCCAACTACCACATTGTTAGTTGATGATAACGAGAATTTTCTATCGACCATAATGACATCATTATCTGATAAACATTCTTGTGTAATTGAATCCCACCCAATCAAAGCATTAGAGATTATTAAAAAGAATCAGATTGAACATAACGTCCATTTTAATAATCAAAATAAGCACGAACCAGATGATATTCTGGCAGAGAATAATCAGATTTCACAAATAATTCAAACTGAGGAGTTTATTACCCTTTCTAAATCACCCAATCGACATCAAGAAATAACCACCATCATACTGGATCATGATATGCCTGGGATGGATGGATTTTCATTTGCATATAGCCTTGACAAAAAAGATATCTCTATTATCATGCTAACGGGTGTAGCAAGTCATGAATTAGCCGTAGAAGCCTTTAATAGGGGTATTATTGACAAATTTTTACTAAAAGATTCCCCCAATTTGAAATTGATACTATCCCAGCATATTGAGGACGCAAAACATAATTTTTTCTACAATCAAACTCGCAAACTGGCTTGCAATACTCCTTTGTATAACATCTTATTTTCGGCAGAATTTTCAGAGCTATTTTCAAAAATTATAATGGACTACAAGATAATAGAATATTATCTGCTCAATTCAAACGGTTCTTATTTACTCATTACAGAGCAAAATGAGCCTCTCGTTTTTTCTTTTATGCCGGAACTGGAACTCAACTACTATAGAGATGTCGTAGAGGGCAATCACTCAGAGAAAATATTAATAGACAAGCTAAATACTGGCTATATTCCCTGTTTTTATAACAATGAGATTAACTTGCCTATATCTGGCTGGAGCGATTATCTACATTTAGCGGATAAACTCAAAATAAACAATGCGCAGTATTATTATGCTATTCGCAAGTTAGATACCTAAGTTATTATTAGATAGGACAAACTATTTTATATTCAGAGCACGGAGTTAGGTCCAAAGCTATACTCCCAGAGATTTGGTTTTAGGCGAGGCGCCTACTCCTCCAGTCCCAGGAATGACGTACTATGTCATATAGTGGGGGCGAGATGGGCGAAGGCAACAACGCCTATAGCCAAAGCGCGAAAAGTATATTACAGCACGTCTGCATTACCAGACAAATAAGCGCTCACACCTTCGGAAGTAGGTTTCATCGCTTTTTCGCCTTTTTGCCAGCCTGCAGGGCATACTTCACCGTGTTTGTTGGCAAATTGAATGGCATCGATCAAACGTAATATTTCATCTATATCGCGACCGATAGGTAAATCATTGATGATTTCGCTACGTACCAATCCTGTAGCATCCACCAAAACCGCTGCACGGAATGCAACGCTAGCCGTAGGATGTTCTATGCCGTAACCCTGGCAAATGCTGTGATTCACATCCGCTACCATCGTATATTTTACAGCACCAATACCGCCCTTGTTGATAGGGGTATTGCGCCAAGCAGCATGTGTAAATTGTGAGTCTATAGAAACCGCTATAACTTCTACATTACGCGCTTGAAATTCAGCCATGCGTTTGTCCAGGGCAATCAGCTCCGTAGGACAAACAAAGGTAAAATCTAAAGGATAAAAGAATATTAAGGCTTCCTTACCCTTGGTGCGCTCAGCAAAATGGTAATCGCTAATGATTTCACCATTAGCCAACACCGCGCTAGCTCTAAAATCTGGCGCATTACGCCCTACTAATACCGTCATATCGAACTCCTCATAAATTATAAAAACACAGGGTAAACAACTACCCTAACTTTTTGTCAAACAAAGCTTTTAACTCGCCGCTTTCGTACAGCGATAATAAGATATCGCAGCCGCCTATGAGTTCGCCCTTAACGAAAATCTGTGGGAATGTTGGCCAGCTGGAGACTTGGGGCAAAGTTGCCCGTACTTCTGGATCGGCCAGAATATCAACAAAAGCAAAGGGTTGCCCCATGGCCTTTAACACCGATACTGCCTGTGCAGAAAATCCACACTTAGGTGCATCGGGGGTCCCTTTCATGTAAATTAACACGTCATGTTCTGCTATTTGTGCTTTTAAACGTTCTACTATGGTCATTTTTCGCTCCATATTACATATGGCCTATATTTTAACATGCTTGCTAAAATAGCGCCAGCGCCTTACACTATACTCACAAATCTGTACTATTTTACAAGGAGAATTATCATGATTGAGCTACCTCCCTTACCCTACGCTATGGATGCCTTAGCCCCTTATATTTCTCAAGAAACTCTGGAATATCATTATGGCAAACACCATCGCGCTTATGTAGATAATCTTAACAAACTGTTGGTCGATAATCCTTTAGCGCATGAAAATTTAGAAACCATCATCAAAAAATCATCTGGCGGTATTTTCAACAATGCAGCACAAGTATGGAACCATACTTTTTATTGGCATTCTTTAACGCCTAAGGCTAGATCCACTCCAGAAGGCGCTTTAGCCGCTGCGATTAATGCCAAGTTTGGCTCTTTTGAAAAGTTTAAAGAAGAATTTACCAAAGCAGCCGTTACCTTGTTTGGTTCAGGTTGGGCTTGGTTAGTCAAAAATCCCCAGGGCGAAATCGAAATTCTACAAACGCAAAATGCAGCGACCCCAATCACTCAAAATGGCTTTATACCTTTATTAACCTGTGATGTTTGGGAACACGCCTATTACATAGATACCCGTAATGCGCGACCTAAATATCTAGAAAATTTCTGGGCTGTGGTCAATTGGGACTTTGCTGAAAATAATTTCAACCGTGGGTAATTACTATCATGGCATCACCTTTAATGTCGACCGATAAAGCTTTACCAGTTTCTTTTAGTTATGGTAAAGGCGCGTGGTTATACGATAATAATGGTGATGCCTACTTAGACGCATTAACCGGCATTGCGGTTTGTGGCTTAGGGCATGCTCATCCTAAAGTCACCGCTACCATCACGGCTCAAGCACAAAAATTATTGCACACCAGCAATGGATATCATATCGAAAACAAAGAACGCTTAGCGGCGTGTTTAACGAAGTTATCCGGCATGGACAATGCATTTTTTGTCAATTCTGGTGCTGAGGCAAATGAAACGGCTTTAAAATTGTGTAGATTGTGGGGGCGTGAAAAAAACATTAGCTTACCACATGTCATTGTTACAGAGCGTGGTTTCCATGGCCGTACTTTGGCTACCTTAAGTGCTTCGGGTTCACGTGAAATTCAGGCGGGCTTTGAACCTTTAGTGCAAGGCTTTATACGCGTGCCATTCAACGATGTCGCCGCCATACGCACTGTTCTAGAAAATCGTAACGATGTGGTTGCCATCATGGTCGAGCCTATACAGGGCAATGGCGGCATTCATATCCCCGATGAAGATTATTTAGTACAACTGCGTCAATTATGTGATGCCCACGATTGCTTGTTGGTATTAGATGAAATCCAAACTGGCATAGGCCGTACCGGAAAATGGTTTGCGTATCAACACACGCCTATCATGCCCGATATACTCACTTCAGCTAAAGCCTTGGGCAATGGCATTCCAATTGGTGCTTGTTTGGCTAGGGGGCGCGCCGCAGAATTATTTCATCCAGGGCAACACGGCTCGACCTTTGGTGGCAATCCTTTTGGCTCTGCAGTGGCTTTAACCGTATTAGAAACTATCCAAGAAGAAAACTTATTGCCACATATCGTTCAAATGGGACAATTGTTACAACAAGGTTTAAATAAAACTTTGCTTGATCACCCTAAGGTCAAGGCTATACGCAGCAAAGGTTTAATATCAGGCGTGGAGCTATCTGCTCCTTGCGGTACTTTACCGGCCATAGGTTTAAAAGAACGGCTTTTGTTTAACGTTACCGCCGAAAATGTAATCCGCCTATTGCCGCCCTACATCATCAACGCGGATGAAGTAGGACAAATCGTGGCTAGATTGCAAAAGGTTATAGCGTAGTTTTAAAAATATTCTCATTTTCTTTTCTTGCGCAGTAAGCTGCGGCAGTTGCAGCTTGAGTTACTTCAGTTAAGGTTAAACCCTAGGCTCTTAAGCGTCTGCAGTGTGCTAAGAGGCATATTCTCGTACCCCAAGGAAAATTCACTGAGATATCGGCACTGCCATGGCTAAAATACCTGTGCATAGAACTTATTTCCTATAATGCCGTATCATCCGTTTTCGCTTCTGCTGCTGGCCCGGTGTTAAAACATTCTTTTTTCCTTCATAAGGATTGCTATCGGTTTTAAATTGTAAGCGTATGGGTGTACCGACAATTTTAAGCGCTTTATGATACACATGCATCAAATAACGCTTATAAGTTTCGGGCAAGGCTTCGGTTTGTTTACCATGAATGACGATGATGGGTGGTTGATGACCGCCCGCATGCGCCAAACGCAATTTGATGCGCCGTCCATGTACCATGGGTGGTTCATGACGCGTCGTTGCATCTTGCAAAATTGTCGTTAAACGACCCGTAGTGAGCTCCATGCGCGATGATCGATACGCTTGTTTGATATAGGTGTATAAACTGCCTACGCCCGTGCCATGCAAGGCTGAAATGCACTGAATTTTGACATAGTCTACAAAGTGAAATGAATCTAGCAACGCACCCCGCACATTTTTTTTGGTTTCAGTGTCCAGGCCATCCCATTTATTAACCGCGATGACCACCGCACGACCCGCATCGATAATATAATTAAATAAACGTTGATCTTGCCCCGAAATTTCTTCGCGTGCATTGAGCACCAGAATAGACACATCAGCAACTTCAATGGCTTGCAAGGCTTTGATCACTGAGAAGGTTTCCACTGTTTCGGTCACGTGCGATCGTCGTCTGACACCCGCGGTATCGATAAAAGTATAATCTACACCTTGATGTTCATGCGCAATATAAATGCTGCTGCGTGTGGTTCCAGGCATATCATAAACAATGGTGCGCTCTTCTCCCAATAAACGATTGATCAAAGTGGATTTGCCCACATTAGGCCGACCTACTATAGCAACTTTAATGCTGTTGTGTTTAATGTCTTCTTCTAGTACTTCTTCCGGCTTAGGCAACTCGCTTAAAACGGTTTCCAATAAAGCATTGACACCGCGGCCATGGCTGGCAGCAATGGCATGTACATCTGTAAAACCCAATTGATAAAAGTCGGCTACAACCTCATCTATGACTTTACCATCGACTTTATTCACCACTAAATGTACTTTTTTATTCAAGCGCCGTAATTCATTGGCCACGTCCACATCAGCACTGGTAACACCTGATTTGGCATCGACCATAAACAATAGTATATCGGCTTCTTGCATCGCTAAACGAGATTGCGCTTCGGTTAGATGTTCAATATCCAACGTAGCCTCGCCTATACCACCGGTATCGATAACGATAAAGCGTTGCTCGTCTATACAGACTTCACCGTATTGGCGATCGCGCGTCACGCCCGGTTCATCCACAATTAAAGCATCGCGCGTACGCGTCAAACGATTAAACAAGGTGGATTTGCCCACATTGGGTCGACCCACAATAGCAATAACAGGTAACATAGTAACTACTCGCCTCTTTTTAAGAAAAGCCCATATTGAGTGCATTCAATTCACCCGCTCCCTGGCGGTCGCGGCTCGGTATGTCGTTTTATAAACTATAAGCAGCCACAGCACCTTTGCTGGACATAACAAAAACAGTATTTCCATCGGCGACTGGGTTTGAAGCTATACCCTTTTTATCCATCTGTACACGTGCAACAAAATGGCCATCCGCTTGGCTCAGCCAATGCACATCACCCATATTATCGGCAACAACTATATTATCGCCCACAATCACCGGTGCCGTTAAAGTACGGTTAAATAATTTATTTTGGCGCCACAACACTTTGCCCGTGCTAGGGTCAAAAGCCCACACCCGACCTTTAGTATCAGTAACAAACAGCGCATTGCCAGACAGCGCTAAACCACTGCGTGTAGAAAGGCGATGCTCCCAAATAATTGCGGCTTTAAACTTATCTAATGCGACTAGACTACCTTGATAACTGCCTACATAGATCACATTGTTACTGATCAACGGATTAGCATCGATGTCTACCATACGCGAAATGTCGGAGACACCATTAGGCTCTACCGCTGCACGCTGCCATAATAGCTGACCCTTGTCTAAAGTGACTAAAGTAACTTTGCCATCGGCGCTACCTTGAATGACAATGCCCTCATTGATAACGGGCGAACTGCCCCCTTGCAAAATCATGTTGGGCACATTGCCTTGATAGGTCCAGATTTGACTGCCATCGTTAGAATGGAAAGCCAACATTTGTTCATCGATGGTCTTTGCTATCACGATGCCGCTGCTATAAGCGGGTGCCGCAAAACTTCTATTGGGTAAGGATGCTGTATATAGTTTAGCGCCATTGCTCGCGTTAAAAGCCAACAATTCACCCTGACTGTCATTCACAAATAGCTTGCCATCGCCTACCGTAGGTCCTGAAGTCAAGCGTATACCTGCTTTTTGCTGCCATACTATGTGGCCATTTTGCGCATTGTAAGCAACCATAGTGCCATTTTCACTGACGGTATATAGCTGTCCATCAGCCAATACCGGCGCATAATTAACAATATTTTTACCATTACCATCGCCTGTATGACCGCGCCATACCATCTTAAGCGTGGATGGGTTTTGTACCGTGGCTAAAGGCTTGGCCTCCACTTTGTCTTTATCGCTGCTACAAGCAGTCAAACCGAGCAACAATAAAGTTCCTACTAAAACGGTTTTTATTGTATTTTTATTCATAATGTCCTCGCTCCTTATGTCATTTGCGTCAGTTGTGGATCACTTAATTTCATTTGCAACATACTGGCCAAGCCAGAAAATTGGCTGGCCCCATTAAGTGCAGATTCATAAGCACTTTTTGCTTTATCATATTGTTTTTGCGTTAAGTAGATATCCCCTGTTACGGTTTCAATTAATGGCATATACGTTTTATCATCTATTTTCTTTAACACCGTTTCAGCATCACCTATTTTTTGTTGTTGCAACAATATTCTTGCTAAACGAATACGCGCAATTTGGCGAAAGGAGGTGACGGAGCTGTGATCTATAACCCATTGCAACTGGCTATCTGCCTTATCGTATTGCGCCGCATTAACTGCAACCTGTGCCGCAAAGAATTGTGCCATGCTAGCATAGGGTGTTTTAGGATAATTTTTAACGATGTCGTTAGCGATATCTGTAATTTGTGGGTTATTGGCTATAGCCGTTGCGTTCAATAAAACGATATAAGCCTCCGCCGCTTTCTGGGACGCTGCGGCCTGTTTGCCCTTAAACATTTGTATGGCATAAAATAAAGCGATGCCTAAAATCAGACCTATGACGATAGAGACACCGTATTTTTTTAACCACGCTTTAACCGCTTGTGCCTGGTCATCTGCATTGTAATATTCTTCCATTGTTAAGAGCTCCTAAGCTTTTCTAAAAAAGTGAATAATTCTGTTATGGCTACTTTAGTCTGCGGCAAATGTTCATCGCGCAAATGCTTGAACGTTACGCTTTTTTCGGCACATTCTTCGTCGCCGATGATTAAAGCCCATCTTGCGCCGGATTTGTCGGCTTTTTTAAATTGATTTTTAAAACTGGCTTCGCCGCAATGCGTTATTACACGCCAATCTTTAAATTGTAACCGTATACTACGCGCTAATTCTAATGCCGCCAATCGCGGCGCACCGATTGTGCTGATTACATAAATATCTGCAGGTTCGCTCATTTCATGTTGTTGCAATTGCAATAATAACAATATGCGCTCTAAACCCAGCGCAAAACCAATAGCGGGCACAGACTTTCCACCCATTTGCTCTACCAAACCATCATAACGGCCTCCAGCGCATACTGTTCCCTGTGCGCCCAGTTCGTTGCTAACCCATTCAAAGACGGTGTGCGTGTAATAGTCCAAACCGCGCACCAAAGCAGGGTTAATTTGATAAGCAATGCCTAAGGCATCTAAACCAGCGCAAACTTCATCGAAATGCGCTTTGGAAGCATCATCTAGATAATCACCTAGCTTAGGTGCGTCATGAATAATTTTTTGTGTTTGTAGATCTTTACTGTCTAAAATACGCAAAGGATTGGTATGTAGACGTCGTTGGCTGTCTTCATCCAATTCATGACGATAGCGATTTAAATACTCCACCAATTTTTCTTTGTGCGCCTTACGGGCAACCGAAGTTCCCAACGTATTAATTTGCAACACCAGTGATGCTTGTAAGGATAAATTACGCTTTAGTGTTTCTGTTAATAAAATAATTTCTAAATCTATATCGGCGCTCATGACGCCAAAAGCTTCTACCCCTAATTGGTAAAATTGACGATAGCGCCCTTTTTGCGGCCGCTCATGTCTATACATAGGGCCCATATACCACCAACGTTGTATCCCTTGCGTTAATAATCCGTGCTCTAAACCTAAACGAACCGCACTGGCTGTACCTTCTGGCCGTAAAGCCAAGCTGTCACCATTTCTATCGTCAAACACATACATTTCTTTTTCAACAATATCGGTCGCTTCACCTATATTGCGTTTAAACAATTCTGTCTTTTCTAAAATGGGTGTGCGGATTTCATCATAGCCGAATGAATAAACTGTCTGACGTATAATATTTTCAACATGGCGCCACAAAGCGCTGTCGCTAGGCAGTACATCATTCATGCCGCGTATTGCTTGGATATATTCCGCCATGGTAACTACTCGCCCCTTTTTCGACAAAAGCCCATATTAATTTTCATCTAAGCGTGGTGCAGGGCCACCTACCACGGGATCATGCGCACCGCTCAAATCGGATTGGGATTGGACATGCTTTCTTTTGGGTTTAAACGTTGGCGTAGTAGTATTTGTGGTGGCGGTACTATTCGCTGTAGTTCCCGGTGCTGGCGATTCTGTAGCATTGCTTGCAGGTACCGTTGTTGTTGGGGTTGCCGCTGTATTAGCATTGTTTGCAGGAACGACGGCCGCAGGAGTTGCTGGCATTGCAGTCGTATTTTGTGCGGAAGTGGCTGTGGATGTAGATGAATTAGGCGTAGTGGTGTTATTCAATAAATCCGCACTCGCTCCTAAGGCACCACCTACTTGATCGGGCCCAGCTGCCGCAGACGCAGTGGGGGTTTGCGCTGTTGTATTTTCTGCTTGTAAAGTTTTTTGCAAAGTAGACACTTGCGACAATGTTGTATCTACCGAGGTATTCAATGTCTTTATGTTAGAGTTATAATTTTGCCACCACAAGACTAGAGAAATAGCTATAAATACGATTACACCCAAGCCCATCCAACGCCAATAACGATCACCTTGACGGCTATCGCGAGTAATATATTTAGGCACCCCGGTGACAACTTTATCTTGCAAGGACAGTTGATTGAATAATTGCATCACGTCTACTTCAGAAATGCCAACCAATTTAGCGTAGCCACGCAAATAACCGCGCACGAAAGCTAATGATGAAAAAGCGTCAAAGTTATCAGCTTCTAAATCTAAGATATATTGGGTTTGCAAACGCATTTCGCGAGCGATATCCCATTCATTTAAGTTCAATGCCAAACGTCTATCGCGTAGTAAAGCGCCCGGGCTCATAATCGCCGCCTCATCATGTCTTAAATCAGAAAATGCTTCCTGTGAGTCTGCCTTCATGCCACACCTCGTGTTGTTGCTAAGTATTGACGGTATTGTACCGAATTAGGATATAGTGTTTTTAATTGTGTTGCTAAATTCATTGCTTTTTCTTTATCTCCCAGTGCTTGCGCGCTTTGAATACCCAGCCACAAAGCATCCGGTGATTGTTCTCCTGTTGTCGCATATTGCGTTAAATAGTTTTGTGCTGCTGGCCAATCTTTGGCATTCGCGCTAATCTCTGCCATCTGTAACAATGACGTTGCTAATCTAGGATCGATGCGCAATGCCTTTAAAAAATAATCTTTAGCCACCGCCGCATCTTTTTGTTCCAAATGGCACAAGCCTAAATTTTCATAGGTCTGCGCCGTACTTACATAATTGGGATCATCAATGGCTTTTTGAAAATATCGATAAGCCGCGGCATAATTTTTTTGCTTACACAAGAAAACACCGTAATTATTGGCCGCATCGCCCTTTTCGGTTGCTGAAGAATAGGCACGTTTATAATAACGCTCCGCTTCTTTAGCGTTACCAATCTTGTCATAATAGTAAGCCATGCTAGCAGCAACTATACTAGAATCGGGATCTTGCTTTTGCGCCATCAACAATTTCGTTTTAGCCCGTTCTATATCGCCTTGTTGTAAATAGCCTACCCCCAATTCGGCATTAATGGCCGCTGCCTTGGGGTTATAACTCAAAGCACTCAGGGGTACTCCGCTGTCGGTCGTAGCATCGTCACTATTTTGGGATACACATCCGGCCACAGCCAACAAGAGCATTATGCCCGTCAGATACCTACAAATAACCCTCATTTTTGCCATTATCACTATGCCAATCAGCTTAAAGCGCCATTATACGGCAGTCTAGGGTATAAATAAAGAGTGGAGTTTGTGTTTAGTAGATGTACAGATAATGGATTTTTTGTTTAACTCCTGCTCATTTCTACCATGTTAATTTACTGCCATCGTAACGCATAAAAGTACCGCTATCCTCTGGGCTTAATTTAGCCAAAAGCTTTCTAATACTGTGAACACTGTCTGTGGGTGTCAGCGTGGCATTAGGGCCGCCCATATCCGTTTGTACCCAGCCTGGATGCAAAACAACTATTTTAATACCATGAGGCTTTAAATCAATCGCCATACTTTTGGTTATGGCATTTAAAGCAGCTTTAGTACTGCGATAAGCGTAAGAGCCGCCAGAGCTATTTTGATCGATCGAGCCCATAACGCTGCTCATATTGGCTATGACCTTAAGATTACTTGCTGCAATATTTTTAAATAACCCTTCCGCTAAAATAAACGGCGCCACTGTATTTATCTTAAAAGTATCGATTAATAATTCAGCTTCAATCGTACCGAAAGCTTGATCTTCCGGCAAAACCCCCGCGTTGTTTAACAAAATATCAATGGGTTGATTGCCCACATGATGGAGCAAATCCTTGATGCTATGCGTATCACTCACATCCAATTGTAGAATTTTAACGGTATTGCCTAGTTTTCCTAACGCATGAGCTTGCTCTGGATTCCTACAGCAAGCAATCACCCGCCAACCATCCGCAGAATATTGCTTCGCCATCTCTAAGCCCAGGCCCCTATTAGCGCCGGTGATTAATACTGTATACATGTTTTAGTCCTATTTTAGTTTGTTTGAGATCTGAACTCATTAATGCTTACTTATATAAATAGTTGATTCTATTATAAAATATTGCTAAAATAGCTTGCTCTTGGCTAGCCTATTCTAATAAATCATCAATTGTAGCATGAAATAGATTTCCGCAGCGTGCCACAAAGATTCATAAACAATATAACGCTTGGAGGTAAGTAAAAAAGCACTTAAGATAAGATTAACGGTAAAAAATACCTTACTGATATCGCAAATACCGAGACTCTGCTACGCCTTGTTCAATCTATACCTGGTCCCAAAGCCGAACCCATCAAACTTTGGGTTGCCAAAGTAGGCTATGAACGTATTGACGGCGTGTTTGACACAACGACAGCGATAGGGCCTATTCAGCTCAAAATTTAAGATATCATTCCACAAATCCATTGGATAACTTTGTCAAAACTGTCATTTTTTGACAGTTTTATGCTATAACACCACTATGCACGCTATACTTGAACGAAAATTTCACAAGAACAGTTAAAATAAGCATAGAGATCCCCCATGAAACAAGATATATTCTGGACTCCATCAAAAGCTCGATTGAAACGACTTGATGTAAATAATCGTGAAAATTACAATTGGTTATTTCTTCCTGGCGGCCCTGGCTTAGGATCAGAATCACTCCGTGATCTAACTGGCATGCTTTCTTTACCTGGGACTATATGGTCTGTAGATCTTCCCGGAGATGGTTCAAATTTTACGGAAAATGACGGCGAAAGTTTTTCAAAATGGTCAAATGGACTCATCGAAGCCGTTAATGCATTGGATAAGGTTATACTAGTCGCACATTCATCAGGAGGAATGTTTGCACTCGCAACACCAGAGCTAGAAAAAAACTTGCTAGGCTTAGTACTAATGGACTCTGCTCCTAATGCAAATTGGCAAAATGCTTTCGCAATCTATGTAAAAACACATCCTATACCTGAAGCAGAAAGATTACAGGACCTTTATGAGAGCAATCCATCTAATCCGTTATTAAAAGCACTCACGATTACTTGCGCGCCCTATCTCTCCATGAAAGAAAATAGAGAGAAAATGATTCTCTTGCTTGATTCATTACCATTTAATTATAGAAGTCATCTATGGGCAGAAATGCATTTCGATAAAACATACCAAGCGCTATGGGTTCCTCAAACCATACCCACTTTGATTTTTGCAGGTGACAACGATCACATTACGCCACTCAATTTATTTTCTCAGTCCAAAGAATTTCAACGAAATAATATCATGATACGAGAAATTAAAAATGCGTCTCATTTCCCTTGGATTGATCAACCTGAAATAGTTCGAGAGCTATTTGCAACCTTTTTAGAGCAACTATGACTCCACAACCACCTTGTCACGCAAGAATCTTTCTTTACGTCGAGTTCGGTCGCTAAAATCACCGACTAATTGTCCGCAAGCACCGTCTATGTCTTCGCCGCGAGTTTTACGCACCATGGTTTGCAAACCTGAACGCATGACTATTTCTTGGAAGCGACGAATGGTATCTTCATCGGAACAAACATAACTGGTTTTAGGGAAAGGATTGAACGGAATTAAATTAACCTTAGCTGGGACACCTTCTAATAAGCGTATTAATTGTTTAGCACATTGTGGCGTGTCGTTCACGCCTTTTAACATCACATATTCAAAGGTCACTTTACGGTTAGAGTCTTCTGGAAAATGTTCTTTACAGGCCTTCATTAATTGCGCCAAAGGATATTTGCGATTGATAGGCACCAATTCATTGCGCAATTCATCGTTAGGTGCATGCAATGAAACTGCCAGCGCTACATCGCTGACACGCGCTAACTCAATCATCTGCGGCACTACACCAGAAGTGCTTAAGGTCACGCGGCGTTTAGCCAAACCATAGGCTAAATCATCCATCATCAAAGACATCGCGGAAACGACATTATCAAAATTCAGCAAGGGCTCGCCCATGCCCATCATCACCACATTGGTGATCATTCTATCGTGACGTCCGCTATCGGTAGACAAAGCACGTACGGCAAAAAAGACTTGGCCTATGATCTCCCCTACCGTCAAATTACGCGAAAAGCCCTGCGTTGCCGTAGAGCAAAAAGTGCAATTCAACATACAGCCTACTTGTGATGACACGCACAAAGTACCGCGCGTTTTTTCCGGTATGTACACCGTTTCGATACAATTACCGTCTTCCAAACGCAATAACCATTTATGTGTACCGTCTTTGGCGACTTGATCAAGTGCTGGAGTTAACTGCTTGATTTCAGAAACCTCAGCTAATTTTTGTCGCAATTTCTTACTGAGATTAGACATAGCCTCAAAGTCGGTTACACCATATTGATGTACCCATTGTAATAACTGATGCGCGCGATAAGAAGGCTCGTTTTGTGTTACAAAAAAAGCCTCCATCGCGGCACGGTCTAAATCCAGTAAGTTGATCTTTGTGGACATAATTTTTGTTTACCATGAAAATCTTTATTAGACGTATTAAAGTATATCTCATTCATCCGCTCCCTAACGGTCGCGGCTCGGTATTGTATTTATAACAGCCCCAACCGTCAGGGAACGGATAGAAAGAGTAATTACCTTTAATGCGCTACTTCTGCTGCATCAAAAAAGAAAGCGATTTCTCTCGTTGCTGCAGTTGCGGAATCTGAACCATGTACGGCATTTTCATCTATGCTGTCAGCAAAATCAGCACGAATCGTACCAGGCGTGGCTTTTTTAGGGTCGGTTGCACCCATCAATTCACGATTCTTTAGAATAGCATTGGGGCCAGCCAACACTAATACCACCACTGGACCGGAAACCATAAAACGCACTAAATCGCCAAAAAAGCCCCGTTCTTTGTGCTCAGCGTAAAAGGCTTCAGCCTCAGCCTTGGTCAAATGCTTCATCTTCATGGCCGCAACTTTTAGGCCATCAGCCTCGAATTTGGACAAAATTTGTCCGATAACGTTTTTACGAACGGCATCTGGCTTGATAATAGATAATGTTTTTTCTACAGACATGGTTTTCCTCTAAATTAAAAAAGTACTACAAGGGCGACATTATAGCGAAATGCGCAGGAAAATGCCAATAGGAGCGTCAAAATAAGTATACATTACCTTTCGGTCGATAAAATACTATATATTTTCACCAATTTCCTTGTCATTCTTGTCCCAGTCACCCAAAACCACTTGTTTTGTCTTTTTTTTATACTATAGTTGAGGTTGAGGGGTAAATTATGAACAATAACAATACACATTTTCTGACTTGGCGCCGCAGCGCTGCCAAGGTCGTAGGCAGTCTGATAGTCAGCACGGCCTTACTACTGTGGACGCAGCCCGTAGCAGCAGCCAGCCAACGGTACGGCGAAAAACTGTGTAAAGATCCGGACTATACTTGTATAACCGTAAAAAGTGGCCAAAGTTGGACTTCTTTATTTCCAAATAGCTATGATCGCGAAGTCGTGCAACGCTTGAACCGCACAGGTAATGCCTTGTACAGCGGCATGCGTATTGCTGTTCCAGTTAATTTATCTCATACCGATTTACTCAATATTTCTCCATTTCCGGCAACAATTGCCTCGCCCGGCCGTAAAACCATTATCGTAGATCCAAAGAAATTAGCCTTTGGTGCTTATGATAGCAATGGTAATTTAGTACATTGGGGCCCTGTTTCGGCAGGAAAAAATTATTGCCCTGATTTAAAGCGTCGCTGTCATACGATTACGGGAACCTATACTATCTACACTAAACAAGGTGCAGGTTGTAAGTCTAAGAAATTTCCAATCGGCAAAGGCGGTGCTCCTATGCCCTATTGTATGTTTTTTCATGGCGGCTATGCGTTGCATGGTTCGCCCAATGTTCCTGGATACAATGCCAGCCACGGTTGCGTACGTCTGGTGACTGAAGATGCGAAATGGTTAAATACACAATTTGTGAATGTAGGTAGTACAAAAGTGATTATTCGTCCTTATTAGGCCGTCGTCACCTGTTCCAAAGCTTGCAAAATGATTTTTGGATTATCCTGCCCCGTCCCGCTTAATAGCCGCCGCCATAGGCGGCCTTTAGGCTCTCCTAAAAATAAGCCCAACAAAGGTTTTAGCAAAGGATAAAGACGCGAACCGTTAGCCAACTGTTCACTGGCATAATGATAATAACGACGCACGATTTCAGTGCGTTGAGGTAAGGGAGTACTCGTTGGATATAAGGCACGTTCCGCTTTAGCTATTAAATAGGGATCATGATAAGCCGCGCGCCCTATCATCACACCACTAAACTGCGGCGCCAAACGGACTATGTCTTCCAAGTTTTGCACACCACCATTCAACACAAAAGATAATTGGGGGAAATCTCGTTGCAACTGATGTACCGCGTCGTAGTTTAAAGGCGGCACCGTGCGGTTTTCCTTGGGGCTTAAGCCTTCTAGCCAGGCATTCCGCGCATGTATAACGAAGGTATTCACTTTAGCTGCTGCCAACTTTTCAATCAGCGGATACAATAATTCCGCTACTTCGGCGCGACCTATGCCTAAGCGTGTTTTAACGGTAACGGGTAAAGCACTCGCTCCTTGCATGGCTTGAATGCACTCTACTACTAAGTCTGGCTCGGCCATTAAGCAAGCGCCAAAACGCCCTTCTTGTACTCTAGGGCTAGGACAGCCTACATTCAAATTCACCGCATCGTAGCCATATTCAGCAGCTAAGCGCGTTGCTAGTGCTAATAACAGTGGATCGGAACCACCCAATTGCAACACCAGTGGATGTTCTGCCTTATCGAAAGCAAGTAAGCGCTCTACATCGCCATGCGCCAATGCCATCGCCGTTACCATTTCCGTATACAGCAATACTCGGGGACACAATAAGCGCATCAAATAACGATAGTGCCTATCGGTATAGTCCATCATTGGCGCTATAGATAATATGGGATCTTTTTTTATGATGATTCTCCGATTAATACCGTTAAATTGCCATGGCGCGGATAGAGCAAGCCTCGAACAAACCCCTCTTTATCCGCTCCCTGACGGTCGCGGCTCGGTATATATATCTACTCTTTAATACCGTTAAATTGCCATGGCGCGGATAGAGCAAGCCTCGAAGAAACCCCTCTTTATCCGCTCCCTGACGGTCGCGGCTCAGTTACTTCGTTTTTTAGGCATATACAAGTCTGTTACGGTGCCCTCGAAAATTTCTGCTGCCATCGCCACGCTTTCAGATAAGGTCGGATGCGGATGTATCGTTAAAGCGATATCTTCCACATCGGCGCCCATTTCTATTGCCAAGCACAACTCGCCGATCAACTCACCCGCATTAGGCCCTACAATACCGGCACCAATGACTTTATGATTGTCATTATCGACAATCAATTTAGTTAAGCCTTCATCACGCGCCATACTCAAGGCACGGCCGCTGGCCATCCAAGGGAAAGTAGCAGTACCATAATTCAAACCTTGTGCTTTAGCTTGTTCTTCGGTCACACCTGTCCAGGCCACTTCGGGATCAGTATAAGCCACTGAAGGAATACAGGTTGGTGTAAAATAATGTTTTAAGCCGGAAATAACTTCTGCTGCTACTCGCGCTTCGGCAACCGCTTTATGCGCCAACATAGGTTGACCGACGATATCGCCTATAGCGTAGATATGAGCAACATTGGTTTTCAGTTGTGTGTCTACCTCTATAAAGCCGCGTTCATTCACTTTAATAGTGGTTTTGTCTAAGCCTAAACCATCGCTGTTAGATCGTCGACCTACTGCCGATAAAATTTGATCAAAGCGTTGTGGCTCACTAGGCGCGCCGTCGCCTTCGAAAGTGACCCATAAGCCGTCTTTTTTAGCTTCTACTTTTGTGACTTTTGTTTTCAATAGAATTTGCTCGTATTGTTTAGCAACAAATTTATGGAAAGGTTTGATTAAGTCTCTGTCTGCACCCGGCATTAAACCATCCATTAATTCCACTACAGTGATCTTACAACCCAGCGCTCTATAGACCGTCGCCATTTCCAAGCCGATGATGCCACCCCCTATGACCAACATATTGCCATCGACTTTAGCTAATTCCAAGGCACCAGTTGAATCTATGATGCGTGGATCGTCTGGCAAGAAAGGTAGTTTTACTGGTCTAGAACCAGCAGCGATGATGACATCATCAAATTGCACCGTTTGCTTGCCTTCTGCTGTGGTAACGGTAATCGTTGTATCATTTTCAAATTGTGCTACACCTTGCAAAATTGTTACACCGCGTTGTTTGGCCAGTGCTTTTAAACCACCCGTTAAACGGCCTACGACTTTATCCTTAGCCGCTTTCAAGGTTTGTGTATTCACCTTAGGTGCAGCAAACTCTATACCCCAGGATTTAATATCGTGCGCTTCATCTATAACTTTAGCGCTATGTAATAAAGCTTTAGAAGGAATACAGCCTACGTTTAAGCATACACCACCTATCGCTGCATATTTTTCTATTAATAATACTTTTAAACCTAGATCGGCGGCTCTAAATGCCGCGGTGTAACCACCAGGGCCACTACCAATAACGACCAAAGGAAAATGTAATTTATTTTCTGTACTCATTGCTGTCTCCAATTTATATTAATATCTACGTTTATTCAAAGATGAGTGGCTCGCGAGCCACCCATTGCAGAAGATCCTCGTACTTACCATACATCATTTATATACTCCAGCAGTTGGTTTTTAGGGTAGAAGACTAGCCCTCGAGCACCAGGAGTGTAGTACTCTACATGACTGGTGCGAGATGGGCGTAGGCAACACCCCCTAAAAATCAAATGCGAAGAGTATATTAGAAGCTAAGCGGAACACCTTCGATATATTCCACTAATTGCTTACAAAAGCGCGCACCATCGGCGCCATCAATCACGCGGTGATCATAAGATAAAGACAAAGGTAACATTAAACGTGGCACAAAACTGCCTTTGTCGTACACCGGTTTATAGCTGGACTTAGACACACCTAGAATCGCCACATCAGGAGCATTGATGATAGGTGTAAAAGCCGTACCACCTATGCCGCCCAAACTAGAAATGCTGAATGAACTGCCTTGCAATTCAGGCGTTTTTAACGCTTTATTCCGCGCGCGTTCACTGATGCTGGCCAATTCCGCTGCCAATTCCAACACGGATTTTTTATCTACATCACGCACTACTGGCACTACTAAACCATTCGGTGTATCTACCGCCACACCCAAATGTATATATTGTTTCAATACAATAGAGGCGCCATCAGCTGACAAAGAAGAATTAAACTGAGGCATCTTTTTCAATGTTGCTGCAACCGCTTTCATGATAAACACCAAGGGCGTTAACTTAAAGCCTTGTTTTTCGACTTCAGCTTTATGCTCGGCCCTAAAGATCTCTAAATTCGTAATGTCGGCTTCGTCAAATTGAGTCACATGCGGAATAGTGACCCAATTGCGATGTAAATTCGCGCCTGACAATTTTTTAATTTTGGATAAAGACTCTATGGTAATAGGGCCAAATTGGGCAAAATCAATTTGTGGCGCGGGAGGAAATGCAAAACCGCCACCGCCGCCTTGCATACGTGATTGCACATACGCTTTCACATCTTCTTTTGAAATACGACCCTTAGGCCCAGTTGCTGGAATTTGCCTTAAATCTAAATCCAACTCACGCGCTAATCGTCTAACCGCAGGACCTGCATGCAGATTATCGGCAATAGTGGGTTGCGCCGTTTCTTTAACCGCAGCAGCTACAGGTGCTGTTCTCGCGCCCGTTTCTTTTTTATCAGCAACTTTTTCTTCTTTTGCAGGTTTTTCGACGCTGACTTCGGTCTTTAACAATAAAATAACACTGCCTTCAGTAACTTTATCACCTACTTTAGCACTGACGCTTTCTACGAGGCCCGCATAAGGGCTAGGCACATCCATACTGGCCTTATCAGATTCTAAGGTGATAATCGGATCGTCTACGGCGATTGTATCGCCTGCCTTTACTAATACTTCAATGACATCAACCGCCTCACTCTGTCCAATGTCCGGAACTTTTACTTCTATTACGTTTGACATCTTAACCTCTTACATAATACATTTTTAATAACACCCATATTACATGAATTCGAGACTATTACACCCATCCGCTCCCTAACGGTCGCGGCTCAGTTATCTTGTATAATACATTTTAACAAAACCGATATTTCACGAATTCGCGATTATTATAGCCATCGGCCCATTACGGTCGCGGCTCGGTTATAAATTAACACTTTACAGGATTCTCTTTATTGGGATTAATTCCTAAATCTTTCATCGCTTTTTGCAGTACTTTTAGCTCGATCGACTTTTCATCGTACAGTGCTTTTAAGCTGGCATAGGCAATCGTATTGCTATCCACTTCAAAGAACTGACGCAAAGCACGTCGCGTATCGCTGCGACCAAAGCCATCTGTACCCAACACCGTATAAGAGCGATCGCCCAAATAAGCGCGTATGGGTTCGGCATAAGCACGCACATAATCGGTTGCCGTTAAAATGGGGCCTTTGGTAGTCGCCAAGCATTGCGTGACATAAGGCACTTTAGCCGTTGCTTCAGGATGCAAACGATTATCGCGTTCTATAGCCCAAGCTTCTCTATATAATTCATTAAAGCTGGGGGCGCTCCACACCTGCGCTTCTACACCATAGTTTTGCAATAGCGCTTTAGCCGCAATCACTTCGCGCAGAATAGTACCGGAACCTAATAACTGCACTGTAGGCTTTTGTGTTGCTTCTATTTTTTCCAAACAATACAAACCACGTATAATGCCCTCGCGTGCACCTTCAGGCATAGCTGGGTGCAGATAGTTTTCATTCATCACCGTGATGTAATAATAAACATCTTCATTTAAGCCATACATACGATGCAGTCCCTCTTCAATAATGACAGCTAATTCATAATGAAAAGTAGGATCGTAACTGATGCAATTTGGTATTAAGCCTGCCATGACATGGCTATGGCCATCTTCGTGTTGTAAGCCTTCACCGGACAAGGTCGTACGGCCCGCGGTAGCGCCTATTAAAAAACCACGCGCTTTTTGATCGCCAGCAGCCCAGGCCAAATCGCCAATGCGTTGAAAACCAAACATGGAATAATAAATATAAAAAGGCAACATCGCCAATTGATTGGTGTTGTAAGACGTAGCTGCCGCCAACCAGGAAGAAAAAGCACCCGCTTCTGTCAAACCTTCTTCTAAAAGTTGTCCTTTGACATCTTCTTTGTAATACATCAATTCGCCAGAATCGACGGGTTTATATAATTGGCCTTCTATTGAATAAATACCCAATTGACGGAACAAACCTTCCATACCAAAAGTACGTGATTCATCGGCCACAATCGGTACAATTCTATCTTTGATACCTTTATCTTTTAACAAACTACTTAAGATACGCACAAAAGCCATGGTGGTAGAATATTCTCTATCGTGACTCCCCTGCCAATGCGCCTCCCACAGCGCTGCTTCGGGCAATGTTAAGCTACCTTCTGTTAGTTTGCGTTTAGGAAAATCACCGCCTAGGGCTTTACGCTGCTGTTGCAAATAGTTTAATTCAGGAGAACCTTCAGTAAATTGCATATAAGGTACTTCTGCTAACTCTTTGTCCCCCACTGGGATCTTCAAACGATCACGCATATAGGTCACATCTTCTAAAGCTAATTTTTTCTGGTTGTGGGCTGTATTCTGCGCTTGACCTACTGGACCTAAACCGTAGCCTTTAACACTTTTAGCCAGGATAACCGTAGGCCGACCATTGTTTGCGTCCACTGCTTGTTTATAAGCGGCGTAGACCTTTTTGCGATCCAACCCACCATAGCGCATTTCAAAAAGCGTTTCATCCGATAAATGCTCGACCATGGCCAATAAACGTGGATCACCACCAAATAACACTTCTCTAACCACCGAGCCATCTTTAGCTTGGCATAATTGATAATCGCCATCGACCATATCCATAATGCGTTGATGCAATAAGCC
Organism: Pseudomonadota bacterium; assembly: GCA_021781965.1. GTDB lineage: Bacteria > Pseudomonadota > Gammaproteobacteria > UBA1113 > UBA1113 > VFKP01. The sequence continues at coordinate 74,325 of JAJXVU010000003.1, forward strand.
TTCCGTATCACGAGCAAATAATTCATCCCATTCGCTGCCCCAAATGACTTTAATCACGTTAAAGCCTACGCCGCGAAAATGACTTTCTAATTCTTGGATGATCTTACCATTGCCACGCACCGGGCCATCTAAACGCTGCAAATTGCAGTTGATCACAAAAATAAGATTATCCAACTGTTCTTTTTGCGCGATATGCAATGCGCCTACCGATTCTGGTTCATCCATTTCACCATCGCCACAAAACACCCATACTTTACGGCCAGAGGTATCTTGCAAACCGCGATTCTGCAAATATTTCAAAAATCGCGCTTGATAGATCGCTTGTATAGGACCTAAACCCATCGATACCGTTGGAAATTGCCAAAAATCCGGCATTAGCCAGGGATGCGGATAAGAAGAAATACCTTCACCACCCACTTCTTGACGGAAATGGTCTAGTTGTTTAGCGGATAAACAACCCATTAAATAAGCAAAAGCATATATGCCTGGAGACGAGTGTCCCTGCATATAGACGCAATCGCCATGTGAAGCATCGTCTACGCTGCGAAAAAAGTGCAATAACCCTACTTCATATAATATAGCCGAAGATGCAAAGGTTGAAATGTGACCGTCCACACCCGGAGCATTACGCGAAGCGCGTACCACCATGGCCATAGCATCCCAGCGCATAAAAGCATCGATACGCTCTTCCAAAGCGAGATCGCCTGGATAAGCAACTTCGTCTTCTATTGCGATGGTATTGATATAGTCCGTAGTCGTTAAGGGTGCATTCACACCCAAACGCCGTGCTTTGTCTAATACCCGCGTTAAAATGTAATCGGCACGTTCAACCCCTTCTTCACGAATCAGGGAATCCACTGCATCTACCCACTCCTGTGTCTCTGTAGGATCAACATCGATTAAATTCTTTTTCATTTACCCTCTGCTTATTATTACCATAGGTGTATCCTGATGCGCCCACACTGCCAGAGCCGCCACCACCAACACAATTAACAAAATAATCAAAGCACGCTGATACAAAGCCCATTGTCGTTGCGGCGTATCATGGCCACTTTCTAATGCGGCATGACCGCAAGCCTCTAAATAGGCTTCATTGCCTTTAGGTGCCGTTGTAATTTGATGCCACCATACCTTGAAGGTGCTTTCAAAACGACCCGCCAATACAAAACATAAACCCAATAGACGCACTGGGATCCAATCTAAGTACGATATCCAAACAACCGCGGCATCGCGTATTTGTGGCGCGTCTTCAGCATAATGATGCTCAGACAATAAACGTGAGAAACGATACAATACCGCTCCCGCTGGACCCAGCAGCACGAACCAAAATAATATGGCAAACATGCCCGTTTGCGCCTGCCACAATAAACTACCTGTACTTTTAGGAGCAACTACAGCCGCACCTTCGTGACGTGCCGCTTCTTCTATGGTACTCATTTTGCTGCTTTTGGCTGGAGTAGGATCGGCTGTTATAGTCGGCATAACACCCAAGGCATATAATAAAATAGCAGCAGCAAATACAAAAGCCGCAATATTCCACATAAAATAAATCATCATCCATTGCAAAAGCGCCACAACAATCACGGGAGGTAGCAAGGCCATCAGCAATCCCAATATCCCTTTACCAAAAGGTGTAGTTCCCAACCATTTTTGATGGTATTCGAAATATCGATTTAACCAGCCATAGTTACGCACCCATTTACCCATAGGGGTAAAACGGTTTAAGGCTAAACAAAGCAAAATCACAATAATAATCATCATAACCATTGTCCTTCTATCGTTAAAAATCCACATCCTTATAATAAAGAAAAAAATTCCTGCCAGTCAAAAAAAGGCCCCGGATCGTCTTTACGCCCAGGCGCTATATCACTATGCCCCACAATTCTACCGCAATTGATGGCTGGAAAACATCCCTTTAAGGCACTAGTTAAGGCTTGTAAGGCCTTATATTGTTCAAAAGTAAAGCGATCGGTGACACAACCCTCTAGTTCTACCCCTATGGAATAGTCATTGCACTGTGTACGGCCGGCAAAAGACGACTCACCTGCATGCCAGGCACGGTCATAGACGCTAACAAACTGCGTTATAGCGCCCTTCCTGTCGATCAAAAAATGTGCAGAAACGGGGTTGTTTACTATCCCTTTAAAGTACGGGTGTTCTTCTGCCCGCAATTGATTACTGAATAACTTTTCAATATAGCCGCCACCATAGTGGCCTGGCGGCAGGCTGATACAATGTACTACCAATAAATCTACCGCTACCCCTTCAGGGCGACTATTATGATTGGGCGAAGCCAAGATCCGGACATCGCTAGCCCAACCCGTCTTTAAATCGATATACATATTAGTCTCGTCTTAGTTTGGTACTAAATGCTAATGGCGATGGATATTTTAACACGACCCAATAAGAAGCAACTAAAAAGGTTAAGATGGTAGCGCTTTGAATTAAGTTCGACGCTTCCCTGGAAATGAAGTTACCACTGCGCGCTAGATAAGCCAATAATAATGAGAACTCGCTGTTTTGTGCTAAACGTATACCGATTTCCCAGGCTATGGCCTTAGGCTCACCATTTCTTTTTAATAACAGCGCAAACACCGTCGGTTTTAATACCATCATCGCTACGGCTAAAATTAACGCTGGCCAAAATAATTGAATGCCATAATGCCAATTAAAACCCGCCCCTATGGAAAAGAAAAACATCACTAAGAAAAAATCGCGTAGTGGTTTTAAACTTTCGGCCACATATAAAGCCACGGGGCTCGCAGCAACCACGATACCGGCTATAAACGCACCGACCTCGTAGGATAAATTGAACATCTGCGCTAATTGCGCAAAAGCCAAACACCAACCCAGCATTAACAAGAAAATATATTCGCGTACATAGTCAAAACGCGCCAATAAAACTCTTAATACATATTTTTCGGCAACATAGCCGCCTACCGTCAATATGGGAAAGGCAATCGCGGCCTTGAGTATCATCGTACTGGAAATATTGCCGCCTTCACTGACACTTTTTAAAATTAACAACGCGATGATAGCGATAATATCTTGTAATAATAAGATGCCTACCATCACCTCACCCACATGCTGATGATGCAATACCGTCGTCGGTAATAATTTTAAGCCTATGATGGTGCTGGAAAACATCATCGCTGCACCTACAATCACAGATTCCGCTATATTCAGACCACTATAATGTGCAATCGTAAAACCCACTGCGGCAAAAACAAGCGAGCTGACTAAAGCCACCCAAGCCATATTGCGGAACGTTTTTAGAAAATCATCTAAAGATAAATTTAAGCCCATTAAAAAGAGCAGAAAAACAATCCCCACCTCGCCCGTTTGTTTGATCAACACGGGATCCGACATCAACCCCAAACCCCATGGCCCCAACAGCATGCCTAGGCCTATATAAACCATTAATAAGGATTGTCGCGTATACAAGGCCAGCGTTGCCATCGCCGCCGCACCGGAGAAAATGAGGAAAATTGCAAAAATGACTATGTTGTTATCCATGGTTTATTTATCTCCGTTCAAAATCTAAGCTCCACGATCAGATGGGCTAATACTTGCTCAACAATTAACACAATTGCTTGCACTTTGCAAATAAGTCATAAGAGAATTTTAGAACTATTTAAGTCGTCAATACCCGCCGCACTGCTAGACGCCAACCTTGATACAACTGTTCTCGTTTGCTGGCCGTCATTTCAGGATGATACGTTTTTTCTTCATGCCAGAGATTGGCAATGGTTTGTAAATTATCGTAGATACCCACTTGTAAACCTGCAAGATACGCAGCGCCCAAAGCTGTGGTTTCTATTACCTGCGGTTTTTTAATGGTGCAATGCAGTAGATCCGCTAAAAATTGCAATAGCCAAGTATTGACTGTCATGCCACCATCGACGCGTAATTCATGAATTACAGCACCTTCTAAAGCCATCGTCGCCAACAAATCTGCCGTTTGATAACACACCGCTTCTAATGCCGCACGAACGATGTGTGCAATACCCGTATGACGTGTTAACCCTACAATAGCACCACGCGCCCACGGATCCCAATAAGGCGCACCCAAGCCCGTAAAGGCTGGCACCAAATACACCCCGTCGGTATTATCAATTTGTCTAGCCCACTGTTCGGCATCGTTTGCATTTTCTATAAGCCTTAAAGTATCTTGCAACCATTGCATACAGACACCGGCAGCAAAAATACTGCCTTCCAAACCATACGCACATTGCCCTTTAGCACTATAAGCGACTGTGGTTAACAAACGATGTTGCGAATACACGGGGGTATCGCCCGTATTGATCAATAGAAAACAACCCGTGCCATAAGTGCTTTTGGCCATACCCGGCTCAAAACAAGCCTGCCCTACCAAGGCCGCTTGTTGATCGCCTGCCATGGCGGCAATAGGCAAAGCCTTGCCCAATAATTCTTTCTCAATAGTACCAAAATTTGCAGTGCTTTCTTTGATTTCAGGCAAGCAACTGCGATCTATGCCAAAGAAAGACAATAATTCTTCATCCCATTGTAAGCTTTGTAAATTCATCAGTAAGGTACGACTGGCATTGGTAACATCGGTGGCATAACTTTTGCCGCCTGTTAAACGCCACAATAAAAAGGTATCGATGGTGCCGAAACGCAAACGCTTTTGTTGTGCTAAGGATTGTAATTTAACGTCGTGTTGCAACAACCAATGCATTTTAGTGGCCGAAAAATAGGGATCCAGCAATAACCCCGTTTTTTGTTGTACCCACGATTCTAAGCCTGCATCTATCCATTGTAGACACAAGTCGGCACTGCGCCTATCTTGCCACACTATCACTGGCGCTAATAATTCATGGGTAACGGCATCCCAAGTGACTAAGGTTTCACGCTGATTGGTGATGCCCACGGCGATAATATTGTTAATGACCTCACCTGCACAGACTTCCCTGCAAACGCTCACAGTATTGCGCCAAATTTCTTCGCCATCTTGTTCTACACGGCTTAAGACCTCATTATCATCATTGATAACACTACTCTGCCCGTGCGCGAGCTGTGCTTTTCTTAGAATATTGCCACGGCTGTCAAATAGTATGGCGCGTGTACTGCTGGTGCCTTGATCGATGGCAAGAATGGTGTTTGGCATATTGATTTCCTTTTTTATTATTGTCTCTTACTCGTTTCAATTCCTCGAAGAATCATAAATTCCACATCTTCAACCGCATTAATATATTCAATAGTAGTATTTGGATGTGTTGTTGCATAAACGCGAAAAAGTTGATCTACAAATCCTTGCCCCACAAATTCAATCCCCTTGAAATCTAAAACCACGCGATCAAATTTTTCTAAATTAAAGGTAATACGCTTTGCTTGTGAGCGTGACATCAAAACTTCCTCTTCAAATTTTGCTAGCTTTATGACAATTTCAGTTTTGTTAAACGCCAAAGAATTTTCATCTTGATACGATTCAAATAAATCTTTCAAATGAAGCGTTGAATGATTATTAACCATCATTTTAACTGTAGTACCTTTGGTTTTATAATTCAGTGTTTTAAAGGACCAATCCTGGTCCGTATTATTACGCATGTAATATAATTGATTAGCATAAATTTCAAAAACATCAAATGCCCTAGAACTAAAAAATACTCCTTCTCCCGTATGATTAGCGGGATCAGTTGTTATTTTACCTTTACTCAGTTGCAGAATGCTTTCGCGTATATCCGTCAAATTGAAATAATCATAAATATATTGGAATAACCCAATACCATCATCTGCAATCGTTAACACCAAGTTATCTTCAATCCATTCTGTTTTTACAAAAATGTTTGTCCCGTGAGAGTGATCGATGGCATTGTTAAATATCTCAGTAAACCCATAAGAAAATATATGCTCAACATTTTTGGGTAAGGTCTTAGTGATAAATGAGAAATCTTGGTCTAGAATAGAAAATTCAGATATGGATGGTGAAATTTTATAATTTTTTTCATAGGTAAGCGTAGAGGGTAAAAAGTATTTTACCTGCTTTGTAGTTCCCGATTTAAGAATTTTATTTTGTAATAACAATGCTGTCAAATGGCGGTGAATGGTTGTACGAGTAACATTGAAATGTTGTGCAGCAACAGCAACAATATCATGTGGATATTGTTTAACATGCTTTAACAGATAACTCTTAATTTCATTAATCGGTTTCATAGAAGTCACTTTGCATATACAGATAGATTATAACTAATTATAACATATATTGTAACCAGTTGCAATACGCCACATCATATTGATCTTTATTTGCGCAATTTGGGCCGCTTGAATGGCTTAAATTACCTAAATTAAGAGTAAATCCGTGAAAATTGTAAGTTTCATTTACAATTCTCACGAATAGAGCTGCTTATAATGCAATATACGCCCTTTTCTCATTCACATAAGTTGCCATCACAGAGCGGTCATCGCCCAACATCATGAGTACAAATAATTTTTGCTCTAGCGTATCTGTATAGGATAAACGACGTTTTAACAACGGAGTCGCACCATCCAAATTCAATACTACAAAATCGGCTTCTTTGCCTGGGGCAAAATTACCTAACTTGTCTTCTAAGTTAAGGGCTTTAGCACCACCTAAAGTTGCTAAATACCCCCCCCCCTCAATCCTGTTAAGGTTTGTTGCTGCAATTGCAATACTTTGTATGCTTCATCTAACATCTGTAATAAAGAAAAGCTGGTACCTGCGCCCACTTCCGTACCTAGCCCAACGGTTATATGATTGCTTGTTACTTTAGCAAGATTAAAAATGACAAAAAATTCAAACTGAATACGCCTATAACAAACAATAAATTCTTAATCATAAATCTTCCTTAATAATACAATCCGTTTTTTGAAAAAAAGCTTTTACTTTGTTTTTTATTTTGCTATGATGTGTGTATGTGTGGTGATTGAATGCCACGCATAAAGAGCGCAACCTTGAGTCGTCGGAGTAAATCAGAAAACTCAAAGTTGCTTAACGTTAAGTCGCCCCTCTGGCATGAGTCGAAGCACGCCAAAGGGACTAACTTGACCCTTACATCGATAAGGATAAAGTCTAATGTTTATTATATCGCATCATCGCCGCTGTTTACAGCGACCTCCTCTTGCCCACCATAAAGTGGATCAAAATGTCTACATAATTCTGTTTTTAGCCCTATCTTGGATTAAAAAGAAACTCTTTTTGGTCTTGGGCGGTTTTAAAATGCAGGATTGTCGTGTATTTAGAGGTTCCATCTTCTTCGGTTGTTAAAACTTATCGTAGGGGCAACCCCCTGTGGTTGCCCATGTTAGGGCAGGCACGGGGGCCTGCCCCTACGCGTAGTTCTATATTTACAATCAACCAGGAGAGAACAAGTGTGGGACTTTTTTAAACGCGCATTTTGCGTTCCTTATGGTGGGCGTGGCCCGCCTGCAGCGCATGTTTTATCTTTTTTTATTGAGCGTTATTTATCATGGAAAAAAGGAGAAACAAAATGCTTATTTTAACACGGCGCATTGGTGAGAATATCATCATAGGCGATAACATTATCATACGGGTCTTGGATATAAACCACCAGGTAAAATTAGGAATCGAGGCACCACAAGATATTTCAGTGCATCGAGAAGAAATCTATGAAAAAATCCATGCGGATTTGTTTGATCCTGAGGATTAGGACTAACGATTGCAATGACGGTGTTAAGGGCCGTCATTGCAAATGCATAATAATTGACTTTAATATTTTGATCTGGTACTCTGTTAGCGCATTTATTTTGAGTTTAAGTTTACCCCACCTCAAAATAAATTTGCGTTGTATACAACTGCAAATAATAAACACTTGTAACTAAAAATTATATCTTAAAAAAGAAGGAATTCATTATGTTTTCTATATTTTCTATGTTCTCAGCCCCACCAATTAAGTCCTTACTTCGAGATCGGATGACGGAGTTATGGTCAAATCCGGGAGTTACATTTTCATCTCGCGAAAGACATTTAGAAGTCTTATCAGTTAATATTGATCTTTATTCTTCACGTCCAGAATATAAGGATCTCATTGCATCAGCCACTGCGCAGAATCTTGATGAAGTCATCTTGAAATTAGTTAATGTGTTAGATAAAGAATGGTCTTCGAATAAAAGTAACACTTTGTAGATGGTTCTCAAAAGATTTAGCAATAAATTTTCTGTATCTGTACAAGAAAATGTAAAGCTCACAGAGCTTAGAAATGAGCTGTGAAGTCCGAGTGCTGCAGGACGCAGCACCTGAGCATACACGGACGTATTTACAGCGTGTCCGAGCAACACTTTCTAAGCTCTGCGGGCAATTGCTAGCCTAAGCCGCCGCTGTTTCCAACAGCTCAATAGACAAGCGAAAACCTAGGGCGTGCATAATCGTCTCTAAAGTAATAAATGTAGGATTGCCTTTTCCTGAAAGCGCTCTATAGAGATTTTGTCGATTTAGGTGCGTTTTTTTAGCCAACACCGATATGCCGCCTTGAGCTTCAGCAACATTGCGTAAAGCCTTTAAAAAAAACTCACTATCCCGATCTTGCTCATATTCCTCTAGGGCTACTTTTAGATACGCAGCAGCTTCTTCTGGATCACGTAAAGATTCGATTAAATCTTCGTGATAGTCCGCTGTGTTTTTTTCTAAAAAGTCTTTTACATTTTTCATTGCTTTACTCTTATTTGCTTCTTGGTACTCATGGTTTGTTGTAGCTTATATACTACAAAAAGACAAGTCTAGAGCTCCCCCCTTGCGCAAATCCGCTATAATTAGTACTATAGAGGTCCTATTTTAGAGGCCTTGCACAGCGAGGAAACAAAAATGTTAAAAATCAGTAAGTTAACAGATTACAGCACGGTGGTGATGGCTTATCTCGCTCAATTTCCAGAGAAAATGCACAATGCCAAAGACATTACTGCGCAAACACATATTGCCCTGCCCACGGTCAGCAAGATTTTAAAGGCTCTGACTAAAAGCGGTTTACTACTGTCGCATCGCGGTGCGCATGGCGGCTATAGTCTAGCGAATGCAGCTATTAAGATCACCATTGCCGATATTATTACTGCGATGGAAGGAAAACCAGGCTTAACCGAATGCAGCCATAACAATACGCTCTGTGCCTTGCAACCTACCTGCGCCATTGCGGGTAACTGGCAAACTATCAGTAGTATTGTTTACAAAACCCTAGAAAAAATAAGCTTACAAGACATGGTACTGTTAAAAGGCTCACACCTGCAACACCATTTTAACGGCGAGGAGCACATAAAATGACTAGACCCAATGAAACCTTAGAAACCTTATTGCAGCAAGATTATGAACACGGTTTTGTGACCGACATAGACACCGACACGCTGCCGCCCGGTCTCAATGAAGATACCATACGCGCTATTTCCGCCAAAAAAAATGAACCTGAATTTATGCTGGCCTGGCGCTTAAAAGCCTATGAATACTGGCGTCATTTAAAAGAACCCCATTGGGCACATCTTAAATATGATCCTATAGATTATCAAGCGCTTAGTTACTACTCTGCTCCTAAATTAAAAGAAGGTCCCAAGAATTTAGACGAAGTCGATCCGAAGTTGATCGAAACCTACAATAAATTAGGCATTCCTTTAAAAGAACAAGAATGGTTGGCAGGCGTAGCCGTCGATGCTGTGTTTGATAGTATCTCGGTAGCCACTACGTTTAAAGATAAATTAAACGAAATGGGCATTATTTTCTGCTCTTTTTCCGATGCAGTACAAAATCATCCCGACTTAGTGCAACAGTATCTAGGCAGCGTGGTGCCTCACACCGATAACTTCTTTGCCTCCTTAAATGCCGCGGTATTCAGCGATGGCTCTTTTGTTTATATTCCTCCAGGCGTGCGCTGCCCTATGGAATTATCGACTTATTTCCGCATCAATGCGCGCTCTACCGGACAATTTGAACGCACGTTGATTATCGCCGACAAGGGTTCTTATGTAAGCTATCTAGAAGGCTGTACTGCGCCGCAACGCGATGAAAATCAATTGCACGCCGCGGTGGTAGAACTCGTCGCTTTGGACAATGCGCAGATCAAATATTCTACCGTACAAAACTGGTATCCAGGCGATGAAAACGGCGTAGGCGGTATCTATAATTTTGTGACCAAACGCGCTGAATGCAGAGGCCACCATTCCAAAATCAGCTGGACTCAAGTGGAAACAGGCTCCGCTATTACTTGGAAATACCCTAGCGTGGTATTAAAAGGTGATTATAGTGTGGGCGAATTTTATTCCGTAGCCTTAACCAATCACCATCAACAAGCCGATACCGGCACTAAGATGATACACAGTGGGCAGCACACCAAAAGCACCATTATTGCCAAAGGGATTTCGGCCGGCTTTGCGCAAAACACCTATCGCGGTTTAGTCAAAGTATTAGCCCACGCCGATGGCGCACACAATTACACTCGTTGCGACTCCTTATTAATGGGGCAACATTGCGGCGCGCATACTTTCCCGTATATAGAAAGTAAGAATAGTCGGGCACGCATTGAACACGAGGCTTCTACCTCTAAGATCAGTGAAGATCAATTGTTTTACTTGGCACAGCGCGGCATAGATACCGAGAATGCCGTGTCGATGATAGTCAACGGCTTTTGTAAGGAAGTGATGAAAACGCTGCCGATGGAATTTGCAGTAGAAGCACGAAAATTATTGGGTTTAAGTTTAGAAGGTTCCATAGGTTAGGAGAAAGTAATGTTAACAATAAAGAATTTAGAAGCCTGCATAGAAGATAAAGCTATTTTAAAAGGCATTCATTTGAACATCAAGCCTGGCGAAGTACATGCGATTATGGGCCCGAATGGCTCCGGCAAAAGTACCTTGGCCAACATATTAGCGGGTCGCGAAGAATATCAGATTACCGCTGGTAGCATGCATTATCAAAACGTTGACTTAGCACCCTTAACGCCGGACGAACGTGCCCATTTGGGTTTATTCCTAAGTTTCCAATATCCGGTAGAAATTCCAGGCGTATCTAACCTATATTTATTAAAATCGGCCTTAAATGCCAAGCGTAAACACATGGGCCTAGAAGAAATCGATGCCATCGATTTTCTGACCGTCGTTAGAGAGAAAATGAAATTGCTGCACATGGATGACAGCTATCTATATAGAGATGTGAACAGTGGCTTTTCCGGCGGTGAAAAAAAGCGTAATGAAATCCTGCAATTATTGCTACTGGAACCCAGTTTATGCATTCTGGATGAAACGGACTCGGGCCTAGACATCGACGCTTTGCGCATTGTTGCTGAAGGCATTAACCTGATGCGTAATGAAAAACGCAGTATTCTACTCATCACCCACTATCAACGCCTATTGGATTACATCAAACCTGATGTAGTGCATATCTTGTCTGACGGTAAAATCGTGGCCGAAGGCGATTACCAGTTAGCCACCGTCTTAGAAGCCGAAGGCTATGAGCCTTTTCTACAAAAAAAGGCTGGAGACTAATATGAGCCATGACATGATTGACCGAAGCCTATTTGAAGCTTGCGCAGCGCTTCCAGGCTGGAACAAACAGTTAAGACTAGAAGCCTGGCAAAACTGGCAATCTATGGCAACGCCGACAATACGCGACGAAGCATGGAAATACACCAATATCGCTCGATTGGAAAAAATGGTTTTTACAGAAGCCACTTCTACGCCCTCTACTCTAACCTTAAACGACATACCGCTCACTATTCCAGAGAATCGCTTTTGCTTTATCAATGGCGTATTTAATACGGCTTTATCGGCAGATTTAACTACAGATACTTATTTATTATCTAAGAGTGCTTGGCCGCATATTCCTAACGAATATCAAACTCCTCATTCTTATTTTGAACGTTTAAACGCAGCAATGCTGAACGACGGTTTATATTTGAATATTAAAAGCAGTACACACAGCCCTATGTATTTAGTGTTATTACAAGATAAAACAAACGGCTTTAGCCAGCATCACCTGCGTCATCGTATTAAGGTGCATGCGGGGATTAAAAGCGAAATCGTGATTGTGGATTGGGGTTTAGCGGATACTACGAATTTAACTACCTATATAATTGATATAGAGCTAGACGAAGGCGCAGAATTAAATTGTATACACCTTAAAAAGGCCACAACGAAAGGTTACCACATACGCCAAACCCACAGCCATCTGGCTAAAAACAGTCACTTTAATCATTTTAATTTTGATTTTGGTGCAAAATTATCGCGTAATGAGATTTCCGCACACTTAAATGGCGAACACGCGGCCTGTCAATTGAACGGCTTAGCCTTGGCCAGAGCACAGGATCACATAGACAACCAAACACAAATAGGCCATTTAGCCCCCAAAACAAACAGCGTAGAACACTATCGCGGCATCATTGACAATCAAGCTTGCCATGTTTTTCATGGCCATGTGTTGATCGATACTAATGCGCCAGACAGCATCGCCAATCAGCAAAACAAAAATATGCTGTTGACTTCTACAGGACAAGCCTATGCGGAACCACAATTGGAAATTTACAATCAAAATGTACAATGTATCCATGGCGCCACCGTGGGCGATATAGACGAAGAAGCCTTGTTTTATTTGCGTTCACGCGGCCTAAGCGATGAAATCGCACGTCAATTGCTGATATTCGGTTTTGCGCGCAGCATATTAGAGACTTTAGCCGATAAAAACTTACAAAATGAACTGGCCCAGTGGATTAAAACCCATTTAGCCATAGACAGTGAACTTATTCTAGAACCATATAGAGAAAACGATCATGAAGATATTAAATGATACTGACATAGCGCGCATACGTGGTGAATTTCCTATCTTAAACACCGTAGCCAAAGGTCATCCATTGGTATATCTTGATAATGCCAACACCAGCCAAAAACCACAATGTGTTATCAATGCTCTAAAAGACTATTACGAGCGTTACAATGCTAATATATATCGCGGCTTATATGAATTAAGCGAATTGGCAACAGCCGCTTATGAAGGCGCACGTCACCGTGCGGCACAATTTTTAAATGCGGCGGACGATTGCGAGATTATTTTTGTCAAAGGCACCACCGAGGCTATTAATTTAGTGGCGCAGTCTTACGCTAGACCTTTGCTGAAGCCAGGCGACGAAGTATTGATTACCGCCTTAGAACACCATTCTAATATAGTGCCCTGGCAAATAGTGTGTCAACAAACAGGGGCAACGCTACGTGTTGCGCCCATTAACTTGCAAGGTGAGGTGATTCAAGACGCCTATGAAAAATGTTTATCCGAGAAAACGAAAATAGTCGCTATGGGACATATTTCTAATGCGCTGGGTACTATCAATCCTATCGCAGCAATGATTACCAAAGCGCATGCCGTAGGTGCGGTCACCGTCATCGATGGTGCTCAAGCAGCACCGCATACTGCACTGGATGTACAAGCCTTAAATTGCGATTTTTATGCCTTTTCCAGCCACAAGATATATGGTCCTACTGGCATAGGCGTATTGTATGGTAAAAAAGCCTTGTTAGACGCCATGCCACCTTATCAGGGCGGTGGTGAAATGATTAAATCAGTTACTTTTGAAAAAACAATCTATCAAGATCTGCCCTTGAAATTCGAAGCAGGTACCCAACATATTGAAGGTGCCATAGGACTGAAAGTGGCTTTGGATTATGTCACGCAAATTGGCTTTGAAGCCATTCATCAACATGAACATGAATTGCTGATCTATGCTACTCAATTAGCACATGAACATAAGGTGCGTATCATAGGCGAAGCCAAAGAGAAAGCAAGTATACTATCCTTTACTTTAGATAATATACATGCACACGATGTAGGTACTATACTCAGCCACTATGGTGTAGCGGTACGCGCTGGCCATCATTGCGCCATGCCCGTGATGGAGTTTTTCCAAGTGCCGGCAACGCTGCGTGCTTCTTTTGCGTTTTATAATACTAAGGCGGAAATTGATACCTTGTTTAATGCTTTACAAAAGGTACGGGAGATATTTAAATGAATGATGATTTAATGGAACTCTATCAAGAAGTGATCATGGAGCATAACCGCCATCCCCGCAATTATGGTATTTTAGCCGATGCGAATCGTGAGGCATCCGGTTTTAACCCGTTGTGCGGCGATAAAATTTATTTAAAATTACGTATAAATACAGATAATACAATCACCGCAGTGATGTTTGAAGGCAGTGGCTGTGCTATTTCCATTGCTTCGGCTTCGTTACTAACGGAAATTTTGCAGGGGAAAACGATTGCTGAGGCTTATGCTTTATTTGAGCAATTTCACGAACTCTTAACCGGGCATCCTACAGAGGGAATACCTCTGGGTAAATTAGCGGTATTTGCCGGGGTGAGTGCTTTTCCAGCACGCGTCAAATGCGCCACCTTAGCTTGGCATACTCTAAAAGCCGCTTTACTCAATAACAATGTGATTGTTTCCACGGAGACAGGCCATGAGTGATACTACCGATAAAGATACAGAATTAAAAGACCGCATTATTAGCGCCTTGAAGGAAATTTACGACCCAGAAATCCCTGTTAATATTTACGACCTGGGGTTAATCTATAGAATTGACATAGATGAAAACACCATCGTTCATTTAGACATGACCTTAACAGCTCCGGGTTGCCCCGTGGCCCAAACCTTCCCTATTCAAGTCGCGGACGCCATACGTGCCGTTGATGGCGTGGAAGATGTAGTCTTAGAAATGGTGTGGGATCCGCCCTGGTCGGTGGAACGCATGACTGAGGAAGCTAAGGTGGCTTTGGGGTTCTTTGATTGAGCGCTTCAGTTTTATCTTGGCCTGCTAATGGGAAGTTAGCCACCAGCTGAGTAGTGTCATAGTCTGTTACCAATTCTGCGCCAGGCATACATGGCTCATGCTGGGCTTTAAAATAAGAACTACTGCAACCCGTACACAACAGCAGAGTCGTTAATTTATCTCTTTCTGCATTAGGTTGAGATTGGATCTCCTGATACTGATCTTTGAGTTGCTGTAAAGTGGGACCTTGTTCTTCTTTATGCACACTAGACTGCTGATTGTCTTCGAGCAAGCTCAGAGTACCCTCAATATATGGAACGTCCCCCACGTTTCCACTCAAGAGTTTGGTGCCTAAGAAAACAAGTTGCATTAATATGAAAGACAGTAAACCGATACTCACAAACAGCATTATATTTGAATCTATATTTAAATTCTGCTCCTCTTTCCTCGCTAGCTCACTCAAACTTTTGTCCCGTCTCATGTATGGATTATTCAGTAGCTCCGTTTTACATTCAACCAGATCACAGTCCATTGGAGTAAAGCGCTGGCAGTCAGAAGCACGTCGTACTCCATACTCAAAAGCACCCTGAAGTCCTTTTGTTGTCCACTGTAACGCCGACTCAAGATCCTCGCACAACTGTGGTAAAGGATTCTGCCACCCTCCCGCCTCTTTTGGGCAAGCAAAAGGAATGAAAAAAGGTAAAATAACATGAAGACCAGCGTAAGCAATTACTACTATAGCAGATGACGCTATGGCAAACAACGACGGTTCTTCGTTTTCGGGTTGTATGTCAACCCATTGCTCTTGCTGTAAATTTTGCTGAAAACTTTCATTGATCCTCATATATTGCACCATAAAGGCTTGTTTTTCTTGGTCTGATAGAAAAGGATGCTGGTTCAGCATATCTCGTATACCATGGTTTATAATTCTAAATAAAGTTTGGTTATAGTAAATGCCCGTTAACGGCTGCCCAGTGAGTGGATCATTCTTTGCAGATTTTAACATAGAGAGATCCGCCATATCATAACTTCTACCAGCGCTGGTTGTTATAGGAAAAAAAATAGGCCCATGGGTACGCGTGGAACGCACCCATACTCGAGCACCTTTTAAGCCTTCTTCAAAGTCTGACTCTGTGAGATTTAGTTTTTCTATCATTTTAACTATTATTTCAGGAAAATAAGGATCTTCTTTCTGGTTGATCCTCAAAGAGCGTAATAGTGCTCCATCTAGATCGATTTCTTTTGGCATAAGCGGTGGAATAGCATCGATAAAAAATTTGAGAATTAAACCATATAACAATATTCTAAGGACATTGTCGATAGTCGCCAAATCCTCTGCCGAAATACAGTCGGTATAATTACTGAAGCTTAATTCTAGCGGTAGATCAGATCTAGGAAGATCCGCATAACTAGAATAAGTCGGAGAATAAGTCATGAGACAGTGGTCATAACCAGAACTAATGGCATGCATTATTTCCTTAACAATCGGATGACCTTGTGGCTTGTGTAAGCAGAGATGAACAATACCTAGATTTAATCTAGATACAAAAAATAAATATTGCTGGATCTTGCGCTGGAGAAAATAGTTAGCGCTCCAAGAATACAACTCAATCGTTCCCACAGCCATCAGAGGAAAAGTGATGTTCTTATAATTAACGCTTGCAGAGCACCTAAGAAAATGTTCGATATAGCGTTTTATATCACGGCGACTTATACTCATAATACCCGCTCCTTTATTACATATATCTTTCTAGACGCAGAAATATATCACATCTCTTTGAAGATGCAAAATTCAGAGCCGCGACCGTCAGGGCGCGGAAAATAAACGAATAACGGGAATAACCCGGTTCCGCTCAGAGAATAAACAGAATTCGCGTTAGTAAGCACAGCACTCGCATCTTGAAGTGCCATTAGGATATACTGGTCATACGATTAAGATCATGCAGGAGATACTATGGTTACACATTGGTTTACAGTATGCGCTAAAGAAGACATTCCTGTAGGGGAATGGATTACCTTTGATACGGGCATAGAGGAATTGCTTATCATTAACCTAGAAGGCGATATTTACGCCATACAAGATTTGTGCACACACGACGGCGGCAATCTAGCAGATGGTCAATTAGATGGCGATGAAATCGTTTGTCCACGTCACGGCGCGCGTTTTTGCGTTAAGACCGGCGAGGTCACTACCCCACCCGCTTATGAAGATATTAAAGCTTTTCCTACCCGTATACAGAATGGGATGATTGAAGTTGAAGTTGGGTGGATTTAACATAACTACGTGCGCCCTATGAATAGATTCAAATAGCAAAGAACATAGCTGATGACGGGATCAGCGGGAACGAGTAGTTACAATTATTTTAGAGATCGCACAACCTTTTTGTCGGCAGACGATTGTGGCATGGTCATTAACATAATGGCGGTTATCACCAAAACACAGCTGAAGGCGATAAAAGACCACGTATATAAATGCAACCCCATTATGGACACCGAAAATCCAACCGGATCGAGCAGATGCAAAGCAATTTGACGCATACTCACTGCAATCCCGGCACAAGCCGAAAAAATCACCAAGCCCCAATGACTTGCTTTTTCCCCATATAAAAGATTGAGTAGCAACCCTAAAGCAACGGCACATAAACCCACTCGCTGCAGCAAACATAAAGGACAAGGCGCGTCTTGATCAAAAAACTGCAGGAACAAGGCCCCTCCCAGTACTAAAAAGACCGCTAATAAGCCCATTAGGATCAAGTAAAACCTTATTTTTAACATTTTACCCTCCTATTAAAAGTAGAAATTCAATACATCTGTGCTGTCATGGTAAAGCGATACCACAATACCGACACAGACGACTACAATCAATATTTTTGAAACGATATACCAAGCTCTTTTTGAATACACCCTACCTACTACCATAGAACAGGCAGATAATAGTAATATTATAAAAAGGGGCCAAGTAGAAAAATCTTGTGACATTTTACCCTCCAATTATTTATTATTATAGTTAATAATTTCAAAAATTTTAGTCTATGTAACCATCTGGATTAACCAAGCCTATAAAATACTTATACGGCATTTGTATCGCCTCATTGTATTGCCCAGAATTGAAAACGATGGCGCGATCAAGATGAAAGGCACGCGATAGATAAACTGGCATTTGATATAAATGACCGAAAGGGGGTATTGCGCCACGGTCACAATCTGGAAAACATTTATTGAATTCTTTTTCAGCCACCAAACTCACTGTCAAGGTTGAGAAAACTTTTTGTAGGTAACGAATGTCTATGCGTTCACAGGCCGGCACTACTAACATAGTCAAACTATTTTGGACCTTGACTATTACCACCTTCGCATATTGATATCCAGAAACCTGAGCCACTTCAGCAGTTTCTTGTGCAGTATAAACGGGCGTATGCGTGATACTCACATAATGCGCATGCGAATCATCTAAATAATGCTGTACAGTGACTGCTGCCATTAGACTCACCCCCGCTTTCAAACGTAAAAACTTTCCGGCCCCAAACACCCTTATACAGAAGTATAGACCAAATTGGTCTATTTTTGTACTAAACTACTAAAATCGTTTAACTTTTGTTTAGAATATTGTTATATTTACATTTTTTAATCAACTTTTTATCCTAAGCTATAGGCAATAACCATGATTTATTGTATAATTACGGCTCAATTATTTTAATATGAGGTGAAGGTATTATGGCAGCACATCCAACTTTGGTAACACATAAATTGACAAAACAAAGGGTAGCGACGGAGCAGGAGAAGGGGGATTTAATCTCAGCTATACAAAAGGGGGATATTACATCCGTTACAAAGCTGATAAAAACTCAGTCCGATCTTTTGAACAGTGCATTAGATGCATATGGTAATGCAGCATTATATTTTGCCATAGAAGCCAGAAAGACAGACATAATAACACTATTGGTCGAAAATGGCGCTCCGGTTAATGCGACTTATAAAGATGGCGAGACTCCGTTGCATATCGCAATCCAATACGGAAATATGAAAGCCATAGCGTTATTTGTTGATAAAGGTGCTGAGATTAATACGCCTACTAAATATGGCGGTACCCCGTTATATTTTGCAATCCAATTCAGAAATATACAAGCCATATCGTTATTTGTTGATAAAGGTGCTGAGATTAATACGCCTGATAAATATGGCAATACCCCGTTATATCTTGCAATCGAATGCGGAAATATGGAAGCCATAGCGTTATTTGTTGCCAAAGGCGCTCAGGTTAATGCGACTAATAAAGAAGGCGATACTCCATTACATATCGCAATCCACTGGAAAAATATACAAGCCATATCGTTATTGCTTCAGAATAATGCTGATATTAATATGCCTGATAGAAACGGTGAGACTCCGTCTGAGCTAGCAGCCCACTTACCTGAAATAGCTACATTAATAGAGAACCACAAAAAAGCCAGGCTTGTGTGGCAATTCTGGGAAATGGAAAAGCCTACACATGATAGTTATATCCAATGGCCACCGCGAGAGGTACTAGAAGATGTAACCTCATTGGTAACAACCCCGACACAAAAAAAATAGCTTGAGTGTATGGACTAATCTTGTTGTTCTATACCTTTTTTAAAATTCCTAGGGGCGGTATCTGCCCCTAGGTGCCTTTTACTCCCACTGCCTCAACAACGCTAAAAAATCATCCTCCGTTAAAACCGGCACTTGTAATTCATGTGCCTTCTCCAGCTTAGAACCCGACGCATCGCCGACGATAACGCCATGCGTCTTTGCCTCTAATTCAATAACCTTTGAGTAACAACAGCTTTTGTTCTGTTCTCATAGGATGGTTTCATCGTTGAGCCGGGGTGTATCGCTTTGCTGACAGCAAATAATCCTAACGTATGCAGATTTTTCATATCCTCTCGTTTCTGCCCTATTACCTCGGTGCTTAGATATGTGGTTACAACTGAATTCAACTCCGCATCTAGATCTTCCTCAAGACACAAAATATCGAGCTCGATTTCTTTTAAACTAGATTCAGATACCTGCACTTCTGCTTCTAATTCGGTTAGCCGCAACTGTATTTCATTTTTTGCCAAAAGAAACTCTTTATTAATCCCTTGTTTATAAATCAACTGCTCAATATAACATAGTTTTTTCTTCAATTTGTCAAATGTATTGCTAATATCGTCCGTATTGATATGAATCAAATCTTCGGCAGCCAGCTGATTAGAATCATCTTCTACCGTTCCTGTTAACCAAGCATATCCTTGTTTTGCAAGATTCCATATAACTCCGCCTAGCATCAAATTACCGTCTAGCCTTGCAAATAAGTCGGGCTCTATCTGCGGGGTATAAATAAAATTAGTCTGTTCCCCTTCACAATGAATAGATGGCAGCCCAAAGTGCTCAACGGGTTGACATTCTGATAAACCATAAGTATCTGCTTTTAGCCCAGTAGGCTCTGCAGAACAAGATGCAGTCTGGGTAGAAACGGCTGTTGTTGTAGATTCCTTTAGAAAAATATGCACATTAAAATTGTCATTTCCGCATTGTAATGCAGGTAACCTATCTTCTCCATATAATATAGGTTCACATCTTACCGTGGGTTGTATACTTGGGGTGGGAACAGGCGGCGGCGTATAACTTGTTTCCCTAGATATAGCTTTAGGCAGTTTTACAGGTTCCCAATAGGAAGAAATAAGCCCTAATCCAGCTTTTACGATAGGAAAGAAAGTAGGCCATGCTGATAGCCGTGCCGCAGCGGAGGTTTGCACAAAACTGACATCATCCTCTTCTCCTTCCCATGACAATAGTTTACGCCCCGTATTACATGATGCATCATCTGCATCTGCAATACCCTGTGTAAATTGTACTAAAATGCTATATTCCTCCTCATTCAGATGAGGCTCTTTTCCAAGTAGGCCATCTAAGTTAATAACGTGCACAGGATCTTTATCCTT
Organism: Pseudomonadota bacterium; assembly: GCA_021781965.1. Lineage (GTDB taxonomy): Bacteria > Pseudomonadota > Gammaproteobacteria > UBA1113 > UBA1113 > VFKP01. The sequence continues at coordinate 94,996 of JAJXVU010000003.1, forward strand.
ATCGCGCCGATCGTGCCCATGCACAAACGTAAGTTTATAACCATATAGGGTTTCTGGCCGATCAAGATTCTTACGATCTCGATTCCAAATAGCAAAATCTATAGCACCACTAGTATGCCCTAAACGTTCATAGTCATAGAGCAGATGCGCTTGCCTATTTTTAAGATATGTTTGGAACTTATCATTGATACAATCAATTTCCCGAGCTAAGATCGCTATGCCACCACCTGGATAGACACAGTCAAATTCCGTGGCCATATCTACTACCTGCCCCAAACCTATACGCGCATGACTATATAGAAAAAACGTTTTATCCGCTCCATAAGAATAAGCAATTATTTTTAGACAGGGCTTATAAAAATTGTCTAAGGTATGTTCAAATTCTTCGCGATCGACCAATCCTCTGTCAATTAATTTTTGCAACTGATGTGCAGAATTCGAATAAGGAAGTGGCAATTCAGTCTCACTAAAAGGCCGCCTTTTCTCCGAGCGATCTAAAAGCTCTATACCGTGATTTGATACCAAAATGGTAAGAACAACGTCGTTTTTTACTAATTTTACGATCACTTCTACAGGAAAAAGATCGGGGTTTTCCGCTCTATCGACAACCTCATCCCCTAATAGAAGAATGCTAATCCCCTTTCTAATTATTAAATAATCTATTATTTGGTAAAAGCGGCGTAGATCTTCTGCAGATAAAGCATCTCCTCCTTTTTCAGAAAGTTGAACGAATTCATCATATTGGCTACTAGTAATATTAGAAGCTATCCCCTCTTTTACCAGCATAAGCAGCAAAGTCACCGCATTGGCATGCAGATCACCCATGACGATACGAGCCCCTAAGGGTACATTTTCTACTGCTGGGAACTTATGTATATTGACACGTTGTCGTATAAGAGCCATTCATTACTCCCCCTGCCTCAACAACGCCAAAAAATCATTCTCGTTTAAAACAGGCACTTGTAATTCATGTGCCTTATCCAGCTTAGAACCCGGCGCATCGCCTACAATAACACCGTGCGTCTTTTTAGATACACTACTACTTACCTTAGCACCCAATGCCTCTAAACGCGCTTTAGCTTCTTCGCGCGATAAAGTTTCTAAAGTGCCTGTAAGTACAAAAGTTTGCCCCAGCAAGGGTTGTAGCGCCTTCTTTTCGACTTGGGGCCACTGCACCCCCGCGGCTACAATTGCCTGAATGATTTTCTTATTGTGTGTTTCACTCAAAAAAGCGTGTATATGCGCGGCTACCACCGGACCTATGTCATTTAAAGCCATCAATTCTTCTTCATTGGTCGCATACAAAGCCTCTAGACTTTGAAAATGCTGTGCCAAGATTTTAGCCGTGGCCTCTCCCACTTCACGGATCCCTAAGGCATATAGAAATTTGGCAAAAGTGGTTTTCTTACTTGCCTCTACTGCTTGCAAGATATTTTCGGCCGATTTAATCCCCATACGATCTAGGTTGGCCAAAATATTTAAATCTAAACGATAGATATCAGCTGGAGATTGCAGAATATTCTGCTTAACCAACTGATCGACTAATTTATCCCCTAACCCCTCTATATCCATAGCCTTACGCGAGGCATAATGCACTATGGCTTCTTTGCGTTGTGCAGGACAATGTAACCCTGCCATACAACGTATAGCGGCTTCATCAGCGACTTTATATACTGGGCTTCCACATACAGGGCAGTGCGTAGGAATGCTCACTGCGCGCGTATTTTGCGTTCTCTGGGCCAATACTGCTCCTACTACCTCAGGAATGACATCGCCCGCACGACGCACAATCACCGTATCGCCGATATGGATGTCTTTACGCGTCATTTCATCAAAATTATGTAAAGTGGCATTGCTAACGGTAGCGCCACCTACAAATATAGGCTCTAAGCGCGCCACGGGTGTCAATGTGCCCGTTCTACCCACTTGCCATTCAACATCTAGAAGTTGTGTCATGACTTCTTCGGCGGGAAACTTATATGCCACAGCCCAACGCGGTGCTCGTGTTGCCATACCCAGCTCTTCTTGCAAATGAATATCATCTACCTTAATGACCACACCATCGCTATCGTAAGTCAGTGACGCACGCCGTGCCAGCAGATGTTCATAATACTTTAAGCAAGCATCTATACCCATCACTCGTTCACTATCACCATTGATTTTAAACCCCCACTCTTTTAACGATAACAAGCGTTCATAATGACTGTTACTTAGGGGCATATCGTCGCTGATAAAGGCAACCGCATAAGGAAAAAAACTTAAACGCCTCTCTTTCATAATGCGTGGATCTAATTGCCGCAAACTACCGGCAGCGGCATTGCGTGGATTAGCAAATGTTTTCTGCCCTTTCTGACGAGCATCCGCATTTAAGCTATTAAAAACTGCTTTAGACATATAGGCTTCCCCTCGTACTTCTAAACGCTGTGGCGGCGTAGTACCGCGTAATATTAAGGGGATTTCGCTGATGGTACGCACATTATGGGTAATATCTTCGCCCATAACACCATCGCCACGCGTACCTGCACGTACCAATTGTCCGGCTTCATAGTGCAAACTCACAGCCAATCCATCCAGTTTAGGTTCACAGCTATAGGCTATATCATTACTCTGCAATCGCTCTGCGATACGCCTAGCAAAGCCCTGTAAAGACACTTCATCAAAAACATTATCAATCGACAGCATCGGGATTGTGTGGCGAATACTGTGAAAAGCTTTGATGGCCTCAGCACCCACTCTTTGCGTAGGTGAGTTGACGCTGAAGTATTGTGGATGGGCCTCTTCTAGCTGCAACAGTTGTTGAAACAAGCTATCGTACTCGCTATCAGGCACAGTAGGCGCATCTAAGACGTAATATTGGTAATTATACTCCGTCAAAAGCGCTCGCAACGATAGAATTTTCTGCAGAACATCATTTTTTTGCTTCATAATTCACTCTCATCTAAATAATATCCGTCTATTGTCCTTCATTATCATCCCAAAAAGCACTTTTTCATATCAAAAAAAACAAATTTTTGTAAATTTTTATGGATTTTCCAAAAAAATATATTTAATTTTCCTTTTTTTCACTGTAAACTAGCTCTTACTGGCTAGGGATAGCACGAAAAACGGTAAATTTATGAAAATATTTACTGTTTTTTCTCCAAAACCGTGTTGACATAAAAAAAATGTGCTATCTTTACTGGTGATCACGTTACGATAATGAATTGGTTCTTTATCGTAACTTTAACTGTAGTGGTAATCAAGGAGAAGACAAGATGGCAAAGTCCATACGTAAAAACGCAAAGACAGCAACCAAACCTGCAAAGGCTAAAGTTGCCCGTAAGAGCGTAGCTAAAAAGGCGTCACGCAAAGTAGTAGCTTCTAAGGGTGCAAGCAAACGCGAGCAGGCTTTGAAGAAACAAATGCAAGTCGTGGCAAAGAAAGTAGCAGCAGCTAGAAAAGAAGCAGCAAAGAAGATCGCTAAGATCAAGGCTGCAGCCGCTGCTGAGTTGAAAAAGCAATTAGCCGCAGCTTACAACAGAGGCGTACAAGAAGCTGTAGCTGCATTCAAAAAAGCTGAAGCTTCCTTGTCTAAAGGTGCTAAAAAGACGACTAAGAAGAAGTCTAGCGCTAAGAAATCTACCGTAAAGAAAACTACGGCTAAGAAATCTGATGCAAAAAAGAGCACTGCCAAGAAAGCTGGCGCTAAGAAAAGTACTGCTAAGAAATCTGCCGTAAAGAAAACTACGGCTAAGAAATCTGGTGCTAAGAAAAGCGTCGCTAAAAAAACTGGCGTCAAAAAAAGCACTGCGAAAAAGACTGTAACGCGTAAAGCCCACAAAACTGTGGCTGCTAAAAAGCGTCCTACAGCCGCTCGCAAGGCTAAACGTACCGCTAAGCGCCGTTCGGTTGCTGTAGCAAGCTAAATGCTTTTTTAGCTAAAAAATAGCCAAAAAGCCACAAATTCTTCGGGATTTGTGGCTTTTTTTATGGGTTAATGGTTTTAGTTATGATGAATATACAATCTGACTTTCTAAAAATGAACTGAGTAGCTTCGTCACTTCTGCTGCTTGTTCTAAATTGGCAATATGTCCCGCATCTTTAATCACTGCTAGCTTACCATTATACAATCGATCGGCCATATTTTTAGCTTCTGTTGGCGGCCTAGGCTTATCATCTGCACCAACCACCACCAAAGTCGGTTGCTTAATTTCTGGCAAACGCGCTAACAAACAATCGCGGGTAAAGATCATTTTACCTAGAATCTCAATTCCAGGAAGATTGTTTGCAGGAAAAGCCATTAAATGTGCTTTGAGAGCCTGGACCATTTGTGGATTATTTTCACAAGTCTTAGGCGAAAAAAATATGGGTGCGATTATATTGGCTAATTCCTCAGAAACCCCTTTATTCGCTCGCATTGCAGCCAACAGTCCCAAATAACTTTCCTGAGTCGCTTTAGGCTCAGCACCTACATAGGTATCCATGATAACTAAAGCGCTAACCGCTTCAGGATGGTCTAGTGTTAATTGCACCCCCCACATGCCCCCTACCGATAAGCCTATAACGGCGAATTGTTCTAAACCTAGAGCTTGTGTAAATTGCCAATAATCGTCAGCCAATTCAGGCATAGTATAGCGATCGGCATTGAGGTGATCAGACTGACCGTGATCCCATAAATCAACGGCCAAACAACGATATTGCTGCGACAATGCTTTTAATTGTGGCGCCCACATGTGCGCATCCCACAAAAAACTATGGCCAAATAAGATGGGGAAACCCTCACCTTCATCCAAATAATGTAGCTTACGACCATTGATGGTCTTAAATGGCATTTTTAATCTCCTTATACTCTTCGCATTTGAATTGTAGGCTTTGTTGCCTTCGCCCTCTCACCTAGAAATCAACTGCTATGAGTATATTAATATCTACACTATTGCAGGCTCTTTCGCAGTCCGGACTGCCTTTTCTTTCACCCCGTCTAAAGCAGCCAATAAAGCGGGTAAAAAGGCCGCAAATTCGCCGCTACACAATACAAACTCAGCATCGAATTGGTCTACCGTGGTTTCACTGCTTACTTCCACCGCTTCTTCTTGAATGAGGTCGGTAAACTGAATGCGCTTAATGCTAAAATCGTCTTCTAAAATAAAATTCAAGCGTTCACGCCACACGAATTTGGCGCGGAATAATTCCTTCCCTGCTAATAAATGTTGCGTGACCTCCTCGCTTTCTACCGCTTGGTTTAAACATTTAATGATATTTTTAGCCTGACGCGGATCGCGCAATTCACAATAATCGTTAAATTCAAAACCCTCGGCTGCTCTGCCTTCAATGGCCCATTGCGTTAAGGTGCGGCTAATAGCATTTTCCACACTGACGGCTTCCAATTGAATATTAGGCAACGATTTTTTCAATAAAATAATAAATTCTTCGGCCTTAGCGCGACGACCCGTATCTATGATCAACCATTGATGACGCTTGTCAAAATAAGCATAGGTAACATCACCCTTAGTAAAAGCCCTAGGCAATAAATGCAAGGTTACTTCTTCTTGTAAGGCACGCTTATCCCTAGCACTGACCTTACGCCCTTCTTGTTCTAAGGCTAATAATTTTTGTTGCACTTGTTCACGCACCACACTTTGCGGTAATAATTTTTCTTCTTTGCGCAATGCTAGCATAATACAACCCGCTGCTTCATGCGTTAAGCGATCATACCCTACACCCAATGGCGGCGCCCAGCCTATGGTTAAATGTTCTAATTGCCCACAAGGCCTGCTGGGTAAGTCAGCCAATAATTCATGCAATTCTTCGGCATTGTATTCAAATGGGCTCAGCACTCGATACGCTAGTATATTTTTAAACCACATATAAACCTCTTTTGTTGGATGCGGCATAATAACATATTTGAGTACAGCACTCATTATTGTTTACTTCTTATGCATTTTAAATTTCCAAACAAAATGGTGCCAACTGCTGAGTAAAAGCCAAATTTTCTACTACTTTATAACGACTAAAAAAGTCCTGCTTCTGCTCCACTGTATTTACGTTTATTCGAGCATCCATATGTAGTCGTAACATTTTTTCTATATTTACATCCATATGAGTAGCTTCATTCCCATATTTTTCCCATTTACTCACTGCAGTATGACTTTCATGCACGACTTTTTTAGCAAAGTCTCGCAGAGTCATTGAGAAATAGTGATGTATATTAGGTTGTTTTCTTGCCCATCCCTCTTTTTTGTCATAAACTACTTAAAAATAAGGGGCCTCTAAGTATGAAACATCGTTCTGCTGGCTTTACGTTGATTGAACTCATGATTGTCATTGCCATCATCGGCATCTTGGCGAGTATTGCTTATCCTAGTTATATGACTTATGTAGAACGCGGTAGACGCAGTGATGGACAAAGTGCGCTGTTGGATTTATCGCATCGTATGGATCAATATTTTAGTGAAAATAAAAGCTATGAAGGCGCTACTTTGGCCCAGTTGGGCGTAAAAGAAACTTCTCCCGAAAGTTACTATACCTTGAGCCTTAGCGATCTTTCAGGGAATACTTTTATCGCCAATGCCACACCCACAGGTGCACAAAGCAGTGATAATTGCGGTACTTTAACCATTAATCAATTGGGGCAGCGTAGCTTCACAGGCGCTAGTGCCACCGCGGCAGGGTGTTGGTGATAAAATGTCCAGATACATGTGTCGTTAATTTGACGGGCTAAAAGAAAAAAGGGTGGTTAAAACAAAACCACCCTTTCCCCGCCCTGCGTACTCCTAGCAGCGCTTTTTGCGCTTTTGTCCCTAAGCAATCCACTTCCTTTGGACCAGTACATCCTGTACACCAACCTAGGATAAGACAAAGCCTATTACATTACAATTCGGGAACCCCAAGGGGGAAGCTATACTTTTATATATAAATCAACATGTTACGATTAAAGCTGGCTTTGCGCGTGTTTTATTTTAAGAAATTTCGTATAAACAAAATATGTGTTAATTGTATTATTCTGCTGTTAGATAAGAGTTATCCACAGAATCTGTGGATAAGCATGTGGATGATTGAGATAAAGCCTATGGCATATTGCTTTTTGTACTAACCATAGCCATAATTGCAACTCATTTGTTTATAATAACAACTCGCTATCCGAGGCACCCCGTGGCTAATTACCTCAAAAAATGCACACGCTCTTATGTAGAACTCTATCAAGGTTTACCCATACGGCTGTGGGTGGGTTTGAGCGCGTCTTTTATCAATTCATTAGCCAGTTCAGTGATTGTTTTTTTATCTCTTTTTTTTATCAATCAACGTCATTTCTCTGTGACACAAACGGGGCTGTTAGTCACATTGTTTGGCATAGGCGCTACCTGCGGCGCTTATTGGAGTGGTAGATTGTGTAATCATTACTCTACTCAACGAATCTCTATTGTATCATTGCTTATCATTGCATCGGCCTTACTCTGCATTCCCTATTGTTATAGCCTTTATGTCTTCATCCCCTTGATGACTTTAATGGGAGTATCGGCTTATGCGTTTATTCCTGCCAATCGTCTATGGATCTTGGCACAATGTGGTGAAAACGATAAAGTACGCGCCAATAGTTTACGTTATATGTTAGTCAACTTGGGTTTCGGCATTTCTGTCTTTATTGACGGTTTTTTGGCTCATTATAGCTATTTTCTATTATTTACCGTGAATGGTGTAATCATCTGTCTTTCCGCTTTAACTCTAGCCTGGGCTGGCGGTAAAGAAGAGAAAGAGGCCTGTATCAAAGAAGATAAAAGACCTTTTTGGAAATTACATCTTTTTGAAAATAAACTGTTTACAGTTTACTATTGCATACTCTTTATCGCCGTGATGCTATACGCACAATTAAAAATAACCTATGCCATTTACTTGCAACAGTATTACCATACCACTGCACCTATGTTAAGTTATTTGTTTTTAACAAACTGCTTGTTGATCATCGCTTTGCAAGTCTGGGTCGTTGAGAAAACACGTCGTTTTGATCAGGCCATCGTGGCTGGCGTAGGTGCTTTTTTAATTGGCTTCGGGTTATTTATTTTAATATTGGGGACCAACTATTACTTAGCCTTAGTGTCTGCCGTTATTTGGACTCTAGGTGAAATGTTAGCCTTCCCTGTTATTCAGATGTCGCTGTACAACAAGGCCAATGAAACTACCCGCGCTACACACATGGGCCTATATCAATCTGTTTACGCCTTTGCGAATGTCACCGGATCCGCTATAGGCAGTTGGTTATATCATTTTAATCAAGGCTTAGTCTTGTGGCTAGTGTGTGGCTTATGCGGCATTTTTTGCTGGAGATTGTCCTATACCATACAAGAAAAGAAAACGGTATTGTCTGCCTTGCAGGAGCCATAAGTGTCTTTCACGCAGGATTCTTGTATAATAAATTAAAATTAAGGAGTTTTTATGTCTACTACCGCCATCTCTAGCATAGAATTGCAACAAGCATTACAAGACGCTGTCTGTAATGGTAACAATACAGAAATCGATCAGTTTGTAGCCCAAGGAGCGGATATTTATGCTAAAAACGATGATGGCAGTACTTTACTGCACTGGGCGGCAGCAAAAGGAAAAATTCACACACTGACTCATTTAATATCCGTATACAATCTAGATATAAACGCTAAAGATAATCATGGCATCACCATCCTGCACAGTGCCGCTGCAAACGGTCAGCTCGAAACTATCACTTATTTAGTTTCAACGCATAAAATGAATATCAATGACGCCATCAAAGATGGCAGTAACATCCTGCATTTAGCGGTTTGGAGCAACCACATCGAAACAGTATCTTATTTAGTATCGCAGTTTAACATGGATATCAATGCTGCTATTGATGATGGCAGAACAGCACTGCATTTAAGTATTCAAAATAACCAATTTAAAACTCTACTCTATTTATTGTCGACTCATAAAATGCACGTTAATGCCAGAACCAAAGAAGGCGCTACTGCTCTACATTGGGCAACCAGCAATAGCTATATTCAAATGATAGATTCTTTACTAGAACACGGCGCAGATATTCATGCTAAAGATAATAACGGTGCGAGCATTCTGCACTGGGTTGCCGGAAATGGCCAAATTTATGCCTTAAATCACTTACTTTCAAATTATAAAATGGATGTGAATACACCGAACCACCGCGGCGAAACAGCTTTGCATGTAGCGGCGTGTTATGGGCATAAACAGGCTATCAATTATTTACTAAAGCATGGTGCAAATATCCATGCTAGAGATAACAGTGGTTCCACTGCCTTACATTGGGCGGCTATAAGTGGCTATACCGACACTTTTGATTATTTGCTGCAACAGGGCGCCGATATTCATACTAAGGGAGATCATGCTAGTACGGTTTTGCACAGTGCAGCGGTACATGGCAGGGTTAATATGCTTACCCATTTATTATCGGAGCACAAAATGGCAATTGCGCTACCGAATCAAAAAGGTGAAACGGCATTGCATATAGTAGCTTGTTATGGACATAAACAAGCCGTTGATTATCTGTTAGAGCATGGGGCAAATATCAATACCAAAGATAATGATGGATTAACGCCCTTACACTGGGCGGCACTCAATGGCCATACGGCCACTATAGGAAGTTTGCTACAACACGGCGCAGATGTTTCAATCAAAAACAACCAAGGAAAGTTATATTCTGATTATATAGATTAGGGACTAATCTATTTTTTACTCATCGAAGATGAAATGGCAATTTTTCGCTAAAAATTAGCGTATAAATTAAATTTTATGGTTTGAGATCGGATAACTATATACATACCCATTACATTTCAAGATGCAAGAGCAATACTTTCTACGAAAACAGTACTAAAACGTAAAACGCTGTCATCCTCGAGCAGGCCGCGAGGCCGCAGTCAGGGATAACAACGCTTCGATTTAAATCCATAGTGTTCATCAAGATCTCGCATCTTCATTGGCGACGGACATATACATATTATGTATTTTGATAAGCTGCTTTAATTTTACTACTGACTATAGCCGCAGCAGGGCTGTTTTTGATTGATTGTATTGCCGCATCTTTGCTGCTGTTTTTTAGCCCTATTGTTGCGAATCTGCATTGCGTACTGGGAGCACCAAGCCCACAGGTCTGTGCAGGTGCTCTTTCTGCAGATGGCCAATACGGATCCTGGCCAGCTTGCCAATTATTTCCTTCGGCTTTAACGTGAGTATAAGCGGGATTCGACAATAATATGGTTTTTTGTACACTCACTTTATACTCGCATTTCACTGCACCTACTTTATCTCTCATCAGATCAGCTGATTGAAAGATAGGTTGTATAGTATTAGCGGCAGGCCCTTTAGGATATGACTGCACCCAACCACCCGCAGCACTATAAGTCTGGGTATTGGGATCATACTGAGGCTGCGCCGGACAGACTGCTGAGTCAACAGCAAAGTCATCTTTGCTAGGTAGACGCCGTGTATCGGGTTCATCGGGTATATTAGGTGCATTAGGCGTATTAGGCGTATTTATCTGTGTAATTCTTTCATCACTAATAGTCAATACATCTGGCATACGCACCGCTGGCTGAGAGCTCCAAGTTGACAGGTCTTGTGCTGCAACATCTGGATCACTGTAACGTACTGGTTTATTGTCATTGCGCGCAGCATCCCAAACTACATTTAGACTAATACCATTTACCCAGAAACGACGATTGGTTGTATAGTCGGCTGTGTAGGTAGAATCAATCCCAGCGGACAATGCCGTGTTCTTTTTGCTGGTCCAAATCCAATTCAAAGCAGCACCATAATTGCTAAAAAGCGGTGAAATACTAGATTGCAAATTTAATTCGGTACTAGGAGTTAATAATTGCTGTAACTGAGCATGACCTCCTAAGCCTTGCATATTAGAATCACTGTGAATATTATAGTCGGTATTGTAATGCACTTGGTCATAATCAACACCCACTGTGAGCAAGCTATGCGACCATAGACTCATTGCTGTTTCAGCGGTATTATGTATATCATTCCCACCGGCAATCTGTCTTTGATCTAACAGACTAAGGCTATTGTTCAATACAATTGTTTTATCAGAAAGTTGTTTGCTGGGGGCATGCGAATAGTAACTGCCTATTTGCACATTTTTAAAAGTACTGCCTCCTAGCCAATATTGATAAGCTGCACCTACGGCACCTTGATTCACCCATTGCCTAGTATCTCCACTATAAAAGTTAAAGTCTAAAGCTTCAGTTAAATATTCGCCTGTTATTTTAATTCTGTTTTTGTCATTTAAAGCATAACCATATGTACTATTAGCACGAAACACTCTAGGACCACCGGCTAATTCCAAATCGGCAGCATTGCTATCATTAAACTTAAGCAACGTATTCGTATCCACAATGACACCTAATAAGCTATCTTGATCGATGGACACATTAAAAGATTTTGTGTTTTTAACGCCCGCGTCGCTATTATCTGCTGTAAATTGCCCTACATCGGATTCCTGGACCGTGCTAGCGGATAGTTTTCCAGAAAAAGAAATAATCAATACGGACAATATTCCATAAAACAATGTTTTTTTGTTTCTCACTTCCATGCTCCCAACAAAAAATTATAATGGTTCACGCTATACAGAGATTCAAAAACGTGAATCCAAAAGGCCTATCCATTTTTATCAATCTCTCTTCCATTGGTTAAACGCGATAGATTATAATGCCTATCGCATATTTATCACTGGAAGATAAATTGGCCTGGTTAAGGTATAGAAGTACTAAAGGAAGATTTCAATGCATTCTCAACTGAATCAAAGCATTATTTGCATGCCTTAAGAAAACCTTAATCTTTTCAGGGCAAAGAGGTGAATATTTCTGTTTTTTCAAACATAAATACTGTAAAACTGGTTCTACCGCCCTATTTTGTTCATTTTTATTACAAATTTTGCAGGACGGATCAACATCGTCGTTTATAGAATACTAGGGTCTGTTTACATTTGGTTTGTTGAAGCGAAAAATGAATACAGCCGGGCAAAATAGTTGCAAATTTGAGGAGAATATCGGGCCATATTTGACGAAAATTTACAACTATTTGGACCGCTTTATTCATTTTGCAGCCGACAAACCAAATGTAAACAGACCCTATACTCACAGCATTTTATATCAATGAAACCACGGCAACTTCCAGCTGCTGGATTCTAGCTGTGGCTCGACGCCTTCATCATTTACAAGGAGTGGGGGGTCGTCGTTCAAGTTCACATCAGAAAATAATCCCCGCCCTGGCGATGACTGATTATTATTTCCGTTTGGAACTACCGATGACTTATTATTATTTTTGTTTGGAGCTATCGATGATTTATTATTATTTCTGTTTAGGGGTTGCGCTGTAGAAGATTTACCTACGATGTTAACAATAGAGCACTCTCGCGAACTCTTGTTATCTTCATCTGGATTATCTCTTGCTATTGATGGACCAGCCCCTGTGAAAGTTTGGTCGAAATTACAGCACAATGGCAAACAGTCATCTTGCCTAAAAAAACTGTAGACACATTTACCCAGCAGAGTACCTCCAGCAATGACCGCCGTACTCAATACGCCAATAGTACCGCCCAAAGCAGCATCCAAACACGCTTCTGTATCAGGTGTATTATGCTCTTTTTTATCGACAAAACTGGATAAATACAACGTGACAGCAACTGTCGCTGCGGTAGTTGCAAGTGCCAGTAAAGCACACGCACTTCTTAACGCTACAGAGGGCGATTGAGGGCCATATTCACCAACTAAATCAATCGTTCTGCTATTATAGGCATCCGCAAGCCCCATAGCAGTCTGTCGCACTGCCTGCATGCCTAATGTCGCAAGTAAAAAGGTTTCTGGCCTATAGGTAGGGAAAAGATAATATAATACTGGCGCTAGCATAACACCGCTTGTGAAACTAGGTAGGGTAATCTCCGTTAATAGCTTTTTAACACCATGTCTATAAAGATGCAATCTGCTGTCAATAGAACGCGCGTGTATTTCAGGCAGTAGATTTAACACAAATTCAGCGCTAACACTTCCTCCAATGATTATGGGCACAATAGCCACCTTTGCATCAAATCTATTCCAAGCAGTGTTATTATGGTAAGACTGTACTGCACCACTGATAAGTCCCCATATTAGATTAAATGCACTTTCATTTCGGATAAAATGGAGTAATTGCGTATAAAATTCCCTTTTTTTAACGGTTTCTGGTTCTGGATTAAGGGGTGTGTATTCTTCGTCTGCTTGAGTCAAAGGTATTAATACATAATTTGCCGTTGTTCTAAACCCTGTAAGCAGGGCCACAGGTATAGCCAAGTAAACATATGACCACCAGGGCGATTCTTCATTTTGCTCTAATGGGCTAGGCGTTGGGGTCGGTGTTGGCGTTGGTGTTGGTCTCGGCGTTGGTGTTGGTCTCGGCGTTGGTGTTGGTTTCGGCGTTGGTGTTGGTTTCGGCGTTGGTGTTGGTCTCGGCGTTGGTGTTGGTCTCGGCGTTGGTGTTGGTGTTGGTTTCGGCGTAGGCGTTGGTCTCGGCGTTGGTGTTGGTTTCGGCGTTGGCGTAGGCGTTGGTCTCGGCGTTGGTGTTGGTTTCGGCGTTGGCGTCGGAGTTGGTGTCGGTGTCGGAGTTGGCGTCGGTGTAGGTGTTGGGATCGGCGTTGGGGTCGGTGTAGGCGTCGGGATCGGCGTTGGGGTCGGTGTTGGCGTCGGTGTAGGTGTCGGGATCGGTGTAGGTGTCGGGATCGGTGTAGGTGTCGGGATCGGTGTAGGTGTAGGTGTCGGGATCGGCGTTGGGGTCGGTGTTGGCGTCGGTGTCGGGATCGGCGTTGGGGTCGGCGTTGGCGTCGGCGTCGGGGTAGGTGTCGGGATCGGCGTTGGGGTCGGGGTCGGTGTAGGTGTAGGTGTCGGGATCG
>JAJXVU010000027.1 GCA_021781965.1 Pseudomonadota bacterium
CTTGCAACAAGCGACGCACCACTTTAAGGCGGATATCACAGAATATTTAAATACTTTACAACAGACCATGAGTGACTACTACGCCCACTTATCTTTAGCGTCCGTTATTGCCGAATCTACGCAATTGCATATAAATGCTGTACAAACACTATTACAGCAACAACACCTTGAGTCATGGCAATCGCACTGAAAAGAAATAGAGTTAAGCTATTGAATTAAAAAGCTATTTGATGTAAAAAAGAGAAAAAATAAACTTTCTTTTTTTATCAAATGGAGTACAAAAATGAAGCTGGAAGGAACCTTAATTGATCATTTCAGAACCATCACAGATCCTAGAATTCAAAACCATAATTTTAGACACAATCTAACAGACATTTTAATTATCGCTATCCTCGGGACTATTTGTGGAGCGGATGGCTGGGTTGAGCTCCAGCGATTTGCCGAAGCGAAAGAAGATTGGTTAAGAACATTTCTTGAATTACCTAATGGTATACCCTCGCACGATACATTTGGACGAGTATTTTGTTTATTAGATCCAAAGGTATTTGAAACTTGTTTCATGGAATGGATATCGACGTTGACGGTAGATATAGTCAACGAAATAATAGCGATAGATGGAAAAACCTCAAGAGGTTCATCGAATAAGCGAGAAGGAACGCCCGCATTGCATTTAGTGAGTGCATGGGCGGCAAAAAGTAGATTGATGTTAGGGCAGGTTAAGACAGAAGATAAATCAAATGAGATAACAGCAATACCAAAATTACTAGACGTAATAGATGTAGCAGAAAGTGTGGTAACAATAGATGCAATGGGATGTCAAAAAAAGATAGCAGAAAAGATTATAAAAAGAGAAGGTAATTATGTTTTAGCTTTAAAAGAAAACCAAAAAACATTATATGATGATGTGAAATCTATCTTTGCAAAAGCAGAGGAAAACAAGCAAAAGCAATATAAAAAAATGTTACATCTGAGAAGGGTAAAGAAGAGAAAGGGTCATGGACGCATAGAAACGATAAAATATACATTAGTGTCTACACGAGACCCATTGTTTTTTGAATTGCGTTGGCCTGGACTTAGAGGCATAGGTAAAGTAGAGATTAAACGTAGCGTTAACGGAGAAACAGTACATTCAACGCGTTATTTTTTAACGAATCTAGAATATGAAGACATAGATAAGTTTATTGAAGCAGTGCAGAAACATTGGCAAATTGAAATTGATTTACACTGGTCATTAGATGTTAGCTTTAAAGAAGATCATAGCCAGGTCCGAATAGGAAATGCAGCTCAAAACCTTGCTTTAATTAGACGCATTGCATTAAATTTACTTAAACAAGAGAGCTCTATAAAGAATGGTATTACCTGTAAGCGTAAAACAGCTGGCTGGGATCATAGATATTTACTCAAAGTTTTAACGGCTGATCGAGCTTTACAAAAAAATAAAATTGAAGAAACAGCCAACCTCATTACAAGCGAATGATTTTTATTAGAAAATAATAAATAGGGCTTGCAAGAAGCAATTATCTTAGAAAGAAAACGCCCGAATTTTGTCTTAGAAGCTAATTTTTGTACAGAAACGACAAAAAAGAAGATTATCTTAACGTAATTTAGTACGCGTGAAAAAATGCTTTACTTTTATATTATGAGGTGATTATAAAATAATCTATTGAGTGCGATTGCCATGCACCTTGAGTCTAGCGATATTACTGTCATCGGTTATCACGGTCAGACCCTATATCATCAACCGCAGCGTCAATGCTCTATTATTGTAGGCGATGGGCAAGTTATGGCAAATGCTTTAAATATTCCAGTTGTGTATCAATTCCGCGCCAACGATATAGCTGCGGGCGGCCAAGGTGCACCTTTTGCGCCTATTTACCATTGGGCCTTAGCTAAACGCGATGGCTTAATCCCTTGTGTCATCTTAAATTGCGGCGGCATTGCCAATGCGACTCTTATTAGCAATGATGATGTCACACAATTAATCGCCTTGGATACCGGACCAGGTAATGGCTTAATTGATGCCTTGGTACGCCAAAAAACACACGGCCAAGAAAATAGAGATCAAGATGGTCGCTATGGTTTAGCGGGTACGGTCAATGACGAGATACTACAACAATTGTACACGCACAGTATGCAAGGTGATAAAGCTGGCTTCTTCACTCAAGCCGGGCCCAAATCATTAGACATAGGCGATTTTAAATGGCCCGTTGCTTTGGAAGACTTGTCGTTAGCAGATGCCTGCCGTACTTTAGAAGCATTCACAGCCGATAGCATTATTAAAAGCTTAATGGCATTAAAATGCCCTTTACCGAATTTGTGGATCGTCGCAGGCGGCGGTTGGCATAATCCCGTTATTATGCAAGAATTTAAAACACGTTTAGCGCAACATTGCCCACAAGCAGTGGTTAAAACCGCGAACGACATAGGCTGGAACGCCGATGCGCTAGAAGCACAGATCTTCGCTTATTTAGCCGTACGCCATTTACAACAACTACCCTTTAGTTTTCCGGGCACTACGGGTGTGGCAAAACCCTTGAGTGGTGGGGTTTATTGTAGTCCAGTATGAATGGTTTTATCCGCTTCCTAACGGTCGCGGCTCGGAAGTCCATTCATAACTTCCTCCACCTCTGCTCTCATCTCCTGCAACAATGCTAAGGAGGCTTAAAATCCTCGTCAAATCAATAAAATACTAATTTGACGAGGATTTTTATATAGGCTATAATCCTCGTCAAATCAACAAAACATTAGTTTGACGAGGACTTTATGGCTAAATTCATAGGTCGCAAACGCGAATTGGCTAAATTATGCACTTTATTAGACAAAAAATCGCCTGCGTTGATCGTGGTAAAAGGACGCCGCCGTATTGGTAAGAGTCGCTTATTGAGCGAGTTTGGCAAAATGGTAGGTCGTGTGCATATTTTCACTGGACTTGCGCCCGATAAAGGCGTTACTGCCAAAGATCAACGATTAGAATTTGCTCGTCAATTAAGCCATGAATTTGGCTTGAGAGGTTTAAAAACGGATGATTGGGGCGATTTATTGTGGCAATTGGCAGCACAAGTTAAGACCGGACGCGTACTCGTAGTATTAGATGAAATTTCATGGATGGGTCATGATGAACCTACTTTTTTATCCAAATTAAAAATTGCTTGGGAAATGTATTTTAAGGAGAATCCCAATCTCATCCTCGCTTTATGCAGTTCCATTTCGATGTGGATCGATAAAAATTTATTGAGCAGCACTGGATTTGTGGGGCGACAATCCTTAGTTCTAACGCTTAAAGAGCTATCATTACCTGAATGTGGCGAATTTTGGCGCGATCAAGAAAAACTTGCGTCACCATTGGAAAAATTAATCACTTTAGCAGTTACAGGAGGGATCCCTCGTTATCTAGAGGAAATCAATCCTAATTTACCTGCAGAGCAAAATATTAAAAATCTCTGCTTTAGTCCAGAAGGTATCTTATTTCGTGAATTTGATCAAATTTTTTCTGACCTATTTTCAGATAAAAAGATATTGTATAGCGAAATTTGTGCCTGTTTAGCTTTAGGCCCAGCCGATGCTAAAAGCATTTATCAACACATAGGTTTAAGCGGCAATGGCGATGATTATGCCCATCTTGAAAATCTGGTGCTATCTGGTTTTATTGCTAAAGATTATAGCTGGCATCTCAAGAATGGTAAAATGGCTAAAATCGCCTGGTATAGATTAAGCGACAATTACTGCCGCTTTTATTTAAAATACATTTTACCGAATAAACATAGAATAGAAGCCGATGATTATCATGATATCACCTTAACGGCGCTGCCCTCTTGGTCTACTATCTTAGGCCTACAGATAGAAAATTGCGTCTTGAACAATCGCAAATTGATTCACGATGCCTTGGGAATTTCTCAGCAAGACATTATAGCGCATAATCCCTATAGACAACGCGCCACCAAAAGTCAATCGGGCTGTCAAATAGATTATTTAATTCAAACCCGCTTTAATACTTTGTATGTTTGCGAGATCAAATATTCTAAAGACGCCATTCAAAAAACCGTGATCGATGAAGTTCAGCAGAAAATAAAAGCCTTAGCGGTAACGCGCAATTTTTCTATACGCCCGGTGTTAATCCATTGCAATAGCGTATCCGAGGCCATCGAAGAAAGTGGCTTCTTTGCAAAAATTATCGATTTTTCACAGTTTTTAAGCGCGTGATAGCTATATTTTTCTGGGAATCGTGGGTGAAGAAGGCTCTTCTTTAACAGCACTCGCACCTTCAGGAATCGCCGCATTTGCAAGAGTCATAATTCCTGCGTTTAAATCTGCCAATGGGTTTGATTCTGTCACCATGACATCGGGTATTTCATTACTTCCAGCACTAAAAAACTCAGAGCTTCGTAATCTTGGTCGCAGATTGCGGCCAGTTGCAGGATGGGGCATACCTCGCTTACGAGTAAGGATCGGGTTTAAACTGCTGGATGCGTTGCTAGATGCGCTTGATGAAGTAGCTGCTGCCGTTGCTTGTATAGTGCTAGTTTGAAGATTTCGCTGAACTCCCGTCCACGCTGTCAAGATTTCCACACAATCGTTATGTGCCTGAGAGACAGCAAGCTCTAGCGCTGTATGTCCAACTTTATTTCTCCTGTCTTTATCTGCCCCACGCTCTAGCAAGATTTTCACACACTCTATTCGGCCGTATTGGGCCGCGAGATGTAAAGGTGTATTGTGATTGTGTGTATTAATCACACCCACTGCGCCAGGAATCTTATCTAACAACATTCTGAGACAGATTGGATTATCATTCCGAGCGGCCCAATGAACGGATGTGTCAAAATCTTTGTCGTAACTATATACGGCCCTTATTCCCCCTTTGTCCAACAAGAGCTCTAGCAAACCTATATCATTCTTCTGAATAGCGAGGTGCATAGGTGTAAAACCGTTTCCATTACTCACCTCTAGAGCTCTCTTACCAGAGCTATTTATCACATTCGCATCAGCCCCTTTCCCCAATAAGATTTCTATGATGTCCATATTGCCCGCTTGGGCAGCAAAATGTAAGGGTGTAGAATCCTCTGTATCTTTAGCGTTTACATCCGCTCCCTTCTCCAATAAGATTTTTACAATGTCTATATGACCCTGTAGGGCAGCAACATGTAAGGGTGTATAATTCTCTGTATTTTTAGCGTTTACATCCGCCCCCTTCTCCAATAAGATTTTTACGATGTCTATATGACCCTGTCGGACAGCAACATGTAAGGGTGTAGAATTCCCTACATCTTTAGCGTTTATATCCGCTCCCTTCTCCAATAAGATTTTTACAATGTCTATATGACCCTGTAGGGCAGCAAAATGTAAGGGTGTAGAATCCTCTGTATCTTTAGCGTTTACATCCGCTCCCTTCTCCAATAAGATTTTTACAATGTCTATATGACCCTGTAGGGCAGCAACATGTAAGGGTGTATAATTCTCTGTATTTTTAGCGTTTACATCCGCCCCCTTCTCCAATAAGATTTTTACAATCTCTATATAACCCTTTTCGGCAGCACAATGCAGGGGTGTATAGCCCCTGAGATTATGTTTCGCATTCACTTCCGCCCCCTTCTCCAATAAGAAGATTACAAGATCCCTATGGCCCTCATTAGCAGCAGTATACAGGGCTGTGCAGCTATTCGCATCTTTCTCATTCACATTCACCCCTCTAGCCAATAAAATTTTTACCCAGCGGATGTCGTCCTCACTGGCAGCAACACATAGAATTGAACTCACATTATACTTTACGCGCCACCGCAAAGCGTTGAGACATTCTTGATAGCCCTTTTTGGTAGCAATATCTAGCGCTGTACAACCATCATTATCTTTCGCATTCACATCCCCCCCAGCGTATACCAAGCTCTTCACGCACTTGTGATGATTTTGCAGAACAGCCATATGCAAGGCTGTATGGCCTTTATTATTTCTTTCCTCTATATTAGTAGCTTCTTCTAACAACAATATGTCCATACATTCTGTATAGCCTTTTGCCGCAGCAATATGTAGAGCTGTAGAACCATTGCTGTATTTCTTATTTACAGGCGCCCCCTGTTTTAACAAAAGCTTTAACATATATGTGTTGTTTTCCGCAGCCGCGCGATTTACAGGTAAGTCATTCCCGTTAAATAAGTAGTTTATTACTTCTTGCAGGCTACGCTTTTCTTTTTTTAATGTTTCAATTTCTTGCTGCATAGAGGGAATGTCTGATGGTGTTGTGCTCATTTAAATTTCACCTTACTATAATTAGTATAGTCGCTGGGATTATAACATACTACCTCCTAAAAAGATAGGAATTTCCCATTTTTCTTGCTAATTTGTATGCGCTCCGATACCCATTTAAGGGGGATGAGAAAAAATCATTTTTTGCAAAAATCATCTATTTTTGACAGTTTTTAGCGGCGTGATAGCTATATTTTTTTCAGGACCAATAGAAGTCTTGCTTAGGTCAAACAAGCGAAGCGGCCCCATGAGTTCCTTTTCTTTTACAGCACAAGCCTCTTTTTTCATTGATAAGAACTCTTTTTCATTTGGCAATGACATGCCTTCTAGAGTTTCATAGGGAATGGAAAATTGCGGTTCTTGACCATTTAGCCCCAAACTGCTGCGTATACATTGTAGAAATTGTTTCGTTGACAAGGTATAAGGTTCTATTTCAGAGCGAAACACTTTATTCAAGCTAAAAGCAACGAGAAATTTTCCTCGGTGGCAGTCTAATTGAATAGCCATAGGATAATATACATTTGCCAGCTGCCTCAAGATTTTAAAAAACGCGGCGTAGCATTGTTTTATAGAGTGCGTGTTATCATTAAACTTTAAGGCCCATGGCTGCTCTAACACTAAACCAGCATCATTCCACAGCATAGTTCGCTCTTCTGCACCGAGCCTATTTATGCAATACTCTTTTGCCAGCGCGCTTAAGGCTGCTTTAGAAAAGCCAAAAACTTTTCCATTTCCTTGAGTATTATAATAATATTGTTCCATCCTTAATTCAAGATGAGCCTTTGCTTCGTCTTCATTCCAGTGTAAAAGATATGGATCTGGGATAATAAGATCTTCAAATAGGTCGTTAAGTCTACGTAGAATAGCATTTAAGTTTTTTTGTATAGGTTCTTTTTGAATGATAATTTGTGGCGGAGCCATTTGAGGCGAGGATGTTATTGCCGATGGCTTAGTCGATACAGGCGTTTTTACCACACTCGTTTGTTCTGGCATCGCGGTTTTCTGGTTGTTCACTTTAGCTGTAGGCAATGTGCGGTTAAACAACCGTCTAAAAGCTTGCATCAACCCCATCATCGCTATAAATGCCATTAAGAACTGTGCATAATATGAGTTTTCTTTTATAGGCATGGATTGCGGCTCAATGCCCCATTCAGTTTCTAAAAGAGCGCGCAGCGCTAGGCTTTGCTTATTCACCGCAGATTCACTCTGGGCCATTCGTCTATACAACGACAACATATCAGACATTCTGATGATTTCATCTTTTGTAATACTCGGTGGTAATTTATCTGGATGAAGAGCCATAATGGCTTGCCCCAATATTCTAATTAACCTACCCGAATTGAACGCTCTAGCACTGTGTATATCCCTATACAACACCTGCGCTAATTTGGCGATAATTTTATAGCGCAATGGCTCATTTTCTGCGTAAGTTAAAATGAGATGTAATGGCTCCATGTAGGCATCATCGTTTAATACCGTGTTAAAAAATTTTTCTTCTTCTAATGAAGATAACTTGCCTATAGAAAACTGTGTTAGAGTCTGTGCAAAACAATCGGCTTGGCGACGTATTTTTTCTACACTTATATCCGCTTGTATAGGCAGCTTATTATAATCAACGCCCATTTTGCTCAGTTGTAACTTTATATCGTGCAGCATAGTATTACTTTTTGCGTAGTCTATTTTTAAAAGGTGTGTACACGGTGGATCAACACTTTCAGATGATGCGCTTTTGCTTCTTTTGGCAGCCAAAGCCAAACCTGGCATAGAGGCTACCATTAAAATAAGCAGTATGGCGGGTATGACTTCTGCGGCAATGAATACACTATAAGACCATGGCACAGGCTTTAAATATTTTATAAAACACTGTTTTAATTGTTGGTATTCTGGTCGCTGAACCTCGCGCTGAATACCCCCATTGAAGTAGCTTACAGTCTGCATGCGCAGCGCTTTGGACAAAGCTTGTACTTTATCTAAAGCACGATGAATCAATTTTTCGAATTCGTATTCTTTTTCACTTAGCCGCAGTTTATTTTTTTTTAGTTCTGATTCTATAGACTTTAAAATAGACTCTATAGCCCGCTCTAATTGCAAGGCACCCGAATCTTCCATGCAAATCACCCAAGAGTCAATAAGTTGTTCAATTTTTGTTTTCATCATAAAACTCCTGCCTATCAATATTTTTATGCATATTAACATAAATAATAAATCTATAAAAGAGCTTTCTATGTTTCTACTGTTGCTCTGCCGCCATCACCCCCATTACTTCAGCTTGGTATAGAACATGGCCGGTCATTGCTGCTGCAGCTGTGTGTTTGTGCTGCCCAGCATTAAAGTTAAATTGGTATCTAAGGCATATAAGTTTAAATAATATTGAATATTGATTTGGCCGTTACTGTCGATTAAATCTGTTTGCAGGCTTAGCGCAAATGTTTTTACGTAACAGGTTATCAAAAAAAAACCATAATAACGTTATGTTACGATATTTTTTAAACATTATGTTTCCTCTCTCTGATATTGCATTAATTCGACTACCCAGGGTTCAGCATTATAACCCAGCGTCTATGCTCCGCTATATCCAGGACTAAATATTATAATCCTTTGCTGGCCGGGCCCGGTCACGCGACATCCAGCCATCACTATTGCGCTTTGTATATGGCTTGGGGCCATACACAGCATAAACTCAAAAGCACATCACACCCCGCGCCGATTTGCATCTTGCACTATAATCAGTATATAACATAGCTATATCCCCTACTTTACAGAGCAATAATGAAAAAGTCTCCCAGCAATCTGCAAAACACCATCAAAGAACTATCCGACCGACTTGTTTTGCTACAAAAGCCTATCCGTATCCTCAATGCAGTAAAATGGGATGACCGCATCAAGGAAGATTTTTTAGCCCATAAAGGTAAAAAATCGCCCGCTGTTACCAAAGATTATTATACTAGTGTGCCTTTAAACTTTGAAGCACATGCACTCAGAGAAGAATTAATAATCTTAGAAGAACAAATTCATAAAAAATTAGGGCAATTTAACCCCGTAGGCATGATTATGATACGTATGTGTCAAGAATATCGAACCACCATTGAAATGTTAGCCCATCGCGGTCAGCGCCAATTTACGGAACTAAGCCAAGGATTATATGGCAGTGTCAGCGATGTTTTTTACGCAAACGGTCCCTCGTTAAAAGATCTAGCGGATAATCTTTCACAAACGCTAAATCAATTGGGACAAAGTTGGGAAAGTGAGAAGGATGAAAAACGTTACACCAGTAAAGAAGCCGTACAAATATTATCCCATCGCTTAGGGCGTTATTTCACCGATCCGCATGAAAAAATCACAGTCAAAAGTGACGATGGTATCGTTGCCGATGCCGCTGCCGGTGCTGAAGTCCTCAAATTACGTAAAAACGCTTTGTTCAGCGAGCGCGATTTAAAAGTTTTAGAGGTACATGAAGGCTGGGTACATGTAGGCACAACTTTAAATGGCAAAAACCAACCCTACTGCACTTTTTTAAGCAAAGGTACACCTTCTACTACGCTATTCCAAGAAGGCTTGGCCATTTTAATAGAAATGTTTAGTTTCGTTTCCAGCCCAAAACGCATACAACGTTTGGTCGATCGTATTCATGCCGTGAACATGGCCGAAAATGGCGCAGATTTTATGGAAGTATTCCATTTTTACTTAGAAAAAAGCACGGATATGGAAAGCGCTTATCAGCAAACGGTACGCATTTTTCGCGGTAGTTTGCCGCATTTAGGGCCTTTTACTAAAGACATAGTCTACAGTAAAGGTTTTGTGCTTATTTTTAACTATATTCGTTTGGCTATCGCCGAAGGAAAATTAGATCACATCCCTTTGCTGTTTTTAGGCAAAGTGCATTTAGAAGATCTGCGGGTTTACGCTAATTTAATTGAAGAAGGCACCATTATTGCGCCTAAATATTTACCTTTGTACTTTAAAGATACGGCGGCACTCAGTTCATGGATGGCTTATTCTTTGTTTCTCAGTACATTATCATTGGAACCTTTGTTTCATGATTATAAGAGTATTTTATAAGATCATTTGCCCTTTATCTACTCATTTACACTTGACACTTTCCCTAATTCTTGACAGCATAACCACTCATTGCAGCCACTCAATATACGCTGTACCGAATTAAGGAAAAGAAATAATGACTGTTCCAAAAATAAGCAAACGTACCATTAAAATAATCGTGGCTATCGTCATAGCCATCATTCTCATTATGATAGTCAAAAAAATAATGTCTCCTAGCACTGCTGGCGCTAGCATGCCTCCCGTCATAGTCAATGCCGTGGCTGCCAAACAAGATGCTTGGCATGTACCCATTCAATCTACGGGTACCATCAACACCTTCAAGGGAGCTATGTTAAAAGCGCAGGTACAAGGACAAGTCACCGCCATTTATTTTGATTCAGGCACCATGGTCAAAGCAGGCGATAAACTGATTCAAATCTATCCCGATATCGTAGAGGCGCAATTAAAAAAGGCTCAAGCTCAATTGCAGCTGAGTGCAGTAACCTACCAACGTTACGCCAATTTGTATAAGAAAAACGTAGTCGCACAACAAGACCTAGACAACGCCTATTCCAATTGGCAGCAAAACATTGCTGATGTGCAAAATATGGAAGCCACTCTGCGTCAATATAACGTCACCGCTCCTTTTGATGGCATGGCAGGTTTAAGACAAGTGAGCGTGGGCCAATATTTAACGGTGGGCACACCTATCGTAGACTTGGAACAAATCGACCCCATACGTGTTGATTTTAGCATTCCGGATATTTATGTGGACGACATAGCCGTGGGACAAAAATTATCTATAGTCTCCAGTGCCGATCAAACCAAAACCTTCGACGGCCAAGTCACCGCCATTAACTCCGCAGTAGATGCCACTACTCGCAGCATTTCCTTATGGGGTTCGGTGCCCAACAGTTCTCATACGCTGTTACCTGGTAGTTATGCCGTTGTAACCTTATATAGTTTAAAAACGCATCCTGTGGTCACCATTCCGCAAACGGCCTTAAGCTATGACAGCACCGGTGGTGCTGTATGGAAAATCGTTAACGGTGTTGCTAAGAAAACCGAAGTCACCATAGGAATGCGCCAGGGTAACGATGTGTCTATTGCTTCAGGCTTGTCTGTGGGCGATGTAGTCGTTTCCGATGGCATCATTAAAATTCAATATGATGGTCAGCCGGTACAAATCACTGCTTTAGATGGCAAAACAGTTACCGCTGCCCCTACAGAAAAGAAATAGTTAGAGAGAAGATAACCTATGACCAGTTTTACCGACGTTTTTATCCGCCGCCCGGTATTTGCCATGTCGGTCAGCTTGTTATTATTGGCTATAGGCTTAGCAGCATTTTTTAAATTAACGGTGCGTCAATTCCCAAAAATGGATGCATCGGTTATTACTGTTACCACTAGTTATCCAGGTGCTGATGCCAACTTAATGTCTAATTTTATCACCACACCCTTGGAAAATGCTTTAACTGGCGTGGATGGCATAGATTATGTCACATCCAGCAGCACACAAAATACGAGCAGCATCACCGTTTACTTTAATCTAAACTATCCTATAGATAAAGCGCTAACTGACGTTTCTAATGCCGTAGCATCTAAAAGCAACGTTTTACCCAAAAATGCCTTCACGCCAGTGATTGGTAAATCCGATCCCAGCGCTAAAGCCGTTTTATACTTGGGCTTTACCAGTGACAATATGACTCCAGGCGCAGTAAATGATTACTTGCTGCGTGTAATACAACCACAAATAGGGGTATTAAATGGCGTAGGCCAAATTCAAATTTACGGTGCTCGTACCTATGCCATGCGCATCAACATAGACAGCGATAAGTTAACCGCTTACAATCTTTCAGCCGCCGATGTCTATGCCGCTCTAGCCGCGCATAACCTACAATCCACTGCCGGTACCGTGTATAGCCATTATCAGGAATTTAACGTTTCGGCCAATACCGACATGCAATTTCCAGAGCAATTCGATAATATCCCCTTAAAAAGTAGCAATGGCTCTATAGTACGTATAAAGGACGTGGGCTACGCCACATTAGGTGCTCTGAATTACAATAGCTCTGCTTTCTTGAATGGCAAGCCCATGACAGTGATGGGCATACTGCCTACATCGGATGCCAATCCCTTAGCGGTATCTAAAGAAATTAAAGCGATGTTGCCCGCGCTGCAAGCCAAGATGCCTCCAGGTTTAGAAGTGAATACAGTTTACGATTCTTCTATTTTTATACAAGAATCCATTACCGAAGTAGATAAAACGATTGTTGAAGCCGTTATTTTCGTGATCTTCGTTATCTTCTTATTCTTAGGCAACTTCCGCGCCGTCTTGATCCCCATCATCACCATTCCCTTATCTCTCATCGGTGTTTGCGTAATCATGATGGCCTTAGGCTACAGTTTAAATACTTTAACGCTGTTGGCGTGGGTATTAGCCATTGGTTTGGTGGTGGATGATGCCATCGTCGTGTTAGAAAATATCCATAGACATATGGAAAATGGCATGAAACCGATTCCCGCGGCCATTGTAGGTGCTCGCGAAATTGGTTTTGCTATTGTCGCCATGACTATTACCTTAGCGGCAGTATATGCCCCCATCGGCTTTTCGGGAGGTATTACTGGTATTTTATTTTCTGAATTTGCGTTTACGCTCGCAGCAGCGGTTATCGTATCAGGCTTTATCGCTTTAACCCTGTCGCCAATGATGTGTTCACGCCTCCTTAAAGTAGAACACGACCCTAGCAGCCAAAAGATTGCCCACAAAATTGATGCTGTTTTTAGTAAGATTATGGCCCGTTATCGAGCTCGTTTGCAAAAAACCCTGAATAAAAAAAGTATTGTGGTTATTTTCACCATCTTAATGTGGCTTGCTTGTTATTTTCTATATACCACTACACGTGAAAACTTAGCGCCTTTAGAAGATCAGGGCGTTATGGTTACTTCTTTTAATGCGCCAGCGGGCAATAATGTTAAATATACAGAAAAATTTAGCGCTGCTCTAAATGGCATTTATGCACAACAACCCGAGGTGCAGCACGTAGGTATCATTAATGGCACCACCAGCGACAACGTAGGTATTTCATTTGCGCCTTTAGTCAATTGGAGTGATCGTAAGCGTTCGCAGTTTGAAATTATGGCAGCAGTACAACCCGCCTTAAATGCTATACCTGGGCTACAAGCCTATGCTGTGCCCTATCCTTCTATTCCTCTACCAGGCAGCCAAGCGCCTATTTATTTTGCCATTTCTAGCCCAGATGGTATAAATGCACTCTTGCCTGCTATTAATGGTTTATTGCAAGCAGTGAGTACTAACCCCGGTTTTAGACCTGGGGCACAAATAGACTTAAAAGTTGACCAACCGCAAATTAACGTCACCATAGATCGTCTGAAAGGCAGCGATCTGGGTGTCAGTGAAAAAGCGATAGGAGATACATTGGCTGCCATGTTTGCTTCACCACAAAATATACAATTTTCTTATAATGACCGTAGTTATTATGTAGTCCCGGAATTTATTAAGAACTTCAACTACGAAGCTTCTCCTGATGACCTACAAAATATATATGTCAGAAGTGACAGCACCCAACAGCTGATTCCTTTATCCAATCTTGCGACCATAGAAAATACGGTACAACCGGAAAGCATCAACCATTTCCAACAAATTCCTTCAGCTACTCTACAGGCTTATTTGTTGGGCAATTACAGTACCAGTCAAGCTGTCAGCTTTTTAAGCGATTACATGACTAAAAACTTCCCTAAGGTTAGCTTTAACTATGGTGGACAAACGCGTTATTATATCCAGTCACAAGGTGAAATGACGCAGGTGATGTTATTCGCCATTATCATCATATTCTTGGTGTTGGCGGCTCAGTTTGAAAGCTTTAGAGATCCGTTGATCATCCTCATCGTCGTGCCTATCACCATCGCTGCGGCTATTGCTGTCTTGCGCTTGGTTGGAGGTAACTTAAATATTTACAGTAAGATTGGCTTAACCACACTCATAGGTTTGATCGCCAAACACGGTATTTTGATCGTGGAATTTGCCAATCAGTTGCAAGAAAAAGGCATGTCTAAATTGGATGCAGTGATCGAATCTGCTACCTTGCGATTAAGACCCATATTAATGACCACCGGTGCCATGGTATTAGGTGCTCTACCGTTGGTCTTTGCCGGCGGTGCGGGTGCGAACTCACGTATGCAAATCGGTATCATCATCGTTGCCGGTATGACCTTTGGTACGATGTGTTCCTTGTTCGTGGTACCTGCTTGGTATTTACTGTTGGCAAATGTTAAAAAGACAAATCCAGAGATGGAACGCGACATCGAAGAAGCTATAGAGAAAATGAATAGGCTGGAAGATAGTAAATAAATAGAGGCCGGTTTGTACGGCCCTCTACGTATAGTTAATTAGATACTATTTAATTGATTAATCATTGATCAATCCAGGCGTGCGTCTATATTTCCTGGGTAACTACTAGCGCCTTGTAGTAAGAAAAACGTATATTGGATAGATTAGAGTATATTTCCTCTTTCCGCGCCCTTTCGGTCGCGGCTCGGAAAATAGCGGATCGGTTCATCCGTTTGTAACATAGAGTATAAAAGATTTTTTATGGTGCTAAACACCGCCATTGCCGCCGACTAGCGGCAGCAATGGCGGCATAAATTATATCAAGCCTAGATCCTTCACGGCTTGTTTTTCTTCGCGCAATTCATTCAGGGTACGAGCTATTTTTTCCTTGCCAAATTCATTTTGCTCTATACCTTCGATGACTATGTTCTTCCCTTTTTCGGTGCGGCAAGGTACGGAGAAGATCAAACCTTCATCCACACCGTATTCTCCACGCGAAGCACGGGCCATGGAATAACCACCGCTGCCTACCGTATCATGCACTAAATCATGCACCGCATCGATTACAGCATTGGCGGCGGAGGCGGCTGAAGAAGCACCGCGCGCTTTGATAACCGCTGCGCCCCGTTGTTGCACCGTAGTGATAAAATCTTGTTGCAACCAAGGCATATCGTGTATTACTTCTATCACAGGTTTTCCACTAATAGTGGCATGATAAAAATCGGGGTATTGCGTTGAGGAATGATTACCCCAAATGTACAGATGCTCTACGGCGGTCACATCAACTCCCGCCTTTTTAGCCAATTGCATGCGTGCGCGGTTTTCATCGAGCATTGTCATGGCGTAAAAGCGATCTTTAGGTACATCAGGAGCATAATGCATGGCAATCAAAGCATTAGTATTACAAGGATTACCGACTACAAAAATACGCACATCGTCTGCGGCGTGATCATTAATGGCTTTACCCTGTTCTTTGAAAATACCGCCATTGATTTTTAATAGATCAGAACGCTCCATACCAGCTTTACGCGGTACCGCCCCGACTAATAATACCCAATTAGCGCCTTTCATCGCTGTAGCGATATCAGATGTACAGGTAATTTTCTTTAATAAGGGAAAAGCACAATCGTCTAATTCCATTGCCACACCTTCTAAAGCAGGCATAGCGGCTTCTAATTCTAATAAACGCAGTTCAACATCTGTATTCGCACCAAACATGGCACCGGAAGCAATTCTAAATAACAAAGCGTAATTAATTTGTCCCGCTGCTCCGGTAATCGTAACGACAACTCGATTTTTCATTTGTTTCTCCCCAAGCTACAAAGATTCTATTTGCAAATAATTTAACCAATCTATACTGGTATCACCTACACTGATAAATGCGGGATTCAGCAAAGAATCCTTCGTATTGTAGCATAAGGCTTGTCCAGATAGATCAAACATAAGACCACCGGCCAATTCCAAAATACACTGTGACGCCGCAGTATCCCATTCGGATGTAGGTCCAAAACGAACATAGAGATCAGCCACCCCTTCTGCAATCAGACAAGGTTTTAAGGCGCTGCCTACCGGTATGATGGTACACCCCCCCATTTTCTGCAAATGCTGGGCCAAAGTCCCACCACTATTATGAAATCGGCTCACTACCACGGTTGGTTTATCCGGCTTAGGTCGTACCCGAATCGGTTGCCATACTCCTGTTGCAGTCACTTTAAAAACACCTACATCGTGGGCTGCTATATAAGACACGCCATGTGCGGGTGCATGTACTACCCCTAAAACAGGTTTCTGCGCCACAATCAATGCGATGTTAACCGTAAAATCATTGGTATGATGAATAAATTCGCGCGTACCATCTAAGGGATCGACTAACCAATATTGTGACCACGTCTGGCGCTCTGCAAAATCTATGGCGACGCTTTCCTCAGACAAAACTGGATAACGCTGGCTTAAAGCGCTTAATTGTGCCCTAATCAGGTGATCGGCGGCTAAATCAGCTTTGGTAAGGGGGGTATCATCTTCTTTTAAGGTAACCACAATTTCTTCTAACCCATGATAAAGAGACAATATTTCTTCCCCAGCGCTCTTAGCAATGTCTAGGACTTCAGTTAATAACGTTTTCATTTAGCTATTCACTCCCGCTGATCCCATCATTGTGATTCGTTGCTAACGCGAATTCTGTTTAAGAAATCTCTGTATAATTGGCTTAAAAATATTCAATTGTTCCCCGAATGGAGCCGGGTTACTCCTGTTATTCGTTCATTTTCCGCTCCCTGACGGTCGCGGCTCGGAATTTTGCATCTTAAACAGAATTCGCGTTGCAATTGAAATACATTTCATCGGACATAAATAGTTACTTCACCTTAGGTAACAATTTCCATAAAATGATGAACCGGCATCGCATCTATTTTCTTTTTGTCTAGGCATAGTTCATATATTTCTTCTGTTTTTAAGGCAGGAAATGCGCTCAATAAACTGCTTTTAAATTTCTCCAGTAGCGCCGGAATGCCTTCAGCACGTCTACGTCTATGGCCCAATGGATATTCAACCACGACCTTATCGGTATGGGTGCCATCTTTAAAATAGACTTGTATGGCATTGCTTATGGCACGCTTATTTTCATCATAGTAATCTAAAGTAAATTGCGGATCTTCTTCCACCACCATCACTGATCGCAGCGCATCGATACGTGGATCAGCTGCGCGCTCAGCTTCAAAATCATCCGCTGTTAATCGGCCAAATAATAACCCGATAGCAACCAGATATTGTAAACAATGGTCTCTATCGGCTGGATTATACAAAGGCCCTGTTTTACTGATAATGCGTATAGCCGGTTCTTGTGTAGTTAAAACAATTTTTTCAATCTGCCCCAAATTGTCAGCCACTAAATTATGCAGCTTAAACGCACATTCAATTGCCGTTTGTGAATGGAATTCAGCGGGAAATGAAATTTTAAATAAAATATTTTCCATGACATAGTTGCCATAAGGTCGCGATACTTTAAAAGGTTCACTCTTGAATAATACATCATAAAAACCCCAACGTGGAGCCGTTAACGCGCTGGGATAACCCATTTCACCTTTCATCGCCATAAAAGCTAATTGTACGCCGCGCGCGGTGGCATCGCCTGCTGCCCATGATTTACGACTACCTGTGTTCGGTGCATGTCTATATGTCCGCAAACTTTGCCCATCCACAAAAGCTGATGACAATGCATTTAAAATATGTGCCTCAGTACCGCCTAACAATTGCGTTACGACCGCTACAGTCGCAATTTTAACTAAAATAACATGATCCAAGCCTACGCGATTAAAAGCATTTTCCAATGCCAATATGCCTTGGATCTCGTGTGCCTTGATCATGGCTATGAACACATCATGCATCGTTAGAGGCGGCAAACCTAAAGAGATATTTTTTTGTGAAATATAATCGGCTACGGCTAAAATGCCACCGATATTGTCCGATGGGTGTCCCCATTCTGCGGCCAACCAAGTATCGTTAAAATCTAGCCAACGGATCATTGCACCTAGATCAAAAGCGGCCTTAATAGGGTCTAAAATATAAGACGTACCGGGTACACGCGCACCATAAGGTACTTGCGTTCCAGGAATATAAGGCCCTAACAGTTTACGACATTCCGAATAGCGCAAAGCCAGCAACGCACACCCTAGACTGTCCATGAAGTTATAGCGTGCTGTTTCCAGTGCTTCTTTAGAAGGCTCATATGGCTTTACTACATATTGCGCTATTTTTTTAAGTTCTTCATCAAAATCAGGACGTTCATTTTCGGTAACATTGATATTACTCATTGTAACTTCCTTAACGATCAGTTATAGCAATAAATTTTCTAGGCGTAGGGCCACTGTATTCTGCACCAGGTCTAATGATTTTGTTGTTTTGTCTTTGCTCTATAACATGCGCGGACCAACCAGCAATGCGTGCAAAGACAAAAATAGGCGTAAATAAGGGCGTAGGAATTTGGCAAAAATGATACGCTGCCGCACTGTAAAAATCTAAATTCGGGAACATACCTTTTTCGTCTCGCATCGTCTGCTCTATGGATTCAGAAACAGGATAAATGACCGTGTCATGACGTAATTCGCCTAATTTTTTTGCCCAGCCTTTGATGATATCCGAACGAGGATCTCGTATTTTATAAACAGCATGACCAAAACCCATAATTTTTTCTTTATGGGCTAATTTATCGAGCAAACCCACGCGCGCTTTTGCTGGAGAATCATAGCATTCTATTAACTCCATAGCGGCTTCATTGGCGCCCCCGTGCAACGGGCCACGTAAAGTCCCTATAGCAGAGGTAATGGCGGAATAAAAATCGGTTAAAGTTGCTGCCGTTACACGGGCAGCAAAAGTAGAGGCATTAAATTCATGTTCTGCATATAAAATAAGAGATTGATCTACGGCTTCAAGTACCATAGGTTCCGGTTTTTTTTGCAATAATAATTCTAAGAAATGTGCAGCAATACCATCGGCATCGCTGCATGTATCTATTTCACGGCCTAAGTGATGCCATTGATACCAATACATCACCATAGAAGGGAATAAAGCCATTAAGCGATCGGCGATATCGCGTTGCTGCTCTGGGCTTTTTTCGGGTTCTATAGTTCCCAAGAAAGCACAACCCACCTTTAATACATCCATGGGATGCGCATCGCGCGGAATAAGTTTTAATACGGCTTTTAATTCTGCGGGCAACACACGCAACTGTTTTAGCTTGTCTTGATATTGTTCTAAGGTTGCTCGATTGGGTAATTCCCCATAAATAAGCAAATATGCGATTTCCTCAAAACAAGCCCGACCCACCATGTCTTCGATAGAATAACCTCTGTAGTGCAGGCTATTGCCTTCACGACCTACGGTACATATAGCGGTCTGTCCAGCGACAACCCCCTTTAAACCTGCAACAGCCTCACTCATGAATTTCTTCCTTATTATCTACCCGCATCTAGTAGTTGCGCTCGGTTAAATTGTAACTACCCTCTTTCCCCGCTCCCTAACGGTCGCGGCTCGGTTAATCGATACCCGCATCTAGTAGTTGCGCTCGGTTAAATTGTAACTACCCTCTTTACCCGCTCCCTAACGGTCGCGGCTCGGTTAATCGATACCCGCATCTAATAGTTGCGGCTCGGTTAAATTGTAACTACATTCTCTACCCGCTCTCTAACGGTCACGGTTTGGTTATCAGTTTATAACCCTTGCTGTATCGTTCGCAGCTACTTTTGCAAAATCATCCGCAACAAAAGTCTCTTTAATCCAAAACCGCACCATAAACCAGCCTAATACAAAAATAACGGGCAATATAGCCAGCGCCACTTGGTAGTTCTGTGCAGTAAATATTGGCGCACCTTGGAACTTTTGTCCATCCCATGCAGACGATAATAGTACACTAGCAATGGGTTGAAAAATAGCCCCACTAATAACGACAAACATATTATTGATGCCTATAGCCGTGCCTACTGTAGCCGGGTTATTGCGATCTTGCACCACTGCAAAAGCCAAAGATTGCCCCGCTGCCGCTAATCCAAATAAAAATAACCATATGGACAGACTGACAACGGATAAAGCCGGCCCGTATACCACTACGTAAACCGAGATTAGGCCTAAAGTTAAACAGCCTGATAAAATTTTCTTGCGCGTTTTAAGCGTATTAGATAACCACCCGGCTAGAGGACTACCTATACCCATGCCCAACCAATACCACATCATCAATCCAGAAACCGTAGTAGCGCTGTAATGGTAAACCTGCATTAAATAGGGTACGCCCCACAACTCCGCAAAAATGACCGCAGGCGTCCAAATAATGAGCGAATAAAACCCTATAGCCCAGGTTTGTGAATCTTTAACCACAGACAAAAAGCCTAAAGGTTTACGTGTAGAGTTTCTCTTAACGATAACGCTGCGTTTTTCAGCATGTGCAGGATAATCGCGCACACACAATAAAATGAGTATCGATAACCCAAAACCTATACAAGAAATAACAAAAATAGACGGACGCCAACCAGCGGATTGCACTGCCCTGGCTAAAGGGGCTTGTCCCAAAATAGATCCTATGGCGGACATAAATTGAACAACGCCAGCCAATACTGCAAAATATCTCTTGGGAAACCAATGCGTTAATAAGACCAAAGTTCCTATAAAGGAAAAGGCAGCGCCCGCACCGGTTAAAAATCGTCCTAAACAAAGCGCAAATGCTGTATGCCCTAAGCTAAAGAAAAGCCCGCCTAAAGCACAAACAGCCGTGGCCAGTGCAATGACATAACGTGGACTGAATTTGTCGTAAGACAAGCCTGCAGGGATCTGCATAGGTGCATAGGCATAAAAAAAGAACGCAGAAATGATGCCTAGACCTGTGGCACCTAATCCTAGCTCACCCATTAAATCATGGGTAATGACAGAAGGCGCTACTTGTAGCACAAAGTCATATAAATAAAATAATGAAGCCAAAAAACAGACAAAACCAGCGCGCGCATAATAACGCCAATGATTAGGGAAGTTTTCCATCAAGTTAGATTCCTCTTTGCTCAAGGTGGGGCAAGTGTATCATAAAAAATTACCATTGTCATAGGGTTTTATCTACAGTAAATACTGTGCATTCATCAGAAATTTATGTATAATGCGGTACAATGTATTTTCAAACTACGCTCCCTTACAATCGCAAATCATCTGAATTATTTGCGACTATTCGTCATCGGCCTGCTGCGGTGCTATTACAAAGTGCTGCAACTTCTGCCGGACGTTACGATATTATTAGCGCTAATCCCACGTTGATTATCACCGCCACTGCAGAAAAAACTTTGCTCATACGCGACGATGTGCAAGAAATAATACACGGCGATCCCATTGATTTTTTGATTGCACAATTACCCCATACTCTACCCTCTAGTCCCTACCCTTTTATAGGAGGCATACTGGGTTATTGGTCTTACGATTGGGGCGTACAATTACACCAAATCAAACGCCGTATACCAGAGCATCATTCATTGCCACTATTACATCTGGGTCTATACGACTGGGCTCTTATTGTCGATCACCAAACACAAACCACCACTTATGTATCTTACAATTTAGATAAAGATCACGCATCTTTTTTGGAGGATCTACTTGCGCCCACTCCTCCTGTTGAAAATACCCCGTTTCAGCTGCAATCTCCTTGGCAAAGTAATATAGACTACAATGAATATCAGCAACAATTTTTGCGCATCAAAGAACATTTACACGAAGGTGATTGTTATCAAGTTAATTTTTCGCAACGTTTTTTTGCCGATTATACAGGTGACCCCTGGCAAGCCTATCAACGTTTAATGGCTAGTTGTAGTGCTGCTTTTTGCGCTTATCTTAATTGCGGTAATCACCATATTTTAAGTTTATCTCCAGAGCGGTTATTAAAAGTTTATAGCGATAAACGTGTAGAAGCAAAACCCATTAAAGGAACCAGACCTCGAGGAAAAACTGCTGAGGAAGATCAACAATTGGCATTAGAGCTACAACTCAGTGCAAAAGATCGTGCCGAAAATGTGATGATAGTCGATATGTTGCGTAACGACTTAGGTCGTTTGTGTGTTGCAGGCAGTATTTCGGTACCACATTTGTGCGCACTAGAAAGTTATCATAACGTGCATCATCTGGTCAGCAGCATACAAGGACAATTGCCTGAAAATTGCCATCCATTACATTTGTTAAAAAGTATTTTCCCTGGGGCTTCCATTACCGGCGCACCCAAAAAGCGTGTCATAGAAATTATTGAACAATTGGAAACACATCAACGCCATATTTATTGTGGCAGCATCGGTTATTACAGTGTAGATGGGCAATTAGAGAGTAATATCTGCATACGAACAGCTTTGTGCTATGACGGCCATATTGAAATTGCTGGCGGTGGCGGCATTGTTTTGGATTCTGATGTGGCTGAAGAATATAGGGAGATCCAAACTAAGATCTCTGCCATGCTGGAGATCTTAGCGTAGCCGCTATTTTGAACGTATCAACAATATCCCGCCCTGCCATTGTTGATTAGAAACCGATTTAGGCGGCAATGCCGGCTTTAATATTAAACGACGCATTAAAAGACCATCTAAGTCGCTGCTTAAATAAAGTGTCGGCGGCGGCATGTCATTTAAAGTAACCATTATACCGCCATAAGTCAGCGGATGGCGTGTGATTTTTTCATAAGTCACGGCTCCATACCATAAGGGTAAAGGATCGTCTACAAAATCCATATTCGCTTGCCACAAACGCAATACCACCACTGTACCATTATTGTTTTCTAGACTATGCACGAAAACGGCTTCGGGTGCTTTACCTTGGTATAAGAGAGGGAATAAAGTTAAACGTTGATTATCACTGGAATTAGCCAAATGATTCACAGCGTTGATCCAGACAGAACGAGGTAAGAGTGTCCAATTATTTTGCTGCATCGTGCTGATGATGTTTCCTAAATCATCCACCCATTGTACATTCATCAATTCTCGCATATGGCCTAACCTATCTTTACGATAGATCAACGCTTCTGTACTGCTCTGCTGCCACCATTGCGTGGTAACGATTTCATGTGTAGGCCAAACAGGAACATAAAGAAGCGTATCTTTCTTAAACGTTGTCGCTATTCTTATGCCGAAAAAGACAAGGAACGCAATCACTAAAATAGTATTGAATGTTTTTAACGAAAATTGTGGCGCCGGTTGACAACGAAAAGATACCGTCACCAACATAGCAGCTGACCATCCTACAAGTAAGCCCCCCAACACATCGGTAAACCAATGTGCGCCTAAATATAACCGCGTAAATGCGATCACAGCAATGGCTGCAGCCGTTATACCGTGTATGAGTCTACGGTGATGAGAGGGTGATAAGCGCTCTAGTACAACCGCATAAAATGCAAAGACCGCCATAGTAACAGTGGCATGGCCACTGGGAAATGAATTCCCTAACAATACTTCTTTTAGGCCTGTAGGTCGTGGTGAATGATAAATATATTTACTCACACCTACAAAACCAACGCTCATAAATAGTAGTGCTAACCAATGACAAGCCGTATACCATTGCTTACGCCATAATAACCACACTACAGCTACTATTATAGTCGGACCTAATACCACTTTGTCGCCCATGCAGGTTAACACAATGGCTATTTTTTGTAGGCAAGGCATATACAAGTTACGGAAAAATTGATTAATAGGCAAATTCCAGTCGTATATTCCTGTTTGTGTTACTACCATTATCGTTAATACTAAAAATAGCAGTCCAGCAATGAAGATCCCCACTAATAAGTTAAGCTGACTATGCCCCTCTCGTCTGCAAGGATCTTGTAATAAACGATACAAAGGATTGACTTTAGGGGTGTGTTTTATGGCTTCCCACAGTTTATCCATTAGCTGCGCTACCCAAGAAACTATTTTGAAAAATAAATTTTTTAAAAACCACGCACTTAAAAACAAGATTGCCAGTACACATAGTATTAATAAAATAAAGCGTGTCGCTACTTCAGGCGGAAATTGCAAGGCCGCTAAGCCAATTAAAATACCGGGCAGTATATAAGCAGGTGCCCATAATATCGCTGAAGTTACATTAGAAAAGAAAAAACGCCAGGTATTCATGCCCATCATGCCTGCAATAACCGGCACCACTGGTCTAACGGGTGAAAAGCGTGCTAAAAAAACGCTCTTGCCACCATGGGCTGCAAAAAACTGTTCCCCTTTTAAGAGAAATTTAGGGTGTGTCCTAAACGGCCACATCTTTCGTATGCTGTCTTTAAAATAATAGCCTATCCGATAGCTCAAGCCATCACCTACAATTGCGCCCATGATGGCCACAATTAAAGTGGGCCAAGCGGGAAGAATCTCAACACCCACTAAAATACCCGCTGCAGCCATCATCAATGACCCAGGTACTAACAGACCTACAAAAGCCAATGATTCAATCAATGAGATAATAAAAACCAAGCTCAGACTGATCGCCATATGAGATTGTAACCAGCCTAAAAATGGCCTTAAGTGATCAAAAATTTCCATGGATATACATCCTATCCTAGCACTAAATTATTCACCAACATCCACACCCTTAGCTTGCAGATCGGCATGATAAGAAGAACGTACCAATGGCCCGCTGGCTACGTGCGTAAATCCTAATTGTTTCGCTAATTGCGCCAATTGCTTAAATTCGGCCGGAGGCACATAACGCATCACCGGCGAATGATAACGACTAGGCTGTAAGTATTGACCTATAGTTACCATATTAACATCATGTTGTCGCAAATCAGCTAACACACTTTCAACTTCGGGTAATTCTTCACCTAATCCTAGCATAATCCCCGATTTTGTTAAAATATGCGGAAAACGTGCCTTAAATTGTTTTAAGAGTTGCAAAGAAAAAGCATAATCCGAACCCGGGCGTACTTGTTTATACAGACGAGGCACGGTTTCAATATTGTGGTTAAAGACATCGGGTGGCGCTTTGGATAGTTCATCCAACGCGACTTCCATGCGTCCACGAAAATCCGGAACTAAAGATTCTATGGTTATATCCGGACAACTGGCGCGTACGGCTTCATGACAAGCCACAAAATGACTCGCACCACCATCGCGTAAATCATCACGATCGACGGAAGTAATAACGACATAACGCAACTGCATGGCGGCGATAGTGCGCGCTAAATTAGCGGGTTCTTCGGGATCCAGTGGATCAGGTCTGCCATGACCCACATCGCAAAAGGTGCAACGACGAGTACACTTGTCGCCCATAATCATAAAGGTGGCAGTACCATGGCTAAAACATTCAGGTAAATTGGGGCAAGAAGCTTCCTCACACACGGTCACTAAACGATTTTCACGCAAGGTTTCTTTTAAACCGGTGACCACGGCAGAATTGCGAGGTAATTTGATGCGGATCCAATCGGGTTTAGCTAAAGGCTCTGTGGTCATCTCCACCTTAATCGGCACGCGACGCATTTTAGCTTCGCCTTTTTGCTTGATGCTAGGGTCAGTTATAGATGGATTCGGCATATGTTTTATCACCATAACAAAATTGTTTTATATACGTTAATAAAGGCGCGGCCAAATTAAATATATTATCCACCTCGGCCCAATCACGCCATTGCGTCATTTGAATGTGCGCCAAGCCGCATGGATTAATACGCTTAAATGGGCTTAAATCCATATCCATATTAAAGCTTAAGCCATGATAAGAGCACCCTTTTTTGACGCGCAAGCCTAAGGAAGCCATTTTCGCGTCATTCACATAAACGCCTGGAGCCTTGTCACGTCTAGCCGCTAGAATACCATAATCGGCCGATAAACGGATCACCGATTCTTCAATTGCGCAGACAAACTGGCGTATGGGTAATTGCAAACGGCGTATATCCAACAAAAAATAGACGATTAATTGCCCAGGGCCGTGGTAGGTGACCTGCCCTCCGCGATCGACTTGCAACACGGGAATATCGCCTGTGTTTAGAATATGTTCAGGCTTGCCATTCTGGCCTTGAGTAAAAATAGGTGGATGTTCTAGCAGCCAAATTTCATCGGCACTGTTTTCATCACGATTTTCGGTATAATCCTTCATACGCTGCCAAATAGGCTCATAGTCATTCCGGCCTAAATAGCGGATATTTAAGGTAATAGCGCTCACAATCGCTGCTCTCCCACGTAAAAATGTAGGCTAATTGTAAAAAATTTTAGCCATTTTTGCAATGGGGCTAGTTTAAACAGCTATTTTCAGGCTAACGTGTAATCCTAAGCGATTTGCTAAGGTGATAAGCGTCCCTATTCTGAAGTTTTCGATTTTTCCATTCAATAAGGCGTTTACTCTAGGTTGGGTAATACGCAACCTTCTAGCAGCCGCTTGTTGTGTGAGCTTTTCAGCTTTTATTTTTTCAGCTATATGGATTAGCAGTTGCGATCGCATTTTCAAATCGGCTATTTTTTCAGGATCATCTTCTAAAGCATCCCATACACTTTTAAAT
Source organism: Pseudomonadota bacterium (assembly GCA_021781965.1). Classification (GTDB taxonomy): domain Bacteria; phylum Pseudomonadota; class Gammaproteobacteria; order UBA1113; family UBA1113; genus VFKP01. The sequence goes on from JAJXVU010000027.1 coordinate 26,598, forward strand.
CTTGAATTGATTTTGGTCATCACTCTTCTCCCATCTAATAATCTCTTTTAGCGCATTCTTAGCTACATCAAGGTCATGCTGCCTTGTTTTCTGCGTCTTTTTTGAAAAAGCATGAAGAACGTACACCACATTATTAAATTTAGTAACATAAATCGTTCTAAATTGGCCCTGCTGCTTCACTATAATTTCTCGGACATCCATGCCGATAGATGGCATAGGTTTCCACTCAACGGGATCAAGCCCTCTTTGTACCCTATCCAGCTGTTGCCCCGTTTCCCGCCTAGCAATATCAGGAAATTCCCTAATTGTCTCTAGGCTTTTCCCTAGAAACTCTATCTCTTTTATCATCTGAATTATACACCTAAAAGTATAAAATGTCTAGCATTTAGCTAGGGTCTTCACCGAACATTTTTGAATAAAATCATAACCTTACATGGCTACATCTTAAATGCATTATAACATGAAATAATATCTCTTTAAATAATTCAGGGTATATTTTGCTAATATCTTACTTTACTCCCAAGCACTTGCATTTTTTCTCATACCTAGGTACATTTGCACCCACGGGCCGTTAGCTCAGTTGGTAGAGCAGCTGACTCTTAATCAGCGGGTCGTTGGTTCGATCCCAACACGGCCCAGTATATAAATCAAAAAGTTATGGCAATAAATTTATGCATCCTGCAAATACGACAGAAAGCATCGATGATCTTATCATTGCTACCAAAATTTTGGTAAACGAGAATGTTCTTGATGGTTTCGGTCATGTTTCGATTCGTGATCCAAACCAATCTGATCATTACTTCATGACTTGCGACAATTTGGGTGGAGCTGATAGAGAAAGCTACATTGTTGAATTGGATTTAGACAGCAACCCATGCAATCCTAATAGTTCAAAGCTTTCCCTGGAGCGCTTTATTCATGGCGAAATTTATCGGGCGCGGCCAGATGTCAATGCCATTGTCCACACGCATTCTCCTGCTTTGATCCCTTTTGGCGTCAGTAAAACACCTTTGCAACCGCTTTATCATATGTGCGGATTTTTAGCTAAGGGCGTTCCTGTATTCGATATACAGCACAAGCATGGCATGACAAATATGCTGGTACAAAACAACGAACTGGGACGCTCACTGGCTTCATCGCTAGCTAAAAGCGCTGTGGTACTAATGCGTGGTCATGGTGCAACGATTGTTGGTAGTTCTGTGAAGGAAGCTGTATATCGAGCAATTTACGTGACGATTAATGCCAATCTCCAGCCAATCGCAATGCAGCTTGGAGAGCCAAAATTCTTGGATTATGAAGAAGCCATTAAGGCGGATGAACTTCACCATGCCGTTTTGAATCGTCCTTGGGACTACTGGAAAAGCAGGCTTTAACAGTCTTTGCAGGTTTTATCGCTACAATTTATGCAAAAAAACGGATTCTAACCGATACACTCAGCGCTAACCAATGCGCTGTTATCCTCGATCAAAGACCAGAGATTCAATAAAATAGCAGCATTTTTATAAACCATCCACTCGCATGGTCATGCTCTCGTGCAATTTTGCTATAAAAATGCTATACTTACAGCATGTATAAAAGGGAACTGAATACAACATGGCTGTAAATTACATCTATTATGAACAACCTCTGAACGAATTGGTGCGTACTTGCCTTCGTTTGGAATATTTATCTGGTTTGTTAGATTACTATTTGGAGCCCCCCAAAGCGGGAGCGGCGCACGCTGCACTGGCTACTTTATTGGATATTTTGCAGATCTTAGACCGTCCTGACATTAAAACTAAGTTTATTGCTGAATTTCGTCGCTATGTAGAAAATTTTCAACAGTTTAAAGATAACCCAAATGTTAACAATCGGTCATTAAATCTAGCCTTAAATGAGCTGCATCACTTGATTGAATTATTACAACCTAAATACGGCAAATTTGCCCATGAAGCACGAGAGCACTGCTTTATTAGCAATGTGCGACAATATTTTTTAACCCCTGGCGGCACTTGTAATGCCGATCTACCGCAATATCACTATTGGCTTAATCTCTCTCCCGAAAAACAACAAACTTATCTAAAGTGCTGGCTAGCTGACTTGGAGGAACCTTATAAAGCAGTAAATTTACTCTTAAAATTGGCGCGTGATAGCACTAGAGAAAGCAAATTAGTCGCCGAAAATGGTTTTTATCAAAAGAATTTGCCGCCGGAACGTTTTTGTCCGTTGGTGCGTGTGGGTTTAGAGCGCAATAGTCTCGTTTACCCGGTCATGAGTTTGGGTCGCCATCGCCTAGTGATTCACTTTTACACCGCTTCTATAGAAAACAAACCACAACAAGCTAAGGAAAATATCTCTTTTATTTTGATGGATTGAGAATCACTCTTCTAAACAATAAAAATAGTAACTTCGCTTACTCCCCTCTTCATTTTCTACTATTTTTGCGCCATGGACTTCATTTTCAAATCCAGGAAAAGCGTTGTCGAAGCTTTCTAATAGCTTCAAAAAGTTTAAAATATTGCTGTGTTTTTGGGTAATGCGCTCACCAGGCATAATAATAGGAATCCCAGGAGGATATGGCGCTACCATGGTTAACACAACCTTATCTAATAATTCATCTATAGGCACACAATGCCAACGCTCAGAAATTAAGGCTTGATAAGCATCGTGAGGGGTTAATACCGGCTCAGGTAAAGTGTCATAGGCATTCATCAATAAAGTAGCTGCTTCTCGCTCCGTTAAAAACGCATGCATTTCTTTTGCTAAATCTTGCAAGGTCATTTTTTTATAACGTGTGGCATATTCCTGCACCAATGTGGGAAACGCTTTTTTTAATGGTGCATTTTGATTAAATTGGTCTTTAAATTGTTCTAATTGCGTTAGCAAAGTTAAAGCCTTGCTTTTATTAACGCCTATAGAAAATAAAAACAACATACTATAAAAACCCGTTTTCTCATCTACCACACCATTTCGTATTAAATAACGGCTAACGATGGGCGCGGGAATCCCAAAATCTTGGGCGGTCGCGGTTTCATCGATGCCAGGGGTTAATACTGTAACCTTGATGGGATCTAAAAATAAATGATTTTCATCCATTTTTGGGAAACCATGCCAAGGTTTTTTGGCACTTAATTTCCATATGGAATCGCTGTGGGTTGGATCTTTTAAGAAATGATCGTCTTCGGCTAAGAATATACTGTCCACTTCATCGGGTTGCCATAGTGTAAATGCCCAGTTATTTGGGCCTTCATTTTTCGTATCGTATTGATTGACTTTATTAAATTCTAATCGAAAAGCTATGGCTATAGCCATAGCTTCAGACATCAGTTGCATCCCAGAACGGCCTGCCATCATACGTGAAGAGACGTCCAATGAAGCAATAATGCCATATTGAGGCGAAGTCGAGGTGTGCATCATAAAGGACTCATTAAAAATTTCACGTTCGATTGCACCCGTACCTTGTTTAAAATGGATCATTGACGCCTGTGAAAATGCAGCCAGTAGTTTATGTGTAGATTGTGTGCTAAACACTGTGGGTTGTTTTTCTAAGGCACTATCACTCATCGCAAATTTACCTTTGTAAAAAGGATGGAATTTTGCATAAGGAAACCAGGCTTCATCAAAATGAATATAATTGATACCTGCGGCTAATAAATCTTGTCTGATATTATCCACGTTATAAACCAAACCATCATAGGTGCTATTGGTGATAACGGCTAGGCGCGGAACAACATCTTTATTGTCTATTAAGGGGTTGTCCATTATTTTTTGTCGCAAACTTTTCTGGCTAAATTCGCTTTTTGCTATACCACCAATAATACCATATGCATTGCGGCTAGGCTTAAAATAAATGGGAATCACATTCGCCATGGTCAGGGCATGTTGCAAAGATTTATGGCAATTTCTATCGATGACAGCTACATCATGACCTCTAGCAATAGCCATAAAAACAATTTTATTGGACGTTGAAGTTCCATTGGTCACAAAAAAAGTTTCATCGGCACCAAAGACTTGTGCTGCATAAGCTTCTGCATCACCCACTACACCGCTGTGTTCCAGCAATGATCCCAGTTCAGGTACTGAAATCGATAAATCGCTTCTAAACGCGTTTTCGCCATAAAAATCGTAAAACAATCGCCCCGTAGGAGATTTTAAAAATGCGACCCCACCCATATGCCCAGGCGTGTGCCAAGCATATTTATATTCTAATGTGTATTTCACTAAAGCCTTAAAAAAAGGCGGTAATAAACGTGCTAAATATTTAAATACCTGCTGGTGTATACGTCCTGCTAAAAATGCAGGCGTGTCATCATAGCGCCAAATAATGCATTCGCATTCTTTTAAGATGTTCGCATTTAAGAAATTAAGATGTAAAGTGTTAGTTAAAATATTAATAGGAATTTCCGCATTAATATCGCGGATCCGTTCTATAAAATCGACCATATCCTGCTCTTGAGTATCTTCAGGAAAGCATTCTAAATTAACGATAATACCGCCTAAGTCTCGTTTGGCTTTGAGTAGTGCCAATACATCATTTGGTTCTTCATAATGTAAAACAGCTAATCCTTCATTCTCAAAGGCTTGCATTAATTCAGGGCTAGCATAGGCTAGGCCGCGGTGCGCTAGATTGGCTACATCAAGCAGAACAATAGGAAACAGTTTTAAATTAACATTTATCATGAGGTTACCTTTTTTTATTCCACAACACCCAGCTGTATGCTGGAATGCCTAATAATAGCACAATTAGTCCCCAAAAGACGATTCTATTGCCTTCACCTAAGATGGCCCAAAAAATATAGCCCATCACAGCGATACTCATAACTGTTTCTAATTTATGATATTTATTCGTTTTGACCGTTTCATCTTGAAGGAAAATACTTAAAGCCACCGCGGAATAAAGATAAGGCAATAAGGTTAAAAAGACTGCTACTGAGGCAATAATCTGGAATTGTTTACCTAGATTAGTCGAGTGCGTTAATAATAGTAAAATACTCATCAATATGCTAATGACAATTAAGCCTTTAGCTGGCACATCATGAGGATTTACCTTAGCAAACACATTGGGGAACAATTTATCATCGGCAGCCGCTTTGGCAGATCCCCCTACCAATAAAATCCAGCCGCCTAAAGATCCCAAACAAGCCACAATCGCACAAATACTGACGATGCGTCCTGCGCCTTCCCCCAAAGTCATGGTCGCTACCAATGAAAATGGTGCCGAAGAATGGGCCAATAAGGTGTTGGGAACAATCCCCATAATCGCTGCCGAGCTTAGGCAATAGACTATGGCCGCAATCAAGGTCCCCGCTATGGTGGCTATAGGCACATCCCTTTTAGGGTTACTAGACATGCCTGCACAGACTGCGGCTGATTCCACGCCTATAAAGGCCCACAAGGTTAAAGCTGCAGAATGGCTAATAGCCCAGAAGTCACTGTGTGTACTCACATTGTAAGC
>JAJXVU010000046.1 GCA_021781965.1 Pseudomonadota bacterium
TCATACGATACAAATTCACCGAATCGCTTCGTTAATGCCGCTGTTAACGTCGTCTTACCATGGTCCACGTGGCCTATAGTTCCTACGTTTATATGCGGTTTCGTTCGTTCAAATTTCTCTTTAGCCATTGCTGTCTCCGAAGTTTAAAGATTATTACCATTATAAAAAACTGTTCTGGCTAACATTAGCACAGAAACTTGCTGCCACCAATAGCCTATGGACAATGGAGCCCATAACCGGACTTGAACCGGTGACCTCTTCCTTACCAAGGAAGTGCTCTACCGCCTGAGCTATATGGGCCTAATTCTTGGAGCGGGTGATGGGAATCGAACCCACGCTATCAGCTTGGAAGGCTGAAGTTCTACCATTGAACTACACCCGCAGCACATACCTAAGCAACATCATACTCTACGCATATGTAATTAGGCGTTGTTACCTGCCTAAAAACCAACTGCTGTGAGTAATATCTTTGCTTGAAACCCTTTTCTAGCCCAACAGGCTTAAAAATTGGTGGAGGGGGAAGGATTCGAACCTTCGAAGGCAGAGCCGTCAGATTTACAGTCTGATCCCTTTGACCGCTCGGGAACCCCTCCAAGCAATAGAGCCGCTATTCTCCTAGACTGTAGGGAGAATGTCAATAGTCCTGGCCCCACTTTTTCTGCCTATTTCCCCTTGAAATTAAATCATCCTTCCAATGGTATTTGTATTGCCTGATTCTTTTTGCTCCCCACTAAACAGATAATGACAGCGCCAATAAGTGCACACAACGGAATGATACTCAACGCATATTTGTAAACCTGAGGGTCATAAACTCTTAGGTTATTATTGTCTAAAGTGCCAGTCCAGAATAGATCCATTGCTTTACCGATGGTGGTATGAAAAAATGACCCCCCCAGCATATTAATGCTATTTAAAAAAGCTACCGTTACACCCAAATTTTGCGGTGCAACCAGCTCCGATCCCGCTGCAAACACAATCACTTGATAACAACATAAAACTCCAATGGCGAAAAATAAGCCATAAAGAAACAGTGAATTATAATGGTTGCCCCATAATAACAAGATAAAAGCGAGCATCAGACCCATACCACATGCTGCAATGATAGTATAAGTTCCTAATTTTTTGCTCAACAGTGCAAGTAAAGGCCCCCCCAAAAGCATCCCCACAAAAACAAAGGATATAAAACCAGCGGCGTCCCCTTTCGCTAAATGATAGGTCGCCGTCAAATAAGGTACACCCCACACATCTGAGAACCCTTCTAGCGATCCGACCATCAACAGATTAGCCAACGCTAAATACCAGATGACCGGAGAAGAAAAAAGAAATTTAAAATTGGCTATTTTAAAGGATTCCTTCTGAGCCAAAGTTTTTTTGTTTATAGGTGATCGTAAAGAAAAATAACTAGCAAGGCCGATGATAATAGCAACAATAGCGAGTATCGTAGCCACATTCCGCCCGCCATAGGTATCAATCAATAAGCTAACAGGTTTGTCGCCATAGATAGCACCCATAAGCCCAAATGTAAATGATAATCCGATCATCGTCGCATATTTTTTTGCGGGGAACCATTCTGAGATCACTTTAGAGACACTTAAAAATCCGGCGGCTGATCCAGCCCCGACTAAGAATCGAGTAAAAAGCGCTAAATAAAAATTATCTGTATAGGTGAAAACTAAAGTGGCCAGACCACACATAACTGCAAATATAAACAAAATAGTTCGCGAGCTAAAACGATCTAACAATGCAGCAATTGGGATTTGCATTCCGGCATAGCCAAAATAATAAAATGCTGCTAAAAGCCCAAAATGGCTTGCATTAATAGAGAATTGTTCCATAATTTTCGGCATCATCAATCCTGGCCAAAGACGCAGAATAAATTGATAAGCAAAAAATAATAGTGGAAAAAACCACATTAAAAATGGTCTTGCTCGAGTCATTGTCATGATCGTATACCCCTAAAAAGGTTAGTCAATTTGTGACTTTTGTTCATTACCCGTAAATGACCTCTCCCTAGAGCTGATCCTCCATTTTAAGCAATTCTACCCCATGCGACCAGCTTAATTTGTCAGGCAGTGTCTGACTTTTTTGTGTCTGTGGATAATAACAGTAAAATAAACGCATATAAACCAAGTCGCGGTGACTAACCCCCTCCATAGCACAACCTTAAATCACGTGTTAGCAAAAAACGTATATTGGATACATTAAAGTATACCTTCGCCCCCGCGACCGTTAGGGAGGGGGAGCGAGTAGTTACCTCCGTATCTTTATTTTTAAATAATCTAATCATCTTAACCCATATTGCAGTACGTATGGCGTAACACGTCAAGAATAAAAAGGGATGCACGTCACCTCAGCCAAAATATAACATAAAAAAATAATTTATATAGGGATATATTGCTCTGCCTTATTCCAAAACCGTGCAAATAGTTACAGAGCGGCTATCATTATGGTAAGCTCGGGGCATAAAAAGGGGGTATCTCGCACATGTCCAAGTACTTGTTAAAACAAGAACCGCAACGTTTCACACCAGAAGAAATGGATCTGGTCATTGTGCAATGCTATAAATTAGGTGCCTCCGATATCACCTTTCAAACCAATGAAACAGTTTTTGCTGAAATCCACGGCGAGCTACACCGTTTAACACGACGAGTACTGAATAACTCCGAAGTCAGCGACATGCTAAATCATATTTATGGCTCCAACGGCACCACACAATTATTAAGCGGTCGCGATGTAGACACCCATTATGAAGTACGGCCTACGCGTACTGAGCGTTATCGTTTCCGTGTTAATGGCAGCGGTTGCTTGGTTGATGGTCACGATGGTATCCAAATCACCTTGCGTACCATTCCAGGCATGCCACCTACTGTAGAACAACTCAACATAGGCGAAAGATTATTAGCCGCCCTCACTCCTGATGAAGGCGTAGTGTATGTTACTGGTGCCACGGGTTCCGGTAAAAGTACTTTGCTTGCTGCTATCATTCGCCACATCGTGGAACAAGAGAACAGCCATCGTAAAGTATTAACCTACGAATCCCCTATAGAATTTGTGTTCGATGGCGTGGTGAAACCCACTTCCATCGTCAGCCAAGCGGAAATTCCGCGCCATTTACCCAGTTTCGCCGCTGGCGTGCGCAATGCCTTAAGACGTAAACCTAGACTCATTCTAGTAGGTGAAGCGCGCGATCAAGAAACTATTGCTGCAGTAATGGAAGCTGCTTTAACGGGCCACCCTGTTTACACTACTTTACACAGTAATGGTGTTGCCGAAGTGATGCGTCGCTTGATCACCACTTTCCCTGCAGATGAGCGTCATGGTCGTGCGATGGATATCATCGAGACAGTGCGTTTGATTATCTGGCAACGTCTAGTACCTACTATAGATGGCAAGCGTACTCCTTTGCGTGAATTTCTTATTTTCGACGACGCAGTACGCGACATTTTATTGGAATCACCTCTAGAAGAAGTCACCGCCACCACGCGTAGATTGCTAAAAGAATACGGCCAGCCTCTGTTGGTCGACGCCGAGCGTAAATTTGCAGAAGGCCTCATCGACGAGCGTTTATTCCGTTATCTGCAATTGAGCGAAGAAAACGCCGACAAAGATGCCGGGTTGTAGGGTTTGTTACTAAGGGTTACAATCAAAACAATATAGCATCGGAAGTAGGGAGAAGCTATGTCACTATTTAAGGTGGTTTCATCCATTTTAAATTCCTCTTAAGTGTGTAAATTTCACGGTTCTTAGGTTCTATACAGGCGAGTGTCACCCAACCATTTCCAAATAGTTTCTGCAAAATCTCTTGTTGCGCTATAATCTCGTCAATCAATATCCGTGGCGCATAAATAATGGTGATGAGTCTTAGCGTTTGATGATAATGCTCATAATCGGTCTTGAAAACAGATTGCAACGGCAATCCATGCATCAAATCACTGGCATTGCCCTGCATAATACCCATTTTCCCCGTGATATTCTTAGTAATCTTGCTACCACCGCCAAAAGCAACATTGTCTAAAGTTGAAAATAAATATTGACTATTGATCCATTGAGCGACAATCATGGGCGCAGTTAAAATTGTAGCCAAAAGAACTCCATTTTTATCTAGTTGCCAATCATATGAATGAAGAAAGGAGCGACCATCTAGGTCTATTTCCCTAGTTAATGTGCGTGGTCCTACAATAAAGGCGGCGTTCTGTGCCAGCCCCCATTCAGGACGTACTTGTGCCCAATCGTGTGCACGCAAAGCAGTATGTTTTGCCGCATTTTTAGGATTGCCTTTCCATCCCATTTTAACAGCCCGCTGCTGACTATTTTGGTTACGCGCCACCTGCAGATCCATTTTTAAAGATATCAGCCTATCCTTAAAATTTTCGGGAAGATTGTGCGCATAAATCTCTACGTCATCTGTAGTCGTATTATGCTCCGCCGCTAAAAAATATGTAGTGTCCGGGATGATAATATTTTCCTTTTCTTTCAAATTATAGCGCACACTACGATTATTGAGTATAGCGGCAAGAATGCGTGCATTCGCTGCACCATGCCTTCCGCCGCACGCACCACAATCCAGTGCCGTTGCGTAAGCATTATTCTGAGTCAGGCTACCATGACCACAGAATACGACCAGTTCAGCAAAATGATCCGTCAAACCCATCATCTTGAGTGCGGTTTCAGCATAATAACACTGTTTTTCAAAAGGAATTGATTCAATATCTTCCTTTAATGGCACAGATGGATTCAGCTTTTGCGTTATTGTGCTTTTTACCCTGTATCCTAAGCTGGGGAAAATGCTGCGTATCGCCATCCAAATACCACTGGCAATACCGAGTGTCTCAACCAAAGTAAACGGTGTGGTAAAAGTATACTTTAAAGACTGATAAAGACGTTTCAAGCCTTGCGTTGTTTCATATCCTTTTTGGCAAGTGTCATCGCAATACGCAGGACTTGTTTTGATTCGATAGGCTGGCTTTAATAGCACAGGACAAGAATGATAACTTTCGCCTGTAATATCATTGTGAATACTAATAGGGACACCAAAAAATCCAGCGAAACCAAAAGTTTCATAATCACCTTGGGCTTCTAAAGCACGACGAAAAGGTTCAGAACGTGCATCTATGCAGAAAATAAATTGTGCATCGGCGGGATTCTTTTTAGTAATAGCTTTCTGAGCGAGTTTATCAAGTAAGTTAGCTTTGTAGCTGTCTTCCAACCTTTCTATGCTATTGAGCGATTTTTTCGGATCACTATTTCTCTTTGCATCCATGTGCCAATCCAGCAAAATTTTTGCATCGTTCCAGAGTAAGCATGTTATGATAAGGCGCAACGCTAGATATTCTGCTTTAGTCACGGGATAATGGTGCTTCTCATCCAGAGTATCAGCCCAGCTGGTACGATATTGAATATAAGCAGCCCAGCCTGGTAATGTAGTCAGCATTAAAGTCATATACAGCGTATAGTCTTCAGCCAAAATACCTAAATAGCGTAGACATTCAGCAATTATACATTCTGGCGTTTCCGCTAAACTCTTCATCCATTCTATTTTTTTCACATCATCTAGACATATGTTTCTATCAAAAGGCAAAAGGCCAAGAATAGCCTTTAATAGACCAAGCCTACGTAAAGGCATTTTAATGGTGGCTTGTCCCGTGTCAAAGAAAACCTGCAGCCATTTGATATTCTCACGATTAATATCTTCCATAGGCTTAGGTAAACTTTTTTGCTGAAAAAGCATTTCAGCCTCAACGAGCGCCTCCTCAAATGGCAAGTCCTCAAATCCCAACAATGGATTGACCGCAATAATATTTCTCAAAGGCCAGAAAGGTGCAATCTTTTCCCAGCTTTCTTCGACTGCCAACTTGATTTGCGCTAATTCAGCCATTTCTATTTTATTGATTGATTTCATCGTATTCCCTATCAATATTGGTAATAATTGCGGTATGTGGTTATCGTTTTTTTGTGGGGTTGACTTGCATTAAGCATCTTGACATAAAGCTTCAATACTGGTTTGGGCATTTCAACTACACGACCCGGATTGCGCGCAAACAGTATAGCTAACCACGCAACAACAAGAAAAACTAAGCCTATGATATGAACGCTATTCAACGGTTGTGGTTGCATAAGGTGTAGCGGTGCTAGCACGTTTTCAAAAGAATATACCATTGAGCCATACAGACCAGCCAAAAATAACGTTGCAAGCAAAGCCAGTGGAAATTTCTTTAAGGGTTGAGCCCACAGTATCAGCATGGAAAATTGCGCTCCTGCAATCCAAGTCATCGCAATCAAAATAAATGTCGTATCTACAGTCCGCGTATTTTTATGAATAGCCAGTGCAAAGATAACACTACCCACAAATCCACATAAAAGCGCAAGGAAAAAGACGGGTAATCGTGGCGGATATCCTAAATCGAGCCTTTTTTCTTGGGCGGCAGAGCCCGAAGACAAAAAGAGATACGCCTTAAATAAACCATGGGTACATAAATGCGCTATGGCGGCAGGAAAAAGACCAAGACCACATTGTACAATCATGAAACCCATCTGACCCATTGTAGAACAAGCCAGCATGCGTTTAATGTCACTTTGCATCAACTTCCAAAGCGTGCCCAATAAGGCGCTAATAAGGCCAATACTAAAAATTATGGTAAGCATATTCGGCAATTTATAATAAAGTGGCGCAAATCGCACTAATAAAAAACCGCCGCCATTGACTAAACCAGCATGCATGATTGCAGAAACGGGTGTAGGCGCATTCAATGAACTGGTTAGCCAACGATGAAAAGGCCAGATCGCAGATTG
>JAJXVU010000028.1 GCA_021781965.1 Pseudomonadota bacterium
AGAGCGCCCACACAATTTGCTTAGCTTCTTTTTAAAGACTCGCCTCATCGGCGTCGAGCTGTGCATTCTACTCCTTTCCTAAACATTGTCAACACTTTTCTTCCTCTTCTTTACGATATTTTTCATATTCTTTCATTTAATCCCTTTTTCCGCCCCTTTTATGAACGCCTTGTGCAGATTTTATTCTCACTTTATCCCTCGCAGCTCAAATCTAGTGTAGGGGCGGATCAAAAGCCGCCCATCTTAAATATCCTTGCAGGCCGTTTATTGATAAATGTATGTAAAATGATTAGGTTTTTGCTTGTATTCAAGATGAGCACCAGCCATCTACGAAAACAACTCAGCTAAGTTATTGAACAATAATACTGGTTGTTATCACGCAGTTATTGTTCCTATGAGTTTCATTCTGATAACAAGACACAACCACCACAAAATGTTATAGATTCTCTTGCTTTATTTTTTAGACTACTTTATCCTGCAACCAGTAGAGTCAATTTCCTTTGCTTCACGTAACCAATATCCTAAAAGTTACTGTTCTTAAAAAAAGAATGCAAACAATTACTTAGTAATAAAAATTATTATAGGAAAGCAAGATGGCAGCATCCCCATCATCTATAAAAACTGATTTTGTCTATGCAAAAGACAATAATTTAGCATTACGCCAAGCCGCTCAAAGGGGAGATAATTGAATTAAAATCACCTACGTTAGCTTATGAAGATTTAGAGTCGCTTAGATTACCTTTAGCTTATGAAAACTTAAAGCTTGTTTATGCATTTGATACAGATTCTAACACCCCTGCTATTTTACTAGTTACAACCAAGGATATACCACCTAAAACACAGCTTGGCTTTTCGTATGGCAATGACTATTGGTTGAACAAAAAACAAAATCCAATGTATTTTTTGCAGAGCGGTGAAGTTTTATCAGGTGATGACCTTTTCCGTACCTTTTTGAACGCTTTGTCAAAGATGCCGCAGTTAGGAAAGCCTCCTATGCAAAACCGCCGAAATTTATGGAACGAATCTGCTGCATCTAATATAATTCCACCCAGTGCTTTAGGAACAAATACAGCGCATTTTAAAACAGAACGTCCATATATATCACAAATGAATATTTCTGTCGAAAACCCCGTTGAGTCTAAAACTAAAAGTTTTGGTAATTGTAACTAGCTGTGTAATTTTTGGTGACTACTCATATATTTCTCAACAAAAGCCCCCATTACGTTTTGTGGTGCTTTCTGAGGGATCAATAGTTATGATACATCTACTCTAATCTGTATTAGAAATTCACACAAACTTACTCTTATCCATCGCATAACTGCGCGCGGTTTCTGCTGCTACGACTTGGTTTTGCACCAATTCAGCTAAATGTTGATCTAAGGTAAACATTCCTTCCTCGCGCCCGGTTTGTAATACCGATACCATCTGCGCGATCTTATCCTCGCGAATCATATGTTTCAACGCCGCATTGCACATCATGATTTCCAATGCAGCCACGCGCCCACCCCCTTCTTTTTTTAATAAGCTTTGCGCGATTACCGCATTTAAAGATTCAGACAACATCGTGCGTATCATTGCTTTTTCTGCCGCAGGAAAAACATCGATGATACGATTTATCGCTTTGGTAGCCGAATTCGTGTGTAAAGTAGCCAATACCAAATGACCTGTTTCGGCGGCTGTCATGGCTAAGCGCATGGTTTCCAAATCGCGCAATTCACCCACTAAAATAATATCCGGATCTTCACGCAAGGCAGAACGCAGCGCTTCGTTAAATCCACGCGTATCCCTACCGACTTCGCGTTGATTGATTAAAGATCTTTTGCTGTGATGCACAAATTCAATTGGATCTTCTATGGTCAGAATATGCTGGTAACGCTGTTCATTAATATGATCAATAATTGCTGCCAAGGTGGTTGTTTTACCAGAGCCTGTGGGACCGGTCACTAACACCAAGCCACTGGGTTTATCGGCCAAGGTGCTTAGAATCGCGGGCAAGCCTAATTGTTGCAAAGACAGTATCGTCGTTGGAATAACGCGAAATACCGCCGCCGGACCACGTTGCTGCTGAAACACATTGACCCTAAATCGCGCCAATGCAGCTATAGAAAATGAAAAATCTATTTCCAAATCTTTGGTAAAAGATGTACGTTGTTCTTCATTCATGATATCCTCTAACAATTGGTTTAGTTCCTGTGTGGATAACGGCGGATGGTCTAGCGTTTTTAATTCACCCTCCACGCGCAGCAATGGCGCTAAGCCAGCGGATAAATGTAGATCGGATGCGTTGTGCTCTATACAAAGCGCTAATAGTTCGTTTACATGCATGATTGTACCTCCTTTAAAATAGTGATAGTAATCGTATGAATGACATCGCTGCAAATGTAAAAATCGTACAACAACGCATCCAAGCTGCAGAGAAAAAATTTTCTAAACTGGCAGAGACTATCACGCTATTGGCCGTAAGTAAAAAACAATCTGTAGAAAAAATAAAAGGGGCTGCAGCCGCAGGTTTGCATGCTTTTGGTGAAAATTATGTGCAAGAAGCGCTGCCTAAAATAGAGGCCCTGCCACATTTAGAATGGCATTTTATAGGCGCTATACAAAGTAACAAGTGCGTTCCCATAGCTGAACATTTTTCTTGGGTGCATGCACTCAGCAGTGCTACTATTGCACAACGCCTAAATAAAGCCAGACCCATTGATTCCCCACCGTTGAACGTTTGCATACAAGTTAATTTAGAAGGAAGCAGCAACAAAGCCGGTATTGCCCCTAACGAAGTGTTAGCATTGGCCCAGTTTGTCATGACTTTGCCCAAGTTGCGTTTGCGCGGCTTAATGACTCTACCCGAACCCAGCACAGACTTTGAAGCACAACGCCAACCCTTTAGGCAATTGGCGCGTCTTCTGCTAGACTTGCAACAGGCGGGTTTATCTGTAGATACTTTGTCTATGGGCATGTCCCAAGATTGTGAGGCGGCTATAGCCGAAGGAGCAACCATAGTGCGCATAGGCACTGCTATTTTTGGAGAGCGAGTATAATGCAACATAAGAATATTACTTTTATAGGCACTGGCAACATGGCCACTGCCTTAATACGCGGTTTGATCGGCGCTCATTACCCTGGTCAGTGCATCACCGCACATGATTTAAATCCGGACAAGTCGCAGGCACTGGCAACTGAGTTAGGCATACGCCATGAAGCCGACCCTGCTCTGGCCGTTAAAAACGCAGCCATTATTGTATTGGCGGTTAAACCCAATGGAATTCGCGTCGCTTGCCAGACCTTAAAAGATCATCTACAGCATAAGCCCTGCATTATTTCCGTTGCCGCTGGCGTACAATTAGCCACCATTGCCCGTTTCTTAGAAACCGATGCCTTGGCCATGGTACGCTGCATGCCCAACACACCGGCATTAATTGGCTGTGGGGCCACTGGCTTATATGCCAACGCAAATGCTGATCATGCAGAGCGTGAATGGGCAGAATCCTTGTTTCGTGCTGTAGGCATAGTACATTGGTGCAATCAAGAAAGTGCCTTGGATGCCATCACTGCTTTATCAGGTTGCGGCCCCGCGTATATCTTTTTAGTGATGGAAGCCATGCAAGAAGCAGCAGAGGCCTTAGGTTTAGATGAAAATCTTGCCAAAAGTTTCAGCATTCAAACGGTGCTAGGCGCAAGCCGCGTTGCTTTAGAAACGATGCAGCCATTGGCTAAATTACGCAAACAAGTCGCCTCCCCCGGCGGCAGCACTGAAAAAGCCTTAGAAGTTTTCGAGCAAGGTAATTTGAAAGCTTTGTTCGCACGCGCCATGGAAAGCGCTTGCAAACAAGCAAAAGTGTTGTCTACTCATTATGATAATATATAGGAGTTATGATGTTGGTATTACAAGCGGCTTTACTGTTCTTATGCCAGACTATTTTTACACTGCTTATCATCGTATTTCTGTTACGTTTTTGTTTGCAACTCTCGGGCGCAACGCCGCGTAATATCATCACGCAATGGATAGGTAAAATTACGAATCCTGTGATAAAACTCGTGCGCTACGTCTTTCGCGTCTGGAAAGGTTTCGACAGCGCTGCTTTTTTAATCTGTTTATTGTTGGTCATGGCTAAGGTATATATTTTTAGTTGGATTAAAATTGATGAAGCATTGCCGCTGTTGAGTATATTTATTTTTTCTTGCGGTCAGCTTTTGCAATTTATGTTGCAACTGTACAGCATTGCTATCATTGCCCAAGCCGTGCTGAGTTGGGTTAATCCCTCGCCCAATGCATTGAGTGATGTGCTATACATTTTAACGGCACCCATGTTGAATTTAGTACGACGATTTCTACCACCAATTGGCGGTCTTGATTTAAGCCCGATCCCAGTGTGGTTAGGCTTACAATTGATAAATATTATGGTCGCTACGCCGATTATGCGTGCTTCTTTATGGATGTTTTGATACTCTTCGCATTTGATTCTTAGGCTTTGTTACCTTCGCCCATCTCGCACTAGTATATGACAGAGTACGTCACTCCTGGTGCTCGAGGCCTCGGTGCCTCGCCTAAAAGTCAACTGCTGTGAGTATATTCAGTACTTTGTCATCCTCAACAAGGTCGCAGTTGAGGATGACCACGATAACAACTACTTTTCTTCCACCACTACAACCTTCACGGCTGCTGTTACATCTACATGTAAATGTAATGGAATATCGTATTCGCCTACAGCACGTATTGCGCCATCGACTAGCTGCACTTCTTGTTTCTTAACCGCTACACCGGCATCGGAAATGGCGCGCGCAATATCACGCTCAGTCAAAGAGCCATATAGCTTACCTTCACTGGCACGAGCAGCGATGGTCACCACTAATTCAGCTAAAGACTTAGAACGCTCTTCGGCATGAACCAACGCTTTTGCGGCAGCGGCTTCAAACTCAGCGCGCCTTTGTTCGAAATCAGCCAAGGCTTTATCGGTTGCTCTAACTGCTTTGCCATAAGGGATCAAGAAATTACGGCCGTAACCTCTACGTACCTTCACTTTATCGCCCAGACTACCTAATTTATGTACTTTTTCAAGCAAAATGATTTCCATTGTGCACCCCTGTTATTCGTGTTGATCGGTATAAGGCATTAATGCCAAGAAACGCGCGCGCTTAATGGCCAACGCTAATTTGCGTTGAAACTTAGCGGAAGCACCCGTAATACGGCTAGGCACTATTTTGCCAGTTTCGGTAATATAGCGGCGTAACACGTGCAGCTCTTTGTAATCTATAGCGCTGACAGCAGATTTTTGAATTCTTCTCATGTTTTAGTCTCCTATTGGTTTTCGCTTTCATCAAGTTCAGGCATGGGTGCTGCGGCAGCGTGGGATTCCCCCCCCATCATGACAGAAGGTTCTGTTATGGCCTTATCCTTGCGTATCACTAGGTTACGCAAAATAGCATCGTTGAAGCGAAAAGTATGGGTTAATTCTTCCAAGGCGGCTTCTGTACATTCTATGTTCATTAACACATAATGCGCTTTGTGTACCTTGTTGATTTGATAGGCTAATTGACGGCGCCCCCAATCTTCCAAGCGATGTACCACACCACCGTCGCGGGTAATCACACCACGGTAGCGTTCGATCATCCCCGGAACTTGCTCGCTCTGGTTAGGATTGACTAAAAAAACAATTTCATAATGTCGCATAAAAGCGTTCCCCTTATGGTTGCATACCCCGTTGTGGGGCTTACAGCCTTAAAACACCGTGCTTTAAGGCAAGGATATCGTTATTAAAATGGTCTAAAAAGGCACATAATAACGAAAGTCGCTCATTGTACAGATTACGGCAATTAAATACAAGAGGAGCTCTAGCCAGCCCTTGCACCAGAGTAAGCGCATTCCATTTTGATGCGAAAAGATATTGCAATTGAATGTATAATAGCATAACCATGTTTGCGAAAGTTCTACTCGTCTTATCCTTCTAACAACTGTGCATCCAAATTAAATTAAATTGGCATTCTACAAAGCCCAAAGCAAACAATTTACACCTTGTTGACTTCAACATTGTATTATTCAACAGAGTATGTTTCTATTCTGAAAATCAAATAATTCCCTGACGTATTTTTTTATACCAAATTGAAATGTTTAAAAATTATCTTTAAATAATGCTTCCGTCGCTTATACTTTTGTGCTAGTATCGTTGCCAGAAAAACAATTAAAAGACCATAGCTGAAGGTAAGGAACTCTTATGGAGAAGATCTCTTCCACAAGGATAATAATTAAATTGAATTTTTAAGAGAGGTAAGTTATGGCTGCTATTATTTCCCCCGATCAACTCATTGATTCTTCCGAGGAATATTTTTTCGTTTTAACAGATGAGAACGGTAATCCTATTGTTGATTCCTCAAACATTCCAGAAACTAAAAGTATTTTAGCAGCAATCTTTAATGTGGACCCTAGAGTCGCTCTTTTGCTAGGAGACGAATATGGCGTCTATCGTTTTAACAAAAAGCACTCACAAGTTAATGTAGCCTCAGGGTTTAGGCTTCAGCGTTATGAACCCACTGCGGAAAAACCTACTCCCAAAGACAACTCTCTTTGGTTCCGTTTCAATGGCATCTTACCCATCACCAAACTTGATATATTTAGAGATAATATTCAGTATCGTGTACCCCTGCATGATGGAAACTATCAACTTTATTTACCATCCTATGAGCTTCGTTTACAATCAAAATTACCAGAAAAAGCGCCAGAAAATGGAGTTTATATTGATGAAAATACTGGCCATTATGTTATTTACGAAGAAGGAATAAAGTTAGGCGAGGGGGACCTACCCGCTATACCGTATGAGCTTGAATTAAGAACACCACTATCAGAAGACAAAAGCCTGAAAGAAAACACAGCTTATCTAAACCAAACTACTGGGGAATATATAATTTCCACAATAACGGGTACTAGATACAAAGGAACACTATCAACTAAATTCAGTTTAGACCAAATGACAGAAATTTTGGGCCGTAAAAAAGCAGTCCTGGATAACAAAGAAGACATTAGAAACTACATCGTAGACCCAGACCATACTTCGTACACAGACGGAATTTATATTGATGAGCGTAGTGGTAATTATTTAGTTTACGAGCAAGGTAATCTGTTAGCTCGGGGAAATGACCTGCCCATTGTAGAATATACCCTTGCACTCGCATCACCTTTACCAAAAAATAATGATGGCCTACAACAAAATTTTGCTTATATAGATAAAAAGACTGGAGAATATATACTCCCTAAAAAAAATAGCAAACAACCACATAGAGGAATTCTGCCAACTGAGTTAAGTATGGAGCAGGCGAAGAAAATTTTGAATTGCAGAAAAGCAGTTCTGGATGATAGCGAAAAGTTACTAGAGTACCTCTTAGCTAACGGGCATATTACACGTAAGGGCGCGCTTGTGCAGGGTGATGTTTACAGTTTTGTAGAAAATCGCCTAGAACGAGGTAAATCTGATAAAAAAGACGTGCGCGAAACTATAGTATTCCCCAGTACCGTATGGACTGCGCCTAAAGCAGAGGGAGATAGGACCGGAGTGCCACCCAGTAATATACCCATTAGTTACGGTAATACACCTGGCAAAACCTACGGTGAAATAATTCTCACTAACATCCCAGCGGAACAGACTAAAGGAATTAAAGAGCTAACACCTTTCATAACAATTCAATCCACTGATGATGGTAAAATATTAGGTATACAATTGTACTCTCCGCCAGGAGAACATCCAATTTATGTAATAAGTGCAGAAGAAATAGATGCGGCAATTTATCATGGAAAGCCAAACGAATATTTTGCAGCGCTACTAGGGAAGCATCTTTCCACTCGCGTATATACGCCAGACTTTACCCCTGCTGAATGGCGCAAAGGTGTAAAGCAATATAGGCTTAAAGCGAATGCATCAGAAGAATCCCCTCCAGAGGTTACTTTTAGCACGGTTATTTCCACACAAAATCCGTATATATTTGAAGCCCATGCTACCGCTGTTAAAGAGTTTGCTCCCTCACAGAAAGCAGGAGAGGCTGCATATGAATATAAACTTACCAGTGTCCTCGTTTGTTGTAGAGAAATTAATAGAATAATACCAATTGATTTAGCATCGGCAAAATCTTTACAAGAAGCAATTCTTTTTGCTGCTCTAGCTCTTGCTTCTGAAATAAAGGAAGCAGAAGAACAAAAGTTAATAATTAAATTTGGTATCATAATAAAATTACTGCGACCATTGACGGGAACGACTTATCTTGATTATTGCGAAAAGGCTGGCAATCAAGCGCAGAAAAGTGCAGCAACTAAGGCATATCAAGATTTTATGCCCAGCTTACATAGTTTGTCGAATGAACCATTACTGGATGACAACAGAATAGTCCGATTATGTGCTATTAATAATCTAAGAAAAGTATTGGAATGGCTCATAGAGTTATCAGTTACTACAGGTAGCACATTTGCACCACTTATTGAAAAGGAAGTGCTTAACCCCTTAGAAACAAAGCAAAAAGAACAAATTAATGCATTATTGGGCTCTAGTCGAATAGACTTTGCAAATGTAAATCAGTTGAAAGCTCATTTGGAAAATCTAGGGGTAATAATAAACTCTATGCTTCCTAAAGATGAAACTGTAGGTGAAACAGTGTACCCTAGCAGCGAATCTAGCGCATACTTTAAGAACCATCTACTAAAAGAGATGGCTGCTCCATATACTGATTATGGCGTAATTAACCCAAATCTGTTAACCGCGTTACGCAACTTTCTTGCGATTGCAGACCTTGAACCCGCCATAAAGAACTTCCTTACGCCCGTACTAAACGATTTAGAAGAACAATATCAAGTTAATGTTAGAGTCTTAAAGCTTCAAGAAGGCAGTAATGACTTATTCCCCTTTATAGAACTAATACGGAATTTGTATGGAGTCGAAAAGGAAGCGCAGCTAAACAAGAATGTAGCCTTCAATGCTTTCACAGCTAACGCGACCCCTACTCCCTATGGCTTATATGGTATTATTAAACTAGATCTTATTCTTTGCTTAAGAAAATTCAAGAAAGAAACAGATGATGCCAATATTACTTTAGCTGTTTCAACTGCTTTAAACCAATTGATTACTGAGCGGCAACAGAATATTATTGCCGTTTTTAAAAATGACCAGGGTAAAATTGAGATACCTGAAGAATACAAAAAATGGCGTGACGAAACTCTAAAAAGCTGCCAGGAATTATTACCAACATTACTGACTCTTAATAAAAAAATGGTAAAAAGTGCAAGTGGATTTAGCCGGACCAGTGGGATATTACCGCGTATTTATGCTTCTGAGGGCAAGAAATTAACAGGAATAGAAAAGGATTCTTTTACCAACAAAATCAATTCATTAGATATGTGGCTTAATGAAGAGAATTTACTTATGGTCATAAATGATGATACAGACAAGCAAAAAAGCTTTCGTGAACAGTTACAATGGATCCTGAATACAATTCGTTTTTACTCTCAAGCAAAACAACCGTCTGAAGTAGATTCAGGTGTATTGTCTGGACCTGTCTACCCAGATCAAAATTTTCAAGCAGAAATAGAAAAGAAATGTTTGGCTATAGAGAGAATGCTTAAACAAATGCCTAGATCAGAGCCCTATTCAGTATCACGTAGATCTTCAATAGCTCCATCAAGTAGAAACAGCATGTTCATATCTCGGCGCCCTTCAACGATTCAATCAGATAGAATCAGTCCAACTTCATCAAGCAGTTCTTCTTCGTCCAGCGGCGCGATGCCTAGCAGCTCTTCTTCGTCCAGCAGCACGATGCCTAGCAGCTCTTCTTCGTCCAGCAGCACGATACCTAGCAGCTTTTCTTCGTCTATCAGCACGATGCCTAGCAGCTCTTCTTCGTCCAGCAGCGCGATGCCTAGCAGCTCTTCTCCGTCGAGCAGCGCGATGCCTAGCAGCTCTTCTCCGTCCAGCAGCGCGATGCCTAGTAGCTCGTCTCCATCCAGCAGCTTACCTCTATCGCCTTTATCTTTCCTTCCTCCGCCTAACGCTGCTCCGAGCCTTATACTCCCTCCTCCTCCTCCTAGCGCTGCTCCGAGCCTTATACCCCCTCCTCCTCCTCCTAGCGCTGCTCCGAGCCTTATACCCCCTCCCCCTAGCGCTGCTCCGAGCCTTGCATCCCCTCCTCCTCCTAGCGCTCCTCCGAGCCTTGCGCCCCCTCCTCCTCCTAGCGCTCCTCCGAGCCTTGCGCCCCCTCCTCCTCCTAGCGCTCCTCCGAGCCTTGCACCTTCGGGATCACAAAACCACAGTGCCTTATTTCAAAGTATAAAGGGAGATGTTTCCTTAAAGGCAAGACTGTTAGATTGCAAATTAAGTTTGATTTCACTAAACGCAGATCAGACTATACAAAATGTAATAGCAGATTTAGATTCGTGGGAAGATAGCAAAGATCAGATTACTATGATGTTAAAAAATCCTATTCTGGTAAAACATCATGATGGATCTTTTGGCCTCTATGAAAATAAGGAAGAAAAACCTTTAGCTCATTTGACTGGGGAAGAGAAAGAACAGCTCGCTAAACTTAAATTTACTGACCAAATGACTCAAATAAGTCAAGCTCCCCGCCAGATAGTAGAAATAATAGCTGCTTATAAAATACCAGAAAAAGGGAAACAAAAAAGTAATTCACCATCACCCGATGGTCAACCTCCTAACTTGCAAGCAGTACTTGGAGCGGCTTTTGCACAAAAGTTCGGGAAAAACTAGTGAAGTATCTAATACAAATCACATATCCTGCTGGCCTTTGTAATACAAAGGCCAGCTCTTTAATAATAGAACCTATTGACAAACACCCCAAAATCGGCAACAATCTGCCCTTCTTAATGGCTATGTAGCTCAGCCGGTTAGAGCGCGGCACTCATAATGCTGAGGTCGGTGGTTCGAGTCCACCCATAGCCACCATCCCATCTACGATACCAAAAGCCCAGAAAAAACGTAGTTTAGCAACGCTCCTCATATTTGCTTTGTTTATACAAACACTATAAAATGCAATCTATGATAAATTAAAAATGTATTATCTGTAGGGTCTAAAACCAGGTTAAAGGAAAGATTGGATGAAGAATGACCTAGCTATTTTTGAAGAATATCAAATTCGACGAATATATAATGAAGAAATGGAAACATGGTTTTTTTCGGTGATTGATATTGTGCAAATTTTAACTGCTCAAACGGATTACCAAACAGCCAGAAAATATTGGAATAAGTTAAAAGAGCGGCTAAAAAAGGAAGGTAGCGAACTGGTGACAAACTGTCACCAGTTAAAAATGATTGCAGAAGACGGTAAATCCCGACTCACTGATGTCGCTAATGCAGAAGCCCTACTTCGACTTGTTCAATCTATCCCCAGCCCTAAGGCTGAACCTATTAAGCTTTGGCTGGCCAAAGTCGGCTATGAACGCATACAAGAAATGGCTGACCCTTCAAAATCATTGGATAGAGCTAGAGAAACATGGCAACAACATGGATACAGCGAAAAATGGATTCAGCAGCGGATGATGGGACAAGAAACCCGCAACAAGCTTACTGACTACTGGAAAGATCATGGTGTACAACAACCCACCGAATTTGCCATTCTTACTAATGTCATTCATCAAGAATGGACAGGCATTAGCATCAAAGATCATAAGAAATCAAAAGGTTTGAAATCGGAAAATCTACGCGATCACATGAGTGAAGCAGAATTGATTTTCACTGCACTAGCAGAACTATCTACAAGACAGATTGCGGAAACGATAAACGCAACAGGTTTAGAAGAAAACAAGAAAGCGGGAAGAACAGGCGGCAATATTGCTAAAAACGCGCGCATAGAACTTGAAGATAAAACAGGCAAGAAAGTCGTCACAACGAGCAATTTCCTACCTGCACATAAACCTCTAAAAAATTAAAAGGCAAATAAGTATATATGGTATTTATCCTGAATACCGGTCAGTCATTTTAAGCAAAAGGAAAGAACTTTATGAATCATCAAAATCTATCTATCCCTTCACGTTGTCCCTGGTGTGGTGACGATCCTTTATACATACGGTATCACGACGAGGAATGGGGTCGTCCTTTATACGATGAACATCTTTTATTTGAATTCTTGATTTTAGAAAGCTTTCAAGCGGGTTTGAGCTGGCGTACCATTTTACATAAGCGTGAAGCCTTTCGCGCCGCCTTCGATGGTTTTGCGGCGGATAAGATCGCCGCTTACGATGAAGCTAAAATTCAATCCTTATTGGCCGATAGCGGCATTATACGTAATCAACGTAAGATCTTAGCCACCATCAACAATGCACGCGCTTATCTGCAGTTAAAGCAACAAACACCTTTTGCAGAATGGTTATGGTCACACGTAGAGGGAAAACCGCAGCGCAATCAGTGGCAGCGTATTGAAGAAATTCCCGTGCACACACCCCTTGCCGAAACATTAGCGCTCAATTTAAAAAAAGCGGGTTTTCAATTTTTAGGCCCTACTACCGTATATGCTTTTATGCAGGCTACAGGCATGGTGAACGATCATCTAGTGGGTTGTGATTGGCATAAGAGAGATTGAGGATAAAATATAATTCTTATTGAGCACTCTAACCGTGTTCAATTGCGCCGAACTCCGTCATTGCTGTACAGCAATGACGACGGGTAGCTCCATACTACCAGAAATTATTTCACAGATACCGATATTAAAAAAATAAAAAAATTCTTAAAAGCTTTTACTTTATCTTTTTATTTGCTATGATGTGTTTGTGGGGTTGTAAAAAACTTCGCACACAAGGGGCAACCTTGAGTCCGCGCTGAAAATTCGTACGACTCAAAGTTGCATGATGTTTTAGTCGCCCCTCTGGCATGCTCGAACACGCCAAAAGGGCTGGCTCAGACCTTAGCTAAATAAGGAACCGAGTTAAAATGATTATATCCGATCCACGCCGCTCTTTACAGCCGCGTTTCTCTTTTGCCCACCATAAAACGGTGCATTCTGTGTACTATCCCTGCATTTTACCCTTCACTTGGCCTGAAAAGCCGCGCTTTTTAATCTTAGAAGGGCATAAAAGGCGGGATAATCGTGTTTTTAAAGGCTCTGCTCTTTGACTGTTAATTTCTAGGCGCAGAAGCACTTGCTCCTGCGCCTAGATCCATAATTTATAATCAGTCTAGGAGAAACAAGTGTGGGGCTTTTTTAGACGCGCATTGTGCGTCGTATGTGGTGGGCATGGCCCGCCTTAAAAATTTTTGCATTTATTTGCAGCATGAAGTTTATTTTTTAAAAATTTTTTATTCTCAATCAGGAGAAGATCATGTTTTTATCTTTTTTTATTGAGTGGTTCCGCAAGAAAAGGAGAAGCAAAATGTTAGTTTTAACACGACGTATAGGGGAAAATATCATCATAGGCGATGATATTATTATTCGCGTATTAGATATAGGCCATCAGGTAAAATTGGGCATCGAGGCGCCAGAAAATATTACGGTGCACAGAGAGGAAATCTACGATAAAATTCAGGAGGATTTGTAGCAACGTAGTGATTAGTCTGTTCTTAACACGGGCGCGGCTGTTTATGCTGGGTTTTAACTAGATAGTTGAATCATACAAGAAAAATGAGGACAATGAAAAAGGGCGGTATAAACCCGCCCTATCGTGAAACTAAGCTGCTGCTTCTTCTTTTGCTAGCGGAATAACGTCTACGTATTGACGTTGCAGCAAACCGCGACGTTCAAATTTAACGTGACCTTCTACCAATGCATACAAGGTGTAATCCTTGCCTAGACCTACGTTCCAGCCAGCGTGGTATTTAGTGCCGCGTTGACGAATCAAGATATTACCTGCCAAAACTTGCTGACCACCGGTCTTTTTAAGACCTAGGTATTTGGGTTTTGAATCGCGGCCGTTACGAGTACTACCGCCTGCTTTTTTGTGTGCCATTTCTTATCTCCAAACTTAAATAACGATATCGGTTATTTTTACTTTAGTGTAACTTTGTCTATGACCTTGTCTTCTTAAGTAGGTCGTACGACGTTTAAACTTAATAATGTTTATTTTCTTGCCACGGCCATGCTCGACCACGGTGGCTAAAACGCGGCTACCCTTCAGTAAAGGCGTACCCACTTTTACTTCTTGACCGGTATTGACCAACAGAACTTCATTAAATTCGACTGCGCCCCCTTCTGCTATGGGCAATTTTTCAACAGAAAGCACTTGATCTTTGGTGACTGGATATTGCTTGCCACCCGTAATAATAACCGCATACATTGTTACATACTCCAAAATTTGGCGAAAATATACTCTTCGCATTTTATTTTTAAGGGGTGTTGCCTTCATCCATCTCGCACTAATATATGACGGAGTACGTCACTCTTGCTGCTCGAGGACTCGGCGCCTACCCTAAAAACCAACTGCTGTGAGTATAGACATAGGTCTAAAATAGTCGCCCATAATACGACATTGTTCGCTGATATGCAAGGTATGAGCAGCATTTTTTTTATGGTATTATGGCCCTATTATATTATTAAGGGGTTTATTATGTCCTTGGATGCCATACGCAGCCATGTTAGCGACGAAATGGAACGCGTCAACCGCTTGATCTTGTCCAAATTAGCAGCAGACATCCCCCTGATAGACACCCTAAGTCAGCACATAGTCGCCAGTGGCGGTAAACGCATACGGCCTATGTTGTTGTTATTAACCGCAAAAGCCCTTAATTATCAAGGCGATAGCCATATACTCCTAGCGGCCATCATCGAATTCATCCACACCGCAACATTATTACATGACGACGTGGTAGACGATTCCTCCCTGCGCCGTGGTCAAAGCACTGCCAATAGCATTTGGGGCAACGAGGCAAGTGTACTTGTGGGCGACTTTTTATTTTCACGCGCTTTCCAGCTCATGGCCGAAGTAAATAGCTTAAGAGTTATCTCCATCCTGTCTACCGCTTCCAATACTATAGCCAAGGGCGAGGTATTACAGCTGATTAATAGACACGATACCGCTACCAGTGAAGCACGTTATTTTGACGTTATTTCCGCCAAAACCGCTAAATTATTCTCTGCAGCAACCCAATTAGCCGCCGTTATCAGCAATCAGCCTGCAGAAATAGAACAACAGATGGCGGCTTTCGGCCATCATTTGGGTTTAGCCTTTCAATTGGTAGATGATGCGCTGGATTATCAAGGCGATGTCAACAAAATGGGTAAAAACATAGGTGACGATCTGGCTGAAGGCAAACCTACCCTACCCTTGATCTACACGCTGGCTGTAGGTAATGAAGCCGAAAAAGCCTTGATTCATCAAGCCATAGAATCCGATGGCAGCGCTCTTTTGCCTGAAATACTACAAGCCTTAGCGCGTAATAAAGCCATAGAATATACGCAACAACGCGCGCATGCAGAAGTTGCTTTGGCCTGCAACGCTTTAGAAGAATTGCCGGATTCACCTTGCAAATCAGCCCTACTCGCTCTAGCCGATTTTACCGTATCTCGTTGTAACTAAAACGCAATTTCCAGTATAATTTTATCGAGCGGGGTGTAGCTCAGTTTGGTAGAGCACTGCCTTCGGGAGGCAGGGGCCGTAGGTTCAAATCCTATCACCCCGATAATCAATTCATTTTGAAAAATCATAAAGCAAATACTCGTGATTAAGTGCCTGTGCAAACCGAATTAGATCTGTAGGCTGAACCACTGTGGTTGCCGTATTAACCAAAGGATGAAAACCAACTAGCGAATACTTAAAGAGTGCTTTATCCAAAATAGCTTTTACCTTATTCTCTTTATCATTGAATAATGCAAACCATGTTACCGAGCCTGGCTCAACATTTAAGTATTGTCTCAATAATTCTGGTTTAGCAAAACGTAAATTCTTAGCGGGCAACTGTTTTGACAATGCACGTAGATCAATTTGGGTTTCTTCTAATGCCGAAATTAACCAGTAACATTGGCGATCATCTTTTAGAAATAAATTCTTTGTATCAATATGCGCCCCCGGAATTGGGTTATGGATCTTTGCTCCATCGGCTGTCGTGAAGATCGGCGGATGTTCAATGGTCTGGTATTCAATCTCTAATGAATCCAAAAAAGATAATAAGCTAGCCCGAGTTTGTGATAATCTATTTTCTATTGTAGAAGACTCAGTGTTGCTTATTAAATCTACCATTTCTTTTCCATAATTAAGATGGCCTTCTAGCCACAATTCCTACCAATTCTCTACCATCGTGCCAAGTGTCTGCTAGAGCACCATTGCTAGGGCCATCTAAGTATTCCGCAAACTCTATGACAAAACCCAATTGCTGCAATGCAGGTACAAAAATATCTATGTCAAAAAAATGTAATGCGGCAGGCAAAGTAGCGACATCCAGCTCATTACGCACACCATCCGTATAGGAATACTGACTGAAATCTTCTAGTAACCCAGGCCATTTAGGCCCTTCTGCACAACGCTTTTTATATTCGGCTTCAAAATAAGGATTGACGAATTCTTTAATAAAAATGCTATAACCTAAAATAAATAATTTACCCCCTGGCTTTAACCAGCGATAAAATTTGTCTAGACATTCATCTAATTCTTGCACAGATAGATACGGTAGTACTAGAGAAGCGTGTATACCCGCAATAGATTCGGGAGCAAAATCAAAGCCATGTGGTAACACACCTTGTTTTAACGTTACCTTTTGTCTTTGAGATGCATCGAGTTGCTCGGCTAGCATGTCTAAATGAGCTTGTTCCATGTCACATGCTATTATTTCTTTCGCGCCCGCATCTAAAGCTGCAATGACAGTATTGCCATAGGCACAGCCCATATCTATAGTCGGTGACTCTTGCTGCGAAAAAAGAATAAAGTCCTGAGCGATTTTGGTGAGTGGATGCATGAAACCTCTTTTATTTTGGGTTTTATGGTGTAGTGTTGGATCTAAATGTGGTTTCATGATGTTTATCACTATTATTAATGTATCGACTATTCCCATCCATTCCTCGGGACTTTACGCTTATCAAAACTTTCCGCTCCCTAACGGTCGCGGCTCGGAAAATTGCGGCTCCGAAAATCGTGGCTATGAGTTCCTTATATTATTTAATCCCCTCGCTGACGCTGCGAGCGTTTTTCACGCAAACTCTTTAAGGTTAATACTGGACCCGATATGGCATAGACCAGGAAGGCTAAAAATAGTAGCAACATAGGGGCTATGGCGATACCTACGAAGATCAATACCGCAGCAATAATGGTCACAAAAGGAACACGGTCCTTGAAGGGACTTTCCTTAAAGCTATAGTAGCGTATATTACTGACCATCAGCACGCCCAAGGCCATTAAAAGGACTCCCATGATTATGGCCAAGAGCATCAAAGGGAAAGGCTGGTAATAAGAGCTGAGGCCTATAGCACCCGCAACCACCGCTGCAGCCGCAGGACAAGGTATACCTTGAAAATAGCGTTTATCGACATACATCACTTGTGTATTAAAACGGGCCAGACGCAGTGCCGTTGCCGCTACATACCAAAAAGAAGCCAACCAGCCAAAATTGCCTAAACTATGTAAACACCAGCTATAAGACACTATGGCAGGCGCTAAGCCGAAGGAAACTAAATCCGCTAAACTATCAAATTCAACGCCAAAAGCCGTTTGGGTATTGGTTAATCGCGCCACACGGCCATCTAAGCCATCTAAAATCATGGCTATAAAAATGGCTATTGCTGCCCTATGAAAATGGCCTTGCATACCGTTTATGATGCTATAAAAGCCTGCAAAGAGGCTGGCTGTTGTTAGTAAATTGGGCAAAAGATAAATACCGCGCCTAGGTTTAGGCTGTTCTGTTTCGTGACCCGGTTCAGGATGCATGTTTGTGTGCCTTAAGTTATGTTACACTCTATCACTAAACGGCCACAATACACTAAACTTTAGGCCACAGTCAATAAAAGGGTATAATGAACTGTATGGCAGACGATGACGATAAAAAAATTATCATAGAGGGTATCACCGAAAGCGGTGAAACCTTCAGACCCAGCGATTGGGCTGAACGCATGAGTGGCGGCTTATCCAAATTCGTCAAACACCGTATCGTCTATTCCCCATTGTTGCGTCCTGCGATGAAAGACGGCAACAAATGCGTGATGCTAGACAAAACCATGAAAGAAACCCACCCCGAACTCTATGAATCGATCTTAAACTTTGCTAAAGCCAATAAGCTTAAAATTTGCGGCGAAGAAGAAGAACCGGGCCACGACCGTTAGGGAGCGGGTAATACCGAGCCGCGACCGAAAGGGCGCGGGTAATACCGAGCCGCAACCGAAAGGGCGCGGGTAATACCGAGCCGCAACCGAAAGGGCACGGATAATGAGAAAATTATGTCTACTCCGCTACAAGGATCTGATGCACGCGAAATACTGAGCGTCAGCGCTTTAAATGCCAAAGCACGCCAGGCATTGAGCCTTAGCTTCAGCCGCGTTTGGGTCGAAGCAGAAATTTCTAATTTTATACGCGCGGCCTCAGGCCATTGGTATTTTTCTCTAAAAGACGATCGCGCTCAAGTTCGTGCCGCTATGTTTAAAAATCAAAATGGCTTAGCCACCTTCACTCCTAAAAATGGCATGCAAGTCTTAGTGCGCGCCGAAGTCAGTTTATACGAAGAACGCGGCGATTATCAGTTAATAGTATCTTATATAGAGGAAGCCGGTCACGGTGCTTTGCAGCGTGCCTTTGAAATCTTACGTTTAAAATTATCGCAAGAAGGGTTATTTGATAACCTACATAAAAAAAGCTTGCCCCGTTTTCCACGCACCATAGGCGTTATCACTTCACCACATGGTGCCGCCATTCGCGACATCATCACCACTTTAAATCGCCGCTATCCCAGCGCTAGAGTAATTATTTATCCGTGCTTGGTACAAGGTGAAGGCGCACCGCCACAAATCTGTCATGCATTGGCGATGGCAGAAACGCGCCTTGAATGCGATGTCTTGATCATCGGCCGGGGTGGTGGCTCATTAGAAGACTTATGGGCATTTAACGATGAAAAAGTAGTGCGCGCCGTTTTTGCTGCCACTATTCCGATTGTGAGTGCCGTAGGACATGAAATTGATTTTACCCTATGCGACTTTGCCGCCGATTTACGCGCTCCCACCCCTACTGCTGCTGCGGAATATTGTAGTCCCGATCAAAATGAATTGCGCTTACAATTGCAAAAACAGACTAAAACATTGCACGCCACAATGCACTCCCTATTACAAATGGCCAAAAAGCATTTGCTGTGGCAACAAAAACGCTTAGCAGAACCGCGCAATGTATTGATACAGTATCAACAACGTTTAGATCACGTGCAATATCGGTTGTACCAAGGCAGTTTGCAAGCCTTGCAAAGAAAACAAGATGCGCTGAAGGTCTTGTGGCATAGATTGCATCAACACGCGCCTTTGCATAAATTATTACAATGGCAACAACAAAAAGAGAAATTAACGGCTCGTTTGAATGGTGCGTTTATTGCCCTATTGAATGAAAAACAGAAAAAACTCATTGCGCAAAGCCAAGCCTTGCACGCCATTAGTCCTTTGGCCACACTAGATCGCGGCTATGCTTTAGTATTAAAAGAACAACATATTATAAGCGATGCTAAACAATTGGCAAAAGGCGATAAAATCGACGTGCGTTTGGCGAAGGGACAGGTGCGTTGTGAAGTTGTTTAATAACTAATCTCGCCTTGTAGTAAGAAAAACGGATATTGAATAGATTAGAGTATATTTTTTCTTTCCGCGACCGAAAGGGCGCGGAAAGCCCCGAGAGAGCGAGGCAGGTAGTTACATCGTTTAACGCTTTACTTCATAAATATTAGCCACACCGTCTTTTTCATTATGGTAGGATTGCAGCAATATTAAATTGTTACAATGTGTTAGTGGATCTTCATGACGAAATTTAACAGCCACATAACGATAGACTGAAAACTGGCAATTGCTTTCTTGAGTTGGAGTCAATATATCTTCATCCCAAGTCGAGATTGCGCCCTTCACTTGATAGAGCACGATCGTATCATTCACGGTAATACGGTCATTTACAGTAGTGTGCTGTTGTAACCATTTTGTAGCATTAAATATATGCCGTTTGGACGGCCCTATATGCACAAAACTGTTCAACAGAGTGAAGATGAACAAACAGCTCAGTGCTACCGCAAACCCTACACGCCATTTGCGCGTACAAAGAAGTGCTTTTTGATAGAGCTGCTCTATACCAAATGGCGTCCACAGCAACATCAGTAAACACAAAGCTAAAACATAACGGCTGGTTAAGAACAGATGGTTCATTAGAAAAACAAAGAGTATAAATACTTGGATAATAATCAACCCATACCACAATATTTTTTCACGTCTATCTAAGACCAAAGCTTTCTTTGTCCAGCCATATATTGCGAAACCACTGTAAATCACCCCAATATTGGCCACGATTTTATAGATAAAAAAGCCAATAAGCATACCAATATACATTTGATTTGTACGTATAAAAATATAATAAGGCTTCAAAGCTTTATCCATAAGGTCGATGGTTTGTTCCTTATTTTGCAGCACTGTAGCAACGCCATGTGTAATATAACCGTAAATGTCTTGTAAACGGCCACCGCCGTATAAATTATGAGCGCCTATCAGTAGGAACAACACTGCTCCCAGCAAAAAAGGCCATGCCATGAGAAGGCTATTACGACAACGTGCATAAAAGGACCATCCTGGCATAAAGAAAAAAAGAACGATGCTACTGAGTGCAATAACCACACCTTCTATGCGAAACAACGCTGCTACCAGCATATTCAGACCAAATAACCACAGATAACGTTGTTTCTCTGTTTTTAAGAAAACAAGCGCCGCCCAAAAAGAGGTTAAATAAAAGGCCCAATAGCCGAAATCACGCAGAAACAAACCACGTTCATCATTAAGGGTGCTATAACAGATTATGCACAACAATGCCCACAATCCTATTCGTGGTGAGGGATTAAGATGAAAAACAATGCGTATAAAGAAATAAACCATCCACGCTTGCAACAACGCATCCAATAAGCGAGCAGCGGTAATATAAGAAAGGCCTAGTTGGTGCAAATGGGCAATGATGATGGAATAGAATGGCCATTGATATAATGCCATCGCTGCTTTTAAACCACCCTGGTTATACGCTGCAGCACAGCGCAAATACAAAACGCCATCCACACCGATATCAGGGGTAAACCACTGGGTAAAACCAATGAAAGAAAGTAAAAGACTAAACAAAATTGCAATAATGTAAATATGGCGTTGTGATAACCTATCCATGTTGTAGCTCATATGTTTCTCTTACTGTTTTTCTTTAAGGGTAAAGGTTGTGCCACAATAAGGACAAACGGCTTCATCACCAGGACGTATAGGAATATAAACCCTGGGATGCTGATCCCACAATGCCAAGCGCGGCAATGGGCAGCACAAGGGTAAATCGCTGTCATAAACATCATAGTGCTTTTTTGTTGACTCTGTCATTTTTCATTCCTTACCAATAACTCTTCGCATTTGATTCTTAGGCTTTGTTTCCTTCGCCCATCTCGCCCCCAGTATATGACAGAAGTACGTCACTCCTGGGGCTCGAGAGCTAGTCTTCTCGCCTAAAAATCAACTGCTATGAGCGTTTTTTGCCATAACTGTTGTACTACAGTACGTTCATCACTTAATAATAGGTTATCTACCCATGGCGGACCATTTTGTAATGCCGCTTGATTGAGTTGATGGCGATAGCAGTGATCAATACTGAGCAATTGCCGTACTGTTTCCGCCTGTATTTTGCCCAACTTGTCCAGCCAATGCAACCACTGACGATGACTGCTCCAAGATAGAGGTTCGACTACCGCCGCCGTCAAAGCGCACAAGCTCAGAAATTGTATCATAAATTCTACATCCATTAGACCACCACGGCTCTGTTTCACATCAAACTGCGCTACAGAAAGCGCTGTGCTGTGACTTTGCACGCGTAGTCGCATGTCCGCTATCTCGCGTCGCAGCATCTCTACATCGCGATCCTGCGCCAAAGCCTCATGGCGAATGCTATCAAATTGTGCCACCATCTTAGCACTACCCGCTACAGCACGAGCACGTAATAAAGCTTGATGCTCCCATAGCCAGGCTTGATCGATTTGATAGCTCTTAAAATGAGCAATATCGCTAACCAATAAGCCCGCTTGTCCCGAAGGACGCAGCTCCGTATCTACTTTGTATAAATGACCATTATAGGTTTTTAACTCTAGACTATAAGTTACTCGCCGTGCCCATTGATAAGCGTATTCGGCACAGTGTTGTTGTGTAGTGGCATCCAATCCCTGCTTTGCACCATTATCATATAAAAACACCAAATCTAAATCAGACTGAAAACCCATTTCTTTACCACCTAAAGTACCATAGGCAATAATGGCCCAAGGCGGTATCTCGTCTTCACTCAATGCATACTTTAACCTAACCCATCGCCAAGCTAAACGTGCCACTACATTCAAAAAGGCTTCAGCAGCATGGCTTAAGCGCAACGCCAAAACTTCATCATCTGTTTGTGTCGTTAAATAAGCCATGGCGGCTTGCAGCGTATGCTCATTTTTAATTTGCCGCAAAATTTCCAATTGTGTCTCAGTATCGTCTTCAGGGATCGCCAATAAAGCTTGTTCTAGTCTGCTCTCCAATCCCATTTTATCTAACGATAATAAAGATAAACGCTGGTCTAATAAACTGTCGAGTAAAATGGGGTAATGTGCTAATTGTTCACTCATCCACGCGCTTTGGCCGCAACACTGAATGAGATGAAATAAGGCGGCGCTGTTCTCTATCAACAAAGATAAATACGTGCTGCGCCTGACTACAGCGGATATAACCTTCAAAAATCGTTGCAAATAGTTATTCGGTGTAACCGCTTCCAGTACCACGGCTAGAACCAGTGGCATTAAGCGATCTAACCGTGTATGTGCCTCTTTAGATAAATGAATAAACGCATGGCTATTGCGAAAACTAGTAATAGTTGCCACTACGGCGTCTAAGTCCGTTGCTTCTATTTTGCCTTCATAACCTTGTAGACTCCACAGCTTAAAAAAGCGATCGTTATCCGCTAATGCTTGTGGTTGTCGCTGTTTCCGTGTTAAAAACAAAGCATCGAATTGTTGACTTACCCGTAATCGCAATGGTTTGAGTGCAGCCAACAATTCATCCCAATGATCATAACCCATCACAAAAGCAATGCGGGCTTTATCCAATTCATTATTAGGGTATGATTGTGTTTGTCTATCCGCTATCATTTGCCCGCTGTCTTCCATTGTACGCAATACATCATAATCTAGACGCAATTGTTCTGTTTGCGTTGTTGCAAGCCAACCTTCATTGCCAATAAAATTGAGTGCGGTATAAAGATTGGAGGTTTGTAACCGCTGATCTTTTCCTCCCTTAAGTAACTGAAAGGTTTGAATTATAAATTCTATTTCGCGTAAACCGCCACGCCCCAGCTTAATATCATCTACGGCTGCCGTTTCTACAACTTGCTTATCCATTAAACTTTTTAGTTCTCGTAAGGCTTCTATGACGGAGTAATCTACATAACGTCTATAACTAAACCGATGTAATAAAGATTGCAGCGCTTCTTTTTCCTCCGCAACACCCTCATTCATTAGACGCGCTTTTATCAATGCATAACGCTCCCATTCACGTCCATGTTGTTGATAATATTGTTCCATCGCCGAATAAGACATCACTACGGGACCACTTTGTCCAAAAGGCCGCAAGCGTAAGTCCACTCTAAAAACAAAACCCTCTGCAGTGACTTCGCTCAATACTTTTACCACGGTTTGTATCAGTTTTGAGAAATATTGATTAGCATCCCATTCTTTGCGCGTATCTTGCCAATGGTGTGGCGTAAAATATGTAAAGATAATATCTATGTCCGAAGAAAAATTTAAATCATAGCCTCCTAATTTTCCTAAGGCCAATACATATAAGACACAAGGATTGTTGTCTTTATCCATAGCAACACCATACAAAGATTGGTGACATAGGCTCAGATAATCGACTGTGGCGCTCAAAATGCTTTGTGCAAAATCGCTGATTTTAGTTGCGATTTGTCTGGGGCTTTGCAGTGCAGTGACATGTTGCCAAACAAAACGTATCATTTCGCGTTGTCTTAAGCGGCGTAAAGCAAACATCAGCGTGTCACTATCGGGCTTTTGAGCCACAATGGCCGCTAAGGCTAAGCGATAATCATTGATCGTAGCGACTTTCTGTATATCGCCACTTTGAAAAAGATCCAGCAACAAAGCTGGCTGTTGCAAGCTCACATTGGCCACATAATCGCTGTAAGCCCATACGGTAGTGGCGGTTTCTTTAAAAAAAGGATTGTTTTCCAAAGCCCTACTTTCAGGTAATTTTGCCCACAGGGCTACTACAGCTTCTCCCTTATGTTGCAATAAAGGTGGCAGGGTCTTCATGATATTATTTGTCCAAAACTTGGCTATTTTCATACTCTGTGCTATTTGCTATGATACAGACCTATTTTTATAATTTAAGGTCACTATCATGAACCAAAAAACACGTACAGAAAAAGATAGCATGGGCAGCATCGAAGTCGCAAGTAACCGCTATTGGGGAGCACAAACTGAACGATCCATACACCATTTCTCTATAGGCAACGACCTTATGCCTGATGGCTTAATCCGCGCTTTTGCTATTTTGAAAAAAGCTGCGGCCTTAACCAACCATGACTTAGGTAAATTATCAGAGCACAAAATGCAACTCATCTGCCAAGCAGCCGATGAAATTTTAGCAAAAAAGCTAGACGATCATTTTCCATTGAGCGTCTGGCAAACCGGCAGTGGCACGCAAACCAATATGAATGTCAATGAAGTGATTGCCAATCGTGCCATCGAAATTGCAGGGGGCGTTTTGGGTAGCAAAAATCCCATACATCCCAATGACGATGTCAATATGTCACAATCTTCCAACGATACCTTTCCTACGGCAATGTATATCGCTGCGGCCAGCAGCATACATAATGAAGTATTGCCAGCCTTAACAGCATTGCGCGATAGTTTTTTAGAAAAAGAAAAAGCATATCAAAATCTAGTTAAAATTGGTCGTACTCATTTGCAAGATGCCGTTCCTTTAACGTTAGGACAAGAATTTTCTGGTTATGTGGCACAATTAAACGATGGCATTTCTTATCTGACGATGACTTTAAACGGTTTATATCCGTTGGCCATAGGCGGCACAGCAGTCGGTACTGGCTTAAATACACATCCCGAATTTGCAGTGCGCGCAGCAAGCCACATCGCAAAACTTGCCAAATTACCTTTTATTTCTGCACCCAATAAATTTGCCGCCTTAGCCGCACACGATGGCTTGGTGATGGCCAGTGGTGCTTTACGTACCGTTGCTACCATATTAATGAAAATAGCCAATGACATTCGTTGGTTGGGTTCCGGCCCGCGCTGTGGTTTAGGCGAACTCATTTTACCAGCGAACGAACCCGGCTCTTCCATTATGCCCGGTAAAGTGAATCCCACTCAATGCGAAGCACTCACCATGGTGTGTGTGCAGATCATGGCGAATGATAGCGCCGTAGCCTTTGCCGGTTCTCAAGGTAATTTTGAATTAAATGTTTATAAACCCGTGATGATTTATAACTTTTTAAAGTCTGCAGAGCTAATGCGCGATAGTTGCCATAATTTTAAGATGTTTTGTATAGATGGCTTAGAAGTTGATGAAAAGAAATTACAATATTATGTAGACAATTCTTTGATGTTGGTCACTGCGTTGAATCCAATTCTGGGTTACGACAAAGCCGCTAAAATTGCCCATACTGCTCATGTAGAAAATATATCGCTGAAAGAAGCGGCAGTGAAGTTAGGCTTTTTAACTGCAGCGGAATTTGATAAGGCAGTACGGCCCATGGAAATGACGCACCCGTAAAATTGGGCGCTTCATAAAGCGCCCAGAATTAAAATACACCGATCTTCTTCAGTAGCATTTAGAAAGGCCTGTAACTGCGGTCTGTTTACACTCATTTTGCACCCAATAAACCAAATGTAAATAGACCCTAGGGGAGGGGCAGCCGCATGCTAGAATTAGAGTGACTGCGCGTTTGTTCAGCTGCGGTTTCATTCCTGAGCTGTCGGTACATTTGCTCGTATTCAGATATTAATACTCGTGCCGCGGCCAGCATGCTCCGTTGGCGCCTCTCCATTCGGTGAATCATTACGGATTCATCATTGTATTGACGGATTAACCTTTCTTCGGGCGGCGCAAAGACCGCAGTTCTGCAATTTTTTTCATGAAGAAGCAGATAACATGCAACCTCTGTCGGTTCGCAATGAGATTGAACATATGAATCATAGTTATCCGCTTTTCTTCTCAATGGTTTCAATCCATTTTCGAGCAAAAACAGAATTACGGCGGGGTGATTTATATTTTCGCGAGGCACATAACCCAATCTACATTTACGCATACGCTCTAAAACATTCTCACCATTTATTTTCGAATGGATAATTTCTTTATTTTCAAAAAACATCTTTACAACAGCTGAATAGTTCCCCTGTATCGCTGCATTAAAAAAATCTGTTTCCTGTTGATTTGCTTGAGAGGATTTAAAAAAGGCCTCTTGACATTGTTTAAAAAAAGCAAAACAAAAATCGAACATGATTTTTACCCCCCCCCCATTAACCTAATGGATACGGCTTAACTCTAACATAAAACGATACAGCCTAGCAAACTTTATCCCACAGCGAATTCGTCATTTGCAATAGATCACCGCGTTCGCTGGTTTGCGGCAACACCCAACTCAAGGTATACAACGTTGTGCCACAGCGCCATTCTACACGGCCGGGCCAAAAGCTACCCATGGCATGACTAGGGGTATAATAAACCACACCGCCTTTAGGCAAAATGACTCTTTGCGTTAATTCTTGATTTTGCATATCGAAATAAATCGTGGGATTACCCTGTAATTCCGTGCTGACACTCCCCGCACGGCAATACTGTGCGCCGTGACAATCGGCAGTATTATCAAAGGAAATACTATAGTCGTCGGAACGATTAGGTATGCGCTCGGCACTGGCAAAATAACGCGAGTTGGCGGCAGGCGCAGGCACGAGGCTAGGAACAGCAACCTTATTCATTTTTAAAGACGCTATAGCCTCTGTGAGTCCCTGAGTCGCCTTGTCTGTGGCAACCAGAGATGTCGCCGCATAAGCAGAAAAACCTAGGCATAAGGCCGATAATAAGAAATAATGGTATTTTACCGATTTCATTGCTGTCTCCTCTTTAACAAACAAAGCAGATCTGTTCTATTTTTAGACAGCAGTGCTGCTGGCGATCATCTTCTAGATCTTGTATTATACTGTGAGTCCGTCTATCATGTCATTAATTATTTTTAGGAGCTTAATTATGCATTCTTATACCCATATTCTGTTTTGTGCTGATTTAAGTGAACATAGTCTTGTATCCGCACATCGAGCTATAGAATTAGCCAAGAAATTCTCAGCAAAACTGACCATGATGCACGTGGTAGAATCTTTACCCGCTTATGCCAGCGGCTATTTAGGCGTTGCTGATGTAGAGAGCGAATTAATCGACACGGCGAAGAAAGAAATGAAAAAAATCGGCGCTACATTGAATATTCCTAGTGAAAACCAAGTTTTAGTCGTAGGCAATCCAGCTTTGGAAATTTTCAGCAAGGCCGAGGCCTTGGGTGTAGACTTAATTGTTGTTGGCAGCCACGAAAAACATGGCTTAGGCCGTTTACTAGGCTCCAATGCCGGTGGTATTTTGCACAAAGCACACTGCGATGTATTGACGGTTAAGATCCAAACGGACTAACCATCACGCTGTTAAAAGCCCCCTCTCCTGGGGGCTTGTTATTTATTAGAGATAACATATGAAATTGTTTTTTGATTTTGTCCCCATTCTCATTTTCTTTTTAGGCTATAAATTTTTTGGTATTTTTGTTGCTACCGCTATCGCTATCTTCTGCAGCTTTATACAACTTGCTTTTTATTGGTTTAAATTTCGTCGCATTGATACCATGACCTTAGTTTCTTGCATCATCATCACCGTACTCGGTGGCTTTACGCTGCTGCTACACAATGTTATGTTTATAAAATGGAAACCGACTATACTCTATTTTGTATTTTCACTGGCGCTGTTATTGAGCGGCTTTTTTGCCAAACAGTCTTTACTGCAACGCATGCTGGGTCAAACCTTAAAATTACCTGCAGCGATTTGGCGGCGTTTGAATTACGTCTGGGTAGGATTCTTTATGTTATTGGCCATACTGAATTTGTATGTAGCCTATCATTTCTCAACGAGCACTTGGGTTAATTTTAAATTATTTGGTATTATGGGTTTAACCTTATTATTTTTATTGGTTCAAGGTATCTATATCGCTAAATTTATCGACACGTCTAATATTAAGGGTAACGAATCATAATGTCTACACAAACTATGAAAGAAATTAAAAATCGTTTGATTAATGCCTTGCAACCTTCTTCTTTGGAAGTATTAGACGATGCCGCTGCGCACCGAGGCCATCTTGCCGCCGATAGCGAGCAGGGACATTTTACCGTCATCATTTCCAGCGCTCATTTCGTTACTCTGTCTTTAGTAGACTGCCATAAACTCGTTTATCAAGCCTTAGGCGACTTATTACCGAGTAAAATTCATGCCCTTAAAATTAAGATAATAAAATAGAATCTGCTCTGCATTTATACCGTAAAAATACTTCTTATAATTCACTCGTACTTTACACAGATAATCAATCATATTGTATTCGTCAATGCATCCTGTTCTAATTCAATAAAAAAGTGCTACCCCAAACAAAGCGAGAGTAAAGGACGGTGTCAATAAGACCGGTTTTAACCTGGTTTTTA
This sequence comes from Pseudomonadota bacterium, assembly GCA_021781965.1. Lineage (GTDB taxonomy): Bacteria > Pseudomonadota > Gammaproteobacteria > UBA1113 > UBA1113 > VFKP01. The sequence goes on from JAJXVU010000028.1 coordinate 28,875, forward strand.
CACCAAAATATTAACTATACTCTTCGCATTTTATTTTTAGGCCCTCGCCTAAGAATAAAATACGAAGAGTATATGACTGGAGAACGTTCCATGACTAATAGACTCCTTATTTCAATCTTACAAGACCTCTGCTGGGCACTAGAACCCATAGGTCAACAATTACCGCAGCTCATTCAAGCCACGCATCCCTATCAACCCTTATTGAGTTTATTAGAACGTAATATTGTAGAAATTTGCATTTTACTGGAAAATAATAAATCTAATCTTGATTTCACTGTATTGACGATGCGCATAGCTGAATTAACACGTTTGATTGTCTTAATGCGCGATTATGTTTTTGATAGCATGGACGATGAAAAAGTAGATTCGCATTTAACGCAAATAAAGGAAGGTTTAGAACATATCGTCTGGTTAATGACGCCTGTATTATCGATGGAAAAAGAAGTAATCCTGGCATAAAATGCACATAGAGATATGAGCTATATCTCATCTTTCCGCTCCCTCACGGTCGCGGCTCGGATCCAAACAGGTGAACCGAACTGCGACCGTGAGGGAGGGTATTTGAAAACCCGCTCCCGACGGTCGCGGCTCGGAAGCGCTATTTTGCTTTACTAGGCGTTGCTCGTGGCGCACGCGGTGGGCGTGTAGTAACAGCCCCGCTCGTACTGGCGCGTGCTTTACGGACTGCAGGTTTACGCGCGGCTGGTTTTGTTGCAGCACGACGGGTAGCCAAACCACCTTCTCTTTCGGCTGGTCTAGCTCGAGCACCACTACGACCCCGACCTTCTTCTGTCGTTCTACTCACTGCGCGACCGCGGTTTTCACTGGGTCTATCGCTAAAAGAACTGCGTCTGTCATCGGCTCTGTCACTAGGACGGCTGCGTCTATCATCGCTTCTGTCGCTAGGACGGGCACGTCTGTCATCGCTTCTGTCGCTAGGACGGGCGCGTCTATCATCGCTTCTGTCGCTAGGACGGGCGGGTCTATCACTAAAAGAACTGCGTCTATCATCGCTTCTGTCACTAGGGCGGGCGGGTCTATCACTAAAAGAACTGCGTCTATCATCGCTTCTGTCGCTAGGGCGGCTGCGTCTATCGTCGCTTCTGTCGCTAGGACGAGCACGTCTGTCATCGCTTCTGTCACTAGGACGGCTGCGTCTGTCGTCATCACGTCTAGGACTTCTGCTAGATGGTGCACGTTCACTACGTCCGCGATCGCTGAAAGATAATCTATCTCTTCTAGGTGCAGATCCGCGCGCGTCGCCTTCTTCTTGCCGCACCGGTTTTTGATTACTGGTGGCCCTAGCACTTGCGCGTTGGTTATTTTGTACGATAAAGGCTAATGCGGCGGCTAATTCTTTAGCATCACAATCCATGTCTTCAATGATCGTGTCGATCAAAGCTCGGTGATTTTCCAAGTTTTCTTCGGACATAATCGTTGCCAATTGCTTTTTAAAGCTGTCCATACGGAATTTTTGCATTTGTGCAGTGTGTGGCATTTTAACTTCTTCCATTCTACGTTTAATTGTGTTTTCGATTAAAG
>JAJXVU010000047.1 GCA_021781965.1 Pseudomonadota bacterium
ACATACAAAGAAGTGCCATCTAAGGCTTGCTGACATAAATAAGCCGTGTAATCCGTATCGTCTTTAATGTACTGTTCTTGTTTACCGCGTTTGATTTTATACAACGGCGGTTGGGCTATATAGATATGGCCACGCTCGACGAGTTCACGCATTTGTCTGTAGAAAAAGGTCAATAACAAGGTACGTATGTGCGCACCATCGACGTCGGCGTCGGTCATGATGATGATTTTATGATAACGCAATTTGTCTGGGTTAAACTCTTGTGCGCCAATGCCACAACCTAGTGCAGTTATCAACACCCCTACTTCTTGCGATGATAACATTTTATCGAATCGTGCTTTTTCTACGTTTAAAATTTTACCACGCAATGGCAATATGGCTTGAGTCTTACGCGAACGCCCTTGTTTGGCGGAACCACCTGCAGAATCTCCCTCGACTATGAATAATTCGCATAAAGCCGGATCGCGTTCTTGGCAATCGGCCAATTTACCGGGTAATCCTGCCACATCCAAAGCGCTTTTACGGCGTGTCATTTCACGCGCCTTACGTGCAGCTTCACGCGCACGTGCCGCTTCTATCATTTTAGCGATGATGGCCTTGGCTTCTTGCGGTTTTTCCAACAGGAAATTATTGAAATGCTCTGCCACCGTGCCTTCCACAACCGCTCTGACTTCAGAAGACACCAATTTATCTTTGGTTTGTGAAGAGAATTTCGGATCGGGCACTTTAACCGACAAAACCGCCGTTAAGCCTTCGCGCGCATCATCACCCGTAGTGCTAATTTTAAATTTCTTCGCTAAACCTTCTTTTTCTATGTAATTGTTTAAGGTGCGGGTTAAAGCACCACGAAAACCTGCCAAGTGTGTACCACCATCGCGTTGTGGAATATTGTTGGTAAAGCAGAAGATCGTTTCCTGATAAGAATCGTTCCATTGCATCGCCAATTCAACGATGGTGCCTTTAACATCTTCTGAGAAATAAAATACCGTAGGATGGATCCCCGTTTTTTTGCGATTTAAGTATTGTACAAAAGCTTTAATGCCGCCTTCGTAATGGAAAGAATCTTTCTTGCCATCGCGTTCATCGAGTAATTCTATTTGCACGCCTTGATTTAAAAAAGACAATTCGCGCAGACGCTTGGCTAAAATATCGTAGTGAAATTCCAATTGCGTGAAGATGGTCGGGCTAGGTTTAAAGCGAATTTCTGTACCGCGCTCGCTGGTGGTTCCAGTTGCTTTAATAGGCGCTTGGGGCTCACCTAATTTATAGAGCTGTTCATAGACCTGGCCATTGATACGCACCGTTAATTCCAGCGTTTCAGATAAGGCGTTCACCACAGACACACCGACGCCATGCAAACCACCGGAGACCTTATAAGATGAATTATCGAACTTGCCACCCGCATGCAATATAGTCATGATGACTTCTGCCGCCGAACGTCCTTCTTCAGGATGCATATCCACAGGAATACCCCGGCCGTTATCGCGCACCGTGACCGAGTTATCGGCATGAATGATGACATCGACGCGAGTACAATACCCAGCCAAAGCCTCATCAATAGAGTTATCGACCACCTCAAAAACCAGATGGTGTAAACCAGTACCGTCATCCGTATCGCCTATATACATACCGGGCCGTTTACGTACCGCGTCTAAGCCTTTTAAGACCTTGATATTGGCAGAATTATAGGCAGCATCTTCACTCATCTAAGACCTCGTTTATTTAAAATATCCGCAGTAAATTACCTACTGCAAGGTGATTATTATACCACATAAAGCAATCCTTTCGTAGCCATCGCGGCTATTCTAATAATAAGAAATGACTTGCAATTACGGCTAGTTTGTTATCTAATGCGAAATTACAGAAATGACATAGGGGTACCCGTATATGACGACTCTGGCCGCCAAATCTGGTCAAAAAATGCCATCTGGAACCATTGCCTTAATCTTTATACAATTATTTTCCCTCATTAGTTATGCCATTATCTATTCTACATTGGCCATATATTGCTCACAAGGCTTGCATCTAGACGATAGCTTTACCACCAGCCTCATTGCCATGTTTTTAGCCTTCAACTATGGTTTACACCTCTTAGGAGGGTATATAGGCGGTCGTTTTTTAAGCTATAGGTCGTTATTTATCATCAGTATGGTGTCCATTGCCACGGGCTGTTATATGATTACTACCCCCACTTTACATGGTTTTTACATTGGTATCGCTTTTTTTCTGACCGGAGCGGGCTTAAATGTCACCTGCCTTAATTGCATGGTCACTCAACTGTTCCAACCCGATGACAAACGACGTGAAACCGCTTTTTTATGGAATTACAGCGGCATGAACGTGGGCTTTTTTGCAGCCAACATCATTGCTGGCTATTTCCAACTGCATAGCAATTATCGTGAACTTTTTCTAGTAAGCGGCTTAGGTAACATCATTGCCATCGTTCTGGTTGCCTGCAATTGGTCTAAATTGAAAGATATACAAACGGCTTATCAGGGATCTGCTAATAAAGTGCAGCGCGTTTTTTTGGGCTCAACGTTAATCTTAGCGCTATTTTGCGCTTTATATCGCTTGGTAGAACACCCAGCAGGCAGCCGAAACCTAATCATTTATGGTACACTCTTTGTCTTTGCTTTTTTACTGGCATTGTCTTTGGCAGAAAAAGACTTCATCAGCAGACAGAAAATGCACGCTTATTTAATATTTTGTATTGCCGCGATTACTTTTTGGACCATCGCCTTATTAGTACCTAATGGCTTGGCCTTATTTTTAGCGCGTAATGTAGACCGTCATTTGTTTAGCTTTACTATACCGCCACAATGGTTTTTTAATATCAACCCGTTTATGATCATGCTGGGTGCGCCACCCTTAGCAGCTTTGTTCCAATGGTTGCGCCGTAAAGGTTATCCTTTATCACTGACACAACAATTTTCTGCGGCACTATTGTTTATGGGTTTAGGACTTTTAGTCATTCCCCTGGGTATTGCTTTTGCCAATGCCAATGGTTCTGTACCTGCGGCCTGGATTACGGCGGGTTATGCCTTACAAGGAGTTGGCGAATTATTCATAGGTCCTATAGGTTTCGCCATGGTGGGGCAACTCGCTCCTCCTCGCTTACGGGGTGTCATGATGGGCACATGGATGATGACTATCGGTATGGGTGGTGCTATTACGGGTATTGTTTCTAAGTGGGCTACCTATTCTACCACGGGTGATCTATCGCCATTAGCAACGAATCACACCTATGCGCGTGTGTTTATACTATTGGGCCTTACCAGCGTGCTGGTAGCGGCGATTCTATTCTGGTTACGGCCATTGTTGGATAAGTTAATACGTGAGCCTAGAATGAAAGTGAATGATGAAGTGCTTGCAGCCAGCAGGGCGGAGATGATGGCGTCATGATTAGACTTTTGTAAAACTGCGATTTTATTTAAATGTAAAGTGCTACAGGCACATGGTATAAGGAGATCTATAAATGACAACATTGGCTGCTCAATCTAGTCAAAAAATGCCTGCCGGAACAATTTCTTTATTAATTGTTCAGCTCTTCTCGATGATTAGTTACGCCATTTTATACTCTAGTTTAGCCCTATATTGCGCACAAGGCTTGCATTTGGATGACCATCTTATTACTAGCCTCATTGCCATGTTTGTAGCCTTTTTCTATGGCTTGCATTTAATCGGTGGTTTCATAGGAGGCCGGTTTTTAAGTTATAGATCTTTATTTATTATTAGCATGCTCTTGCTGGCTACGGGCTGTTATCTGATCTCCATACCGAACTTTACACCTTTTTATCTGGGTATTGCTCTCTTCTTGACAGGAGCGGGCCTCAATGTCACCTGTACCAACTGTATGCTGACACAACTTTTTCATCCCGAGGATAAACGACGTGAAAGAGCTTTCTTGTGGAATTACAGCAGCATGAATTTAGGCTTCTGCCTGAGTTTCATCACAGCGGGCTACTTCCAAGTAACCCATAATTATCATGATCTCTTTTTAATCAGTGCTTTCGGTAATATAGGCGCATTGCTCATCGTTGCTATTAGCTGGTCTAAACTAAAAGATGTGCACTCCGCTTACAGTCTATCGCCTCATAAAGTATTGCGCGTTTTGTTCGGCTTAACACTCATGTTGGCATTGTTTTTTGCTGTATACTACTTAGTAAAACAACCCACCGCCAGCCAACAATTAATGATTTATGGAACGCTCTCTGCTCTTGCTTTTTTATTGATATTATCTTTCATAGAAAAAGACAGAATTCATAAACAGAAAATGCGTGCTTATTTGATATTCAGCGGTGCAGTCATCACTTTTTGGACCATTGCTCTATTAGGACCTAACGCCTTGATTTTATTTTTAGATCGCAATATAGATCGCCATTTCTTTAGTTTTGTTATACCACCGCAATGGTTTTTCAACATCAACCCTCTTATGATCATTTTGGGCGGACCGCCTCTAGCCGCTTTATTTCAAAAGCTACGTCGTAAGGGTTATCGAATCACGGTGGCACAACAATTTTCTACAGCACTATTCCTGATAGGGGGAGGATTGTTACTTATTCCCATAGGTGTCGCCTTTGCCAATGCGGATGGTACTGTCCCCGCAGCCTGGATTACAGTCTGTTTTACCTTACAAGGAATTGGCGAATTATTCATCGGCCCTATAGGTTATGCCATGGTGGGACAACTGGCACCGCCGCGCTTACGTGGTCTTATGATGGGGACTTGGCTGATGACAGGCGGCATGGGTGGCGCTCTTGCCGGTATTTTTTCAAACTGGGCTACTGTTTCTACCACGGGTGATCTATCCCCAGCAGCAACCAGCGCTACTTATGGGCATGTTTTCTTAATATTGGGTATTGCCTGTGTGGCAGTCGCAGCGATTCTTTTCTTACTGCGACCGTTGTTGGATAAATTAACCGGTGAGTCTGAAATTAAGCACGATAATGAAACGCTCACGGCAAATGATGCTGCAGTTGCGGTATCGTGATTGTTAAACGTTTTTACTTTTCCGAGTGAGCAATGGTAGCTACTACAAACACGATAAATCCGCTACTACTGAAAATAGATCGCGTAATTCTACCAACAAGGCTAACCGATTATTACGCAGAGTTTGATCTTCGGCCATCACCATCGTGCTTTCAAAAAAGGTATCGATAACCGGTTGCAACGATGCTAATTTCGATAAAGCCTGTTCGTATTTTTGTTCTTTATATAAAGGCAACACTTCTTGTTTTTTAGTCATTAAAGCCTGCCACAAAACTTTCTCAGCTGGCTCTACTAAAAGCGCTTCTTGCACGCTCTGCTCTGCTAAGCTTGCGGCTTCTTTTTCTAAAATACGGCTCACTCGTTTATTAGCCGCCGCTAGAGCTGCGCTTTGTGGCAATTCACAAAACGCTTGTACTGCGCGTAAACGCAGCGCAAAATCATGCGGTTTAACAGGATGACTTGCTAGCACCGCCATAAATATTTCGACAGCTATGCCTTGTTCTATGTAATGATGTTTGAAACGCTCCATCATGAAATCAAATACGAGCTGTACTACACTTGATTTAGCCTTGTCACTATACAGTTCACAGGCTTTCTGCAGCAATTGGACTAAATCCAACGACCATTGCCTATCCACTATAATTTTCAAAATACCCAAGGCCAAACGTCGCAAGGCATACGGATCTTTATCGCCCTTAGGAATCTCGCCTACAGCGAAAATGCCGACTAAAGTATCTAGCTTATCCGCTATGGCCACCACAGCGCCTAAAGGCGATTGCGGCAATTGATCTAGCGCAAAACGTGGTTGATAATGCTCTGCTATCGCTTGTGCCACGGCAGGTGTTTCATGGCTGTGCGCGGCATAATAACCGCCCATAATGCCCTGTAATTCGGGGAATTCACCCACCATATCCGATACCAGATCGGCTTTACATAATAATCCGGCTCTGTGAGCATCTTCACCATTGAGATGAAGCGACAAGGCTATTGTCTTGGCCAATTCAGCAATACGTTGTGATCTGTCTTGCAACGTCCCTAAACGCGCATGAAAAATAATGTGATCCAGTTTTTGTGCCATGAAAGCAAGACTGTGTTTGCGATCGCTGTCGAAAAAGAATTTGGCATCGGCTAGACGCGCATTCATCACACGTTCATTGCCGTGCACTACCTGGCTAGGATCGCCGCTTTCTATATTGCTGACGCCCATAAAATAAGGCAATAATTTTTGTTCTTTATCGTGTACATAGAATGCTTTTTGGTGTTGCTGCATCGCTAAAATTAAAGCTTCATGCGGCACTGTT
>JAJXVU010000048.1 GCA_021781965.1 Pseudomonadota bacterium
AGAAGCTCGCTCAAAACTTAAAGCCCCTACGAAAGAAAATAGCCCTGTAAACGTAGGATCCACCATTAACGCTATAATTGAAGAAACTATTCAAGAACTGAGGAAAAAATATCTAGACCCACTACGCAGAACATCTAATTTAAAACGCACATCTAGTAGCTTCCAGATCGGCATCAATACTACTAGCAACCCAGTTAAAGATGAGCAAAGACCTAAGAAAATAAGACGCTGTAACAGTGATGAAAGTAAAATTAAGGTAAATGCCCTATCTTCATTAGGTTTTATGGAAGATAGTAGAAAACAAGTAGCCTATATTCCTCCCATCAAAACATCCCTGATACAGGCCAATCCGAGCCCAAATACAGTACAAGTTAAAGCACAAGAACCTCTGCAAAAATCAAACAAATTAAAACGCAGTCATACCACTGAATCTGCCATTGGACGAAGTTCTAAATCTTCACATCTTGGACGTATGCAGGCAAGCAAAAGCCTTGCTTCTGGTAAGGCGCCCCTACCCAAAATACCTGATTCAGTACAGCGCGATATAAGCTTCTTACAGAACATTCAGCCTATATTTTGGACCCTAGATGGGAATAATCAAGAAAATAGGGGGGAGAACTCGCAACCAAATGCAACATCCGTTCAGAAACTATCCAAAACTTGATTTTCATTCTCTTTGCCCCCATATAGGAGACTACAACAATCCTTGAGGAGCCGCGCCTTGCAACAATACTGTGGAACAACCATCGTTTCCGTACGCCGCGATAACAAAGTCGTTATTGGCGGCGACGGCCAGGTCACCCTAGGGCCTACGGTGATGAAGCATAATGCACGTAAAGTACGCCGTTTGCACAATAATCAGGTTATAGCCGGTTTTGCCGGTGGTACCGCCGACGCCTTTACCCTATTTGAAAAATTTGAAGCTAAATTAGAGCTGTATCATGGTCATTTAATGCGCGCCGCCGTGGAATTGGCCAAAGACTGGCGCACCGATCGCATCTTGCGCCGTTTGGAAGCCCTGCTCGCCGTAGCGGACAATAAATATTCCTTGGTCATCACCGGTAATGGCGATGTCATCGAGCCGGAAGATAACTTGATTGCCATAGGCTCTGGTGGCCCCTATGCCCAGGCCGCTGCCCGCGCTTTATTGAATGAAACAAAATTAGATGCCAAGGCCATCGTCGAAAAAAGTTTAGCCATTGCTGCTGATATTTGTATCTATACCAATCATAATCGCACTATCGAAGAATTAATCATAGAATAAGAGGTCTTTCCCATGTCGGATATCATTGCATCCTTAACGCCACGCGAAATTGTGAGTGAGCTGGATCAACACATCGTTGGCCAAGATGACGCCAAACGCGCCGTTGCCATTGCCCTACGCAATCGCTGGCGTCGTGCCAGAGTTCCTAAAGATTTACGCAAAGAAATTACGCCTAAAAATATCTTGATGATAGGTCCAACGGGTGTAGGTAAAACCGAAATCGCGAGACGCCTAGCGAAATTAGCCAATGCACCTTTCGTGAAAGTAGAAGCCACTAAATTCACCGAAGTAGGTTATGTCGGCCGCGATGTGGATTCCATCATCCGTGAATTGGCGGACATCGCGGTGAAAGAAACGCGACAACGCGAATTGGCCAAAGTAAAAGACAAAGCAGCCGATGCTGCGGAAGAGCGCATCTTAGATGCTTTACTGCCTAAAAGCAAAGAACCTTTTTCTGAAGGCTCCGAAAATAATGACAACCATAGCGATAACGACGAAGCGCGGCAAATATTTAGAAAAAAACTGCGTGAAGGTGAATTAGATGACAAAGAAATTGATGTAGAAATACGCACCACTGGCGGCAATGTAGAAATCATGGCGCCTCCGGGCATGGAAGAGATGACCAATCAATTGCAATCCATGTTTCAAACCATGGCCACCGATCGCACTAAAGTACGCAAAATGAAAGTAAAAGATGCCTTAAAAGCAGCGCAAGAGGAAGAAGCCAATAATTTGTTGAACGACGATGAGTTAAAAGCCAGAGCCCTCATCAGCTTAGAACAGAACGGCATTGTCTTTATAGACGAATTCGATAAAATCGCGAAGAACTATGAACGTAGTGGCAGTGCCGACGTATCTAGAGAAGGTGTGCAACGCGATTTACTACCTCTGATCGAAGGCTGTACCGTTTCTACCAAATATGGTACGGTTAAAACCGATTACATTTTATTCATCGCTTCGGGTGCATTTCATTTAGCAAAACCTTCGGATTTAATTCCAGAATTACAAGGCCGCTTACCCATACGCGTTGAATTAAAGGCATTAACGCCCGAAGACTTTAAGCGTATTTTGACCGAGCCTAATGCTTCCTTAACAGAGCAATATCGTGCGTTATTGGCCACAGAGAATGTCACCATCTCCTTCACGGACGATGCCATCGAAAAGATTGCTACCATTGCTTGGCAAGTCAATGATCGCACCGAAAACATAGGCGCGCGTCGTTTGCACACGGTATTAGAACGCTTGTTGGAAAAGTTATCCTTTGAGGCCTCCGATCAGAGCGGTACCGACGTGACTATAGACGCTGCTTATGTAGAGTCTTACTTGGGTGCTTTGGTGAAAGATGAAGATTTGAGTCATTATATATTATGACAGAATGTCTATTGAGCGAATTTAAGCTGCTGCAAAAAGAACGCAAAGTTGTTATGGATTTTGCCGATGGCAGCCATTTTGAATTGCCGGTTTCGTATTTACGCGCCGCCTCCGCGGCGGCTGATCATAAACAAGCGATGGCAGTGGATCCCAATCAGGATTTTAGCAACGTTAATATCATTTCTGTCGAACCCGTGGGTCTTTATGCATTAAAATTGGTATTTGATGATGGCCATCAAACAGGAATTTATAGCTTTGCTTTGTTGTATGCTTTAGGGCAGAAGTTTCAAGGTTAATTTATAAATAACCAGATGAATCAACTAGATACGTAAATATGGTTCTACATCAGGGTAATTTAAGCCAATTTTTGGTTCTACATCAAGGGGTTCTAGACATACAATGGCATTCGGTTAAGCTCCTGTTGTCGCAATTTTAGACGCATTGCTACTTTGCCATTTGGTATAAGGTTTTCTAGATCGCCTAGGATAATGGCGGCCAGCCCGTATTTTTTGCCGTACACGTGAAATACTACTCAACATTTTGCAGAGCCAATTTCCATTTTCTTGCTCAATTGATATGACTAGTTTCTCTATATATCTACTTATAACAAGTAAGCAATTTTTAAAATTAATTTTATGTTTTTTCACTTCGCCACAAAAATCTTGCCAATAACTTTGCTTTATATCCATTACATCTTCTTGCCCAGTATCTTTTGGCCCTGGTGGCGGTAACTGACTATTGGCTTCTAACTCAAATATTCTCGCAATATTGATTAACAACCTATGAGCATACAGCTCTTGTTTAACGCCTCTCTCCGTTTTGCCATGAAAATCTTCAATATGGATAAATTCTTTAGAAATTTTGTATAACTCTTCAATTCCCCACCTACCATGGTATACATGAGCGAATTCGTCAAGTGGGTATTGTTCGCCAATTAGAGTAGTTGCGCAAATATATATTTCCTCATCAATTTTATATTTGATTAAACGTAGCTTAATTTTTCTATAATTTATATCATACCCTTGGCTTTTAATTTCTGATTTGACTGACGCAGAAGGATAGCAATCAATAACTGTATCATTTAAATCACTATCATGAAAGCTTTTTACCGCTTTATTCATTGTTCCAAATTGTAGGCGACAAATTAAATGAATATTCTTTTCTATCGCTTGGTGCAAAAGTAAATAACTAAAATACCCACGGTCAAGTACTAATACATCGCCCGCAGACAATTTATCCATTTGACTTATTACACAATGGCCTTCACTTTTTTGTGAACTCAATAAGCAGTCATACACAAGGCCACCTCCTAGATGATAAATCGTACTCAGTAACCCCTGGGGATAATACTGTTGTCTGTTAGGCGCTTTATATCCCGCGATTAACAGCTCATGTGGCAAACTAATTTTTGACCCATCTGCGGCAAAAACACGATGGCCACACCACCTGGGCAAAGGACTATTTTTTTCTCGTTCGAGTAAAATCACCTTATTTAATTCAATAAATATTTCTTCTGGCAACTTTTTTCTAGCCTCACACAAAGTAGAACTCGCGATTGGGGTTTGTTGGTAAGTTGCTAATTCCTCCTTTTCCCAAAGCTCATTCAGCAGACTTTTATACCCTTGCCGGTTTTTGCTTAAAACCAGCTTGAAAACAAACAGCACTAGAAAATGACTGTCTATCACTCACTTTCTAGACTGCCATCTTTTGGCAGAATTTATACAAAATTCCTTAATGATCTCTTCCATCGGACGCCAAAAATCTTTCATCCGTTCCGTCTCTCCTGGGTATATCCTATCAAAATACGCAGGATATCACTAAATCCTCCTTAACTGAATGCCATTTGTATGTCTAGAACCCCATAATCAAAACATCGCTTTTGTTATTTATAACCGCTATATGTGTTGGTGTTCGCCCATCTATGTTCTGACTGTTTAAATTTGCATTGCATTTTGCTTCTGCTAGCTTTGCCGCGCGGCCCTACAGATCCTTACTTTCTTGTCGTGGGGCATCAATCATTTACCCACCGATCCTCAGACTGTTCATGTCGGACATGCTCCTCGAGCGGTACTTGTTGGTTCTGCCAAGATTGTTCACGTATCTTTTCTTCTAACAATAAAATCTCTTTTTCTAAAGCATTGTTTTTTTCAATGGCAGCGTCTTTTTCGGCGTAAGAACGTTGCTTCATGTTGCACGTTTTTATTTTCAAAGTCATACTTTGTTTTTCTAACCGCTCAACTGCTAAAGCCAATTCAATTTTTTTTTGCTGACATTCAGAGGGCAAATTTTCAAATTTACTCGTGACAATAGGTCCTTAACCGAATGCCATTGGTACGGTTAGAACTCCTTTAAAGATTTAAAATTATTTCTTTAAAAAACTAGGCGCCGCTCCGCCATCTTGTTCAGGTGGCTCAGGTGATTTTGGTCTATAAAAATGCAAAGCGGTCGATTCCATTCCTTCTCTTTTATAAAATCTATGGGCATCAGATCTTGTCAATCCTGAATCAAGAACGAGCCCAACGCAGCCTTCTTTTTTGCATTCGGTTTTCAACCAGTTCATCATATCATGACCAATACCTGTTGAACGGTGTGCTTCGTCAGTTACTAAATCGTCTACATATAACTCACGTTCTCCGCCCCTAAATAATGAACGTCTAAATCTAATCCCTGCCACAGCTACGCATTGGCCATCTTCTGTATATGCGCCAACCAATTGATATCTATCAGTTTCCTGCATTGCAGTAACAATTCCTAGATAGTCTTCATCTTTAATGCTCGGACGGAGCTGGCGCATTACTGGATAAGTAGACAATATTTCATCATGTGCAACACATTTTTTTATTACCGAAAGCATATGTTTTTTCTCCTTTAATTTTTATGATATCATTTTAATAATTGATAGATTTTTAAGTTTGCTAAAGTCCTCATACAACTTATTGAAATCTTCATGCCAAAACAGAATGTTTGCAGCTATTTCACGCAAAGAGGCTGATTTTTTTGTTTTATCGCCTTGGTACACATTATATTCTAGTACAAACTTGCTTTGCAAGTCTGGCAACTCTATTGCAGCAACCGTTCCTTCTAAATATGGATACCATAAAAATGCAGCATAAGGCCCTGGCTGGATTTTATGGGTGAATGCAGGATCTATTTGGCTCAAAAAATTGGTTTCAAACAAGTTGAATCCCCAACGTGTTTTGTAAATTCTAGGCAGCCAGGCACCACCTGCACGTGCGGCAATCTCTAAGAATACCAATTCATTGGCTTGATTTTTAAATATTTCTAAATGCGTGGCGCCAGAGCCCTGGTAACTTAAGGCAGTCAAAATCTTGTGGTTGAGGGCTAACATCTCAGAAACACCGGGATATTCCAAGGGAAGCGTGATATTTCCTATTGGTTTACCCATCAAAAATTCAAATGGGGGGCAGGAGTATTCGCAAACATATGATGCTAAAATCTTTCCATTTTTGTTAATTGCGTCAACATTATAAACGCGACCTTCAATGTATTCATCTAATTCAAAGGATTTGTTTTTTTCTTTATTTTGCGCCCAAGCAAATAGTTGGGAAGATGAATCAATCCTACAAGTAAAATTACTGTTGGCATCATCTATTGGTTTAGCAA
>JAJXVU010000049.1 GCA_021781965.1 Pseudomonadota bacterium
CTTTGACATAAAACAATAATGCTTATTAATTCATAACAGCCAGCCGTTGTTTCGGGGCTTTGTGGAAGAACTGCCAAGAATGGCGGTAGTTCGTTGAACAATTCTCAATAGGCTCTAATTATACAGCCCCATTAAAATATTTCCGGCCATTGCATAGCACAATGGTAGACACGGAGTATTTCAATGAAGTCGTGTTTAACTCTGTATGGAATAATATAAGGCGTTCCTGAAACAACGAGTTCTCTAGTGTCAGGGACTCTACCGGGGCGGCCCATATCAGGTTGCGTGGATAATATATCGATTGAATTTAAAATTTTTTCGGCTATCTCTGTTGCCGCTTTTTCGTTGTCCTGTGCGATGTAACATTGCAGCGCGTCCAGATCATCAATGGCATCTTCAAGCCATTTTACTTGCATTTAGGTTTACCCTTTTTCTGAGCAGTTCCCCAGCTATTTAGCCATTCTTTAACTGCTTTATGCTCAACAAAGTGCGCTCCTTTTTGATCCGCTTTTTTTATAGCGTTCTTAATACCCATAACTTGCCATGCCTGGATTTCCAGGTAGCTTTCTATGGCTTCCGTCGTTAAAAACGACCGTGTTCTTCCGGTTGCCTGTGATAGTTCATTAAGTTGCTCTTGCATCTTTTGGGGGATACGTACACTTAGAGTCACTGTATGGGCTTGCGTGGTCATCATATTACCTCATTCATTTGTATACAATGTATATATTGTATTATAAGTGATTATTGTAAAATAAGCAAGGAATTGGGATGAACTACAGAGTTACCCCTTTTATTATGTATTCTATAGACATAAATCTATAATGCGTATTATATTATGCGGTTATAACCCTACCCAGATTCACCTGGTCTTAAATCTAAGACTTCACAACCATCTTTTGTAACGGCAACCACATGTTCCCAAAAAGCGCCCAATGAGTTATCTTTGGTTCTTACGGAGCGCAATGCTATAGGCAGCAGCTCAGCTTCGCCTGTCCCCACACATATGAATGGTTCAATAGTAATGACCATCCCTTCTTCTAATACATGGCCAGTGTTTGGCTTCCCATAAAAAGGCACCAATAAGCCTTCACAGTGAACTTGACCAATAGAGTGGCCTGTTAAACCTGGAATTTTCACCATATTAAAATTTTGGCTTTCAACATAGGTTTGGACGGCGTGTGCAATTGTTCCTAAATGTACCCCGGGCTTTACATGATTAATACCAACCCACATGCAGTCATAAGCTACAGATAGAAGTCGTCTTGCTAGTCTTGAGGTATCACCACCTACAATCCACATTTTTTGTGTGTCGCCACACCAGCCGTCTTTTTTAAGGCTTAAATCTATCCCTAAAATATCTCCTGCTTTAAGTGGCTCATCGCTCGCAGCACCTCTTGCTACGATATTATTCAAAGTGAAAAATACGGTTTGATCTTCTCCATAATTATAACCCTCTAAATCTTCTCGATCTAAGTCAGCTTCGTATTGATTTATTAATTTCAGTGCTAAATTATCCAGTTCTCGGGTTGTGACGCCTGGCTTAACCTGCTCACCAAGAGTATTAAGGATTTCTGCACAGATACGCCCAGCTTCTTTCAGTTTGGCAATTTGTTCTGGTGTTCTGATAGGACTTAGTTTATGAATATCCATTTCTGTTTGTTTGATAAGAATGTCCATTATTTCCCCTAAAATTTTTGATTAGACTGTTTTAGTATATCATAAAAACTTATATTAACCAGGCGCCATATGCAAAGTTTAAGGCATATCAACGATGCTGTTAACACCTATTATTTTTGCTTGAGCTTGCTACACTATCCAGAAACTCATTCAGAGTTTGATTAAATTCATCTGGATGTTCCCAAAACATTAAATGCTTGCCCATAATCTTGATCTGAGCATTAGGGGCATTAGCATGTAGCCACTTTGTTGCGTTAACAGCGGAATGTTGCGAGACAAAATCAAGCGTTGGTATTCCACAACTATTAAGTAGCCTGGCTTCGGGACGATAATCCGCATAAATTGCATCCAATAGTAGCTGTAAGGCCGCATAAGTAGGCGTATGAAAAGATTCTTTCACAATCCATTTTTGCTCAGCAGGAGTAAGCTTATGCTCGACCATTGATTGCGCCCAAGCCGGTGTAAATTGCGATCGATTATACATCATGGGTTGTACAACGGCTGTGCCCCAATCGGAGTAATCGGCACCAGCCCATTCGTCTTTTCCTCCACTGGATTTTGGAGAAGCGTCCACACAAACGAAAGCGCGCAAATTACTGACCCCTTTCAAACGCACATAGGCATAGGCATCATTACATCCCCATGACCAAGCGACTAGGGTCACTTTTTTAAGCCCCAAGGCATTCAGAAAATGGGCAAGATCAGCACCGTGTTGTGTATAATCATTATTCTCCAGTGTGACATTGGAACGACCTTGACTACGCGGATCTAAAGTAATAACACGGTATTTTTTATTGAAGTAAGTCATTTGCGCCTTAAATACCTCGGACGACATAGTCCAACCAGGAACAAATACAATAACGGGACCTTTGCCAGAATCGTGATAAAATAGCTTAACATTATCACTAAGTTTTACATAATGATCTGTTATTTTTTGTGCTGACACAGACTTATTTTCAGCATACGCGGTTGCGGTTAAAATAGTAACGCCTACCGCTAAAAACCGTATGATTTTTTTTAGAAAAGTTATATTGAACAATTTCATAAGAGCTCCTTAAATTTATGTACGTAAGGGTTAATGGACAATTTCATCCACCGTTTTAACTTCAGCCATCATGCTCAAAATGGATAGAGATTTCTCTTGATTTTCTTCACTGTTGCTAGCACAGGCGTCTTTGGCAATAGTCACTACATAATTGCGATCATGTGCGTCACGTGCAGTGGCTTCTACGGCGAAATTGGTAGAGATCCCACATAAAATTAAATTCTCTATCTGATTGGCATTTAATATAGCCTCAAGAGAGGTAGCATAAAATGCATTGATCCGATGTTTTATCACCACAACATCGCCTTTATGATAGTCCAGTTTTGGATCAAAATCCGTGCTAGATTCGCTGAGTTTTAACCAGTTGTTTGGTTTATTGTGTTTGAAAATAGGAGAACGATGAGCTAACTCTACATAAGAATCACTAAATCCTACTTTAACAAAAATAATCAAGTCTTGTTGTTTACGGGCATAAGCAATTAATTGATTAGCTTTTTCCAAGGTGTGATGCTTCTCTAAAAACGCTTTAAAGCTATCCTGTTGATTAATGCCATTAATAAAGTCAAGAACGATTAACGCGGTGTTAGTCATGAGGGTCTCCTTTTATAGTTGGTACAGCATTGGGATGGCCAAAAAACAAAGTAATTAGAACCCCAATAATAATGATGAGGCAGCCTATCCAAAATGAGAGAGTTGGTTTTTGTCCCCAGAGCGCCCATTCAAATAGACTCCCTAGCAAAACATTGAGATACAAAATGGGTGTGGTTAAACGCACTGGTGCTAATTTATAACTCAGCGTAGAGCAAAGTTGATAAATAAACCCTATAACCCCTATCAATAAAAGAAACAATAGTATTTTTGAACTATGGGGAATCACCATCTTAATCAATCCAAATGGAGTGGTTATTACAGTACTCATCAGGAAATAATAAAATAACATAGGCAAAGTCCCCATTGTTTTTCCAATCAGACGGATCTGAAGAATGGCTAAGGCCACAAAAAAAGCAGAAGCCAGTGCTAATAATGCACCCAATCCTATTGTGCTGTGGGTAGGATTCAGTACTACCCCTACGCCAACAAAACCCAATAGGATACCAAAAACTCCAAATTTGGTGGTTTTAGCATGCACCATCAAAAATGCCAAGATAGGTACGATCAAAGGCGTTGTATTGGCTAACAGCAGTGCTTGCGCCAATGATGTACGTTGCACAGCCATAAACAATAGTGCTGAACCCAAAAGAGCTGAGATTGTCCGTAATAGAAATTTTAATGGGTTTTTTAGTTTAAATCTAAAATCACGCGAAAAAAATAGAACAGGAAATAACAGAATTAGCCCTACGAAAAATCGGCACCAAATCAATTCATATACCGGTATATTAGTTCCAATCAGCTTCACAAAAACATTCATAGTTGTTAGTGAGATTGCCGCAACTACTGCCAATAATGACCCACGCCACACATGGGGACTCATTTTAAATGACCTTTATTAGCAAGCATTTTTTCTAACTGCTTCATTTGTCCAAGAAGTTCACTTTTCTCCTGTACCAAAAATAATTTTTCATGGCGCAACTTTTCAATTGTATCATCAGACGCACTTACTTTTAAAGTCAATTCGTGTATTTTCTGATTAAGGGTGGCCAATTGGCTATGGGTGTCTATTAATCTTTGCTCTTTTTGCTCTAAGCTTTGACTAAGATCTTGTGTTTTTTTGCTTTGCTCAGCATATCGCTCTTTAAGCACTAAAACCTCTTTTTCTACTCCATCAGAGTTTTGCAAACGATTGTTAAGAGCCACGATCTCTAATTTTGACTGTTCAAGCATACGATTTAAATCCAATGATCTCTGCGTTTCATGCTGTAGTTCTTCTTTTGTGCTAGATATTGTCGTCCGTAAGGCGTGTATTTCCTGTTGGCCGTGCGCTTGTTGTTTTTCTATATTTAGGGCATGCTCCATGTGTAATTTCTGAATGGCTTGTTGATAATGCTCGAGGTTATTTTGTATGTTTGTAGCGAGTTGATGTAACCTGGTGTTGTCTGTTTTCATGTTTTCTAATTGTTGGCAATTGGCTTGGTATTGTGCGCGTAAGGTCACACACTCTTCTTGCAGTTTGGCGTGTTTGTTTTCCAGAGCTTGATATTTTTGTAGATTAGCGATGCGATCATCTTCTGCCTGATGTAATCGATTCAGTAGTTCGATTTTTTCTTGTTGCAAAAGGTTCATTTCACTTTGCCACTGAGCTTTTTCAGCTTTTTGGTTAAGTTCGTATTGATGAATGTGCTCAGTTGCCTCAATTTGCAGGCTTTCCCAAAGCGTAGAGACAGATTTTTGTAGTCCAGCGGGTAAATTCCCCAGTCCGGCACCTTGCGCTGCTTTCCAGTCTCTCAAGTGATTGGCAATGGTCGTTTTGCTGCCAGTCCCTAGGCTTTCACGCACACTATCTACTGTAGGAGTACGTCCTTTTGCCTGCAGTTTTGCGGCAGCTTCGTGAATAGCGTGCGCGCCTATACCGGTGCGTCCCATAAGTCTCCTTATTTTTTCATGTCAAATTAATAACTCATAATATAACGATAATAGTATGAAATGTAAAGCGCTCTATGCCATCGTTTTTATAGCACTATAATATAGTTTATCGTCATACTCTAGACAAAAGACTTTTCATTCTGTCATAATGCCGCCACAGATAGGACTTTCTAGCCTAATTTTGGCAACTTTTAGCCTAAGGATAAAGATTTTGTCATCAGAGCCCATATCGTACCAAGAAGTACAGCTCACACGGGTTGAGACCATCCCCTATTGGCAGATGGCGACCAGCCAAAATACGCGTAAGGCGTACCAAGCCGATATCAGACGCCTTATTCGTCATGGTGCTGTTTTACCGATGACTACGGAAAGTGTAGTGCATTACCTTAGCTCCCAGGCGGGCACCATTAATCCACGTTCGCTGAAACGGCAGCTCGTGGCCATTAAAAATTGGCATACCTACCAGGGATTCGCCGATCCTACAGCGCATCCCTTAGTCAAAAAAACTCTATTGGGTATAGCCCGCGCCCATGGAAAACCACCCGAAAAAGCACCGATATTATCGGTTGAACAACTAAAGACTTTATCCATAAAGCTGCTTGCTGATGATAGCCTAATCGCATTACGCGACAATGCACTTTTCCAAATAGGTTTTTTTGGCGCATTTCGACGCAGTGAATTGGTAACCATTCAGTATGCTCACCTTAATTTTGTGTCTCAAGGGGTAGAAATTCTAATTCCACGCTCAAAGACAGATCCAGAAGGCATGGGTGAGCTTTGCTCTATACCCTATGGTCAATTGCCATTGTGCCCGGTT
>JAJXVU010000004.1 GCA_021781965.1 Pseudomonadota bacterium
ATCTTTATCATGAAAAATTACTAATGCCTCACTCTGTAAAAAATGCTGCTGCTATTATCTGCATATCAGAAACAACTAAACATGATTTAATACGCTTTTTGCATGTCCCCGAAAAAAAAATTCATGTTACCTATCTTGCGCCAATTCATATTCCTTCAACTCAACCTTTATCTGCGCAATACCAAACATTTCATGACAATAGCCCATTTATTCTAGCATTAGGCACCCAAGAGCCTCGAAAGAATTACCGTCGCCTTATAAAAGCTTATTCAAAACTACCCCTTACCCTGAGAGAAGAATTTAAACTGGTTATTGTAGGCAAAAAAGGTTGGGGTAATACTCATTTAACTGCTTTAGCTCAAGAGTTAAATTTAAAAAGCTCAGTTCTTATTTACGATTATCTGCCCGAAGCTATAGTCAGTTATTTATTGCAACAAGCAACCTGCCTTGCATTTCCTTCATTATATGAAGGTTTTGGGCTGCCGCTGGTCGAAGCTATGGCAATGGGTACTGCCATTATCACCTCTAATCTAGGCGCCATGGCGGAGGTAACTCAAGGCGCAGCTATTCTCATAGACCCTTACAGCATTGACAGTATTGCTGAAGGGTTAAAAACTCTATTACAAAATGATAGCTTGCGACAAAGCTTGTCAGAAAAAGGATTAAAGCGCGCACAGTTTTTTAGCTGGCAGAAAACCGCTAATCAATTTAGCGCTATCGTTCGCAGCCTCATTTAAATTATTGTTTCTACTGCTGCGCGGCCATAAATATCGTCATACCGCTTAATATCATCTTCGCCTAAATAATCCCCAGTCTGTACTTCTATTAATTCCAATAATCTATCGGTATTATTTGAAAGACGATGCTTTGTTTTTGATGGGATATACGTAGATTGATTTGCTGTTAATTGCAATGTCTGTTCTCCATTGACAACTTCAGCTGTACCCATCGTAATAACCCAATGTTCTGCTCTACATTCATGGCTTTGTAATGACAATCTAGCCCCAGGATAAACAACAATTTTTTTTACCTTAAAGTGCGGTCCTTCCATTAAAACTTGATAACTTCCCCAAGGGCGATTGACCATAACATGGTTTAAAATTTCGTCTCGATTTAACCCTTTGAGTTTTGATACAATTTTTTTAATTTCTTGGCTTTTATCTTTATTGGCAACTAATATTGCGTCTGCTGTTTCTACAATTACACAATTTTCCATGCCTAAAGCTACTACTAAACGATCTTCAGAATGAATATAACAATTGCGTACATCTTCTAAAATAACGTCCCCTACTTGAACGTTAGCATTAGCATCGTGCTCATGTGCTTTTGCTTCCCACAATGATGCCCAAGACCCTACATCACTCCACCTAGTGGCTAATGGCACTACAACCGCTTTTTCAGTATGCTCCATAATGGCATAATCAATTGAATCGCTACGGCAAGAAAAAAAACTTTTTTCATCTATGCGTAAAAAATCGTCGTCCGCATGTGCTTTCTGAAAAGCATTCTCACACTCAGCTAAAATATCCGGCGCCCATTGCTTTAATTCCGCCAGGTAGTGCGCGGCCTTAAATAAGAACATACCGCTATTCCATACGTAATCACCGCTGGCATAAAATGCTTGTGCACTCGCCATTTCTGGTTTTTCAATAAATGCTTTAACTTTATAGCCAGAAGTTTTTTCTAGAATATCTCCTAATTGAATATGGCCATATGCGGTCTCTGGCTGTGACATAGAGATGCCAAAGGTCACCATATAATTCTCAGCGGCTAATTTTATTCCTTCAGAAATAGCCGTACAAAAAACATTTTTATCTTCCAGTAAATGATCTGAAGGCAACACCAATAATAAAGGATCGTCATTGTTTTGCAGTGCTGCTAATGCCGCAAGAGCAATAGCGGGTGCAGTGTTGCGGCCTATAGGCTCAAGAATGATTTTTTGTGGTTGAATAAAACTTTCTCGTAATTGCTCTGCCGCTAAAAACCGGTGCTCTTGATTACATACTACAATAGGAGCTAACGCTGCCAGACCACTCAATCGCTCTAAAGTTAACTGAAAAAGACTTTTATCTGAGGCTACAGGTAGAAATTGTTTGGGCATCATCTCGCGTGA
Organism: Pseudomonadota bacterium; assembly: GCA_021781965.1. Lineage (GTDB taxonomy): Bacteria > Pseudomonadota > Gammaproteobacteria > UBA1113 > UBA1113 > VFKP01. Next base: position 2,114 of record JAJXVU010000004.1, read on the forward strand.
CATAGGCCACAGGCGCGTACCACTCCCCCCAGAGAGTAAGACTGGAATAAGAGCAGGGATATTTTGAGTCATAATAAGCTCCTGTGAAACTAAGGCAAATAAAGCAACAATTTTGGCTGCAAATTATACAGGAAAAGCTTCAAAAAAACAATCTTTTATGTGCATTTTATATCCATCTCTAAAAACATTTTTTCGTATGCCTTAATCATTTCCTCGCTACGAAAATAATCCTCATAACGCTTCCTGGCTGCTTTGGCATATCCTGTATAATCTTTAGCATCGTGGCTCAGTTGTACCAACGCTCTACGTAATGCCGAAGCATCTTTAGCGGGCACCACCAAACCCGTTACATTCGCCTGATTGACAAAAGAAGTGCCTGTTCCTAATTCTGTAGAAATTAACGGCTTAGCTGCCCGTAATCCTTCGACTAAACTCAGGCAATAAGCTTCGGATCGCTCGGACGCAGGAATTACCACCGCCCTACACAAATCTAACAAAGCGGATTTATCTTGTTCCTCTATTGCACCTACAAATATCACATTATTCAGCTTTTTTTGCTGCGCCATCGTTTTTAAAGCCATTTCCTCTGGGCCAGAACCCGCGATCACCACGGGTATGGTGGTATTTTCAACAGCCTCTAATAAGTAAGTTAAACCTTTATAATAACGTAACACCCCTAAAAATAAGAAAAAATCAGCCCCTACGTTGGCTTGCCAATAGGGGAGTCTTTCTGAAAATTGGTGAATTGCCAGTCCTTCCGACAAACCCAAAGGAATAACTCGGGTCTGATTTGGATAAGAACGGAGTATGGGGCTAGAGTGTAGATAAGGTGCAGAGGTCGCTACAATAACGTCAGCATGACTTAGAAACGAGCGCATCAAAGGGTTATAAAAAATTTTTAAATATTTTTGTTTAACGATATCAGAGTGATAAGTTACAACGTATGGCTTGCTCGATCTTATGAAAAAAGCGGCCAAATCAGCAAAAGGCCATGGAAAATGGAAATTGATAATATCGTGATTGCGGCTTAATTCGTGAAACTTTAGCAAGAAGCTAATACTCATTGGGCATGAAGAAAGGGTAATATTCGCTGGACAATAGTGGATAACAACGCCCCCTTCTTCACGACTATAGCCTTTTTTCTTTTGTGTGGTCACCAATAAGGTGCATTGATGTCCTTTTTGAACTAACCCGGCCATTAATACACGCAAACATTCTTCCACACCGCCGCGCGATTCTGGGTAGTAGCTTTTGTAAGTAAATAATATTTTCATGTTTTACATCCGAGCTTTATGGGAGATCACCCACTATACACATTTAAAGAGAAAAAGAGAATCTGCAAACATTGTCAAAAGACATATTTTGAACATTTTTTGCTGTAATTAGCAAAACTTTTTAGGGGAATTCGATGGCCTTTATCTCCTATATACAAAACTTAGAGGATGTAATGCTGTGGCGCGCTTTACGTGAGTATAGTCCAGGTATAGGAGCTCAAGATCCAATTATTGATTCCGTTACTAAGGCATTTTATGACCGTGGTTGGTCTGGCATTAACATTGAACCAATGGAAACTATTTATGAAAAAATAAATCTTAACCGCCCTCTGGGCTTTAATTTAGAGTTAGCCATAGACGCTGAGAATGGGGAGAGAATTTTTTATGATATAGGGCAGAGTAATGGTCTATCTACTTTAGTTAAAGCTGATGCTGGCAAGCATGCTACTGCGAGCTTCAAAATTAAAGAATTTATAGTAAAAACCGTGAAATTTTCAGACATTTGCACTAAGTTTATAAAAAAAGAACAAGCTATTCACTTTTTAAAAATTGACATTGAAGGCAACGAGAAAATCATTTTGGCAAATGCCGATTTTAAAAACTACAGGCCATGGATTATCCTCATCAAAGCTACCGAACCGTTGGCTATAACGCCTTCTTTTTTCGATTGGGAACCAACTCTATTATCGGCTGATTATACTTTTGTTTATTTCGATGGATTGAACCGATTCTATATAGCCAATGAAAAATTGAAAATCCTAGGCCACCACTTTTCATCACCACCTAATATTTTTGATAATTATATTGTCTATAAAGTAGGTCAAGAATTTATTGAAGCTAAAACCCAACTGCTAGAGACCAAGGCCCAACTAATGGCAGGGCAAAGCCAATTAACTAGCTTATTAACATGCAGTTCCTGGCCATGGACAAAATTTGTGCGTAAGATTTCATTTCATGCTAGAACCGTGAAGAATAGAGTAATGAAAAAACATAGAAATCTGCCTATACTTAAGCTCCGGTGCATAGAGCACATTAATTTAAAGAAAATGCACACCTTACCTAATCGGCATGGCTGGCAAGGTGAACCGGGATTATGTAAAAAACTTATTCCACCTAAATACGCTTTTAAAATACGTAATAAACATAGGAAAATATTTAACACAATGGGATACTCATTAAAACCCTATGTGTTATCTAGGCAAAAAGCTCATAAAATCTAGATTCTTTTTTAGCAACTTATCCCTATTGCATCCAGCGCTATCTTATTATATAATTATAGTTTATGAATAGACATAAACTAACCTCAATTTGGGATAAGAAAATATAGTAACCCATTGAAAATACAGGAAATTTAGCGGGTTTTCGCTGCTTTCATATTTATCCTTGTAAAATTACCCCTATTTTTAGTTTAAAATAGATGCTATTTTTGTTTTGCGGGTATCCTCTGGAGTGTCTATAAGCATATATGACTAAGGGGGCATGGCGCAGGAAACAACATCTAAAAATTCATTAAAGTATAGATGCGCGTAGTAGGTGCTCATTCACTTCGTTTTTTTAAAGATTTAAGGGAGAAGAAAATGCCAAAAGCAAAACCTTCCATAACGCAATTGAAGTTTAGATTATTTCACTTTAAATCATCCCGCACCCAAACTCAAGAAGAGGCCAGAAATAACCCGTACCCCCTACTCAAACGAGCTAAGCGCTATTTTTCTCAAAGAATTTTAAAAAAAATACTGAACGCTTGCAAAGACTACATCCGTTCTAAACCTTGGCTAAAATCTATTTTGTTAACCCATTCTGTTCGCTTGGAATACATACTAAGACGCATTAATTTAACTCTAATTGCAACGCATCCCACAACTACTTCAGAAAAAAGTATCACTTCATTTCAAGAGCTGACTCCACGAGCACAAGAAATTTATACTAAGCTAGTAGTACATTTTTTAGGAAAACAATAAAACAATGCGTATCTTAATTGATCTACAAGGAGCTCAAACAAATAGTAAACATAGAGGTATTGGCCGTTACTCGCTGGCTTTAACCCGAGCTATTATTGAAAACCGTGGTCAACATGAAATTATTCTAACACTAAATGGCCTATTTTCAACCACAGTTGCCCCCCTAAAAGCAATATTTGCTGATTTATTACCTAAGGAAAACATTGTTGTTTGGTATGGCCCTAGTCACGTCAATTATGGAGATCCTAATAATGCATGGCGTAGGAATGCCGGTGAACTTATACGCGAATCTTTTTTTAATTATCTTAATCCCGATGTTATTCTTTTAACCAGTTTATTTGAAGGACAACAAGAAGACGCCATTACTTCTATCGGTAGATTAGCCACCTCAGCTAAAACTGTGACAATCTTATATGATTTAATCCCTCTACTCTATCCCAAAGAATATTTAACAACACCCTCATCCCATATATGTTATATGGATAAGATAAATTCACTGAACAGATCCGATTTACTACTGAGTATTTCTAACAGTTCAACTAAGATAGGTATGGATAAACTTAATATAAAGAATATTGTTACCATATCTTCTGCTACAGACCCCTTTTTCAGACCGCTTTCCTTAAGCGAGTCAGAAAAATCTGTACTTAAAGCGCGTTATAATATAACGAAAAAGATAGTACTATATTCTCCCGGTGGATTTGACGCACGTAAAAATTTGGACGGCTTAATAAGCGGATATAATGCATTACCTGAACAATTGAAGAATGAATACCAGCTTGTTATTACCGGCTTTTTAACACCTGAGATAAAAAAAACATTAAGCATTCTAGCCCAAAAAGCTGGCTTAAAAAGCAATCAATTTATCTTAACCGACTATGTCTCAGAAAATGAGTTGGTGTATTTATATAATGTTGCTGACATCTATGTATTTCCTTCTAAATATGAGGGATTTGGGTTATCTGTATTAGAAGCAATGTGCTGTGGTACACTAACCATCGGGTCTAACATTGATAGTGTAGCAGAAATTATTGACAATAAAGATGCTCTGTTTGATCCGAATCAAAATAGTTCCATTACTCAAAAATTACAGCAAGCAATAGAAGATAATGCTTTTATAGAAAAAGCAAAAAATATAGCCCAAGAAAAAATAAAAAATTTCTCTTGGGACATCACTGCTAAAAAAGCACTGCGGGCGCTGGAGTCTTTGCCACTATCCCCCCCGAACACCTTAACTTCTATGATAGATATAATCATTGAGAAAGTGCCTTGTAAAAACACATCTATGACGCCATCAAAAAGAGACTTAATGTTAATTGCAGAGTGTATTGATAAGAATTTACAGCAAATATTTTCTTTAAAACAAAAAATTCAAAAATTAACTTGGAGAATAGAAGGCCCATTTGATACTTCTTATAGCCTAGCACTCTTAAATAGAGAAACAGCAAGAGCGTTAAACAAACTTGGGCACAATATTATTTTATATTCAACAGAAGGAAATGGGGATTTCCCCCCCAACCAGGATTTTTTGAAAAAAAACCCCGATTTGGAACAAATGCACTTGCGCACTAAAACCTCAAAGATTTGCGAAATAGACATTGTTACGCGTAACTTATACCCCCCCAGAACAACAATGATGCGGGGAAGTTTTAATATGTTTCATCATTATGCTTGGGAAGAATCTGGATTCCCTCATCAGTGGGTCTCTGATTTTAATTGCCATCTTAATGCTTTAACTTGTCTCTCTAAACATGTCTTAAAAATACTAATCGATAATGGCGTATCTATTCCCATGCTAGTATCTGGCTGCGGTGTAGATCATTGGGAAAGTATTATTCCTGTACCTCCGCCAAAATTCAAAGCAAAAAATTTTAAGTTTTTACACGTTTCGTCCTGTTTTCCCAGGAAAGGTGTCGATTTGCTTTTAACTGCATATGGCCGCGCTTTTACAAAAGAGGATGATGTATCCCTTATTATAAAAACATTTCCTAACCCGCATAATAATGTTTTTATAAACCTAGAAGAACAGAGGGCCAAGAACAGTCATTTTCCGGATGTTATTGTTATCAACACAGATCTCTCCAGCGCAGAGCTGAAAGGATTATATGAATTATGTGATGTTTTGGTAGCACCCAGTAAAGCGGAAGGATTTGGGCTTCCGCTTGCTGAAGCAATGTTAAGTGGATTACCTGTTATAACCACAGCATGGGGAGGGCAATTAGACTTTTGTGATGAGGAAAATTCTTGGCTTATCGATTATGAATTTGAAAGAGCAGAGACCCACTTTAACTTATTTGCCTCCGTTTGGGCAAGGGTTGATTTAGATCAATTAAGTAAAGCCCTAAAAGTTGCAATGAATACGCCAAAGCAAGTTCTTATTAATAAAGCAAAAATTGGCAGAAATAAATTGCTAGAAAAATTCAAATGGACTGATATTGCCCTCAGACTCTCTAGTGCTGTATTTAAAGTAAAAACTCTTGCCTACAAACCAACATTAAGGTTAGGCTGGATTACAACTTGGAATTCAAAATGTGGCATTGCTACGTATTCAGAACACCTAAGTGCAAAAATGAATAAAACGGAGCTGGTTATTTTTGCTCCTAAAAATGAAATGGCTATTAGCCCTGATAGACCCAATTGCGTTCGTAACTGGACTTTAGGAAAAGAAAAAAATAATTTTTCTAACATAGATTATTATATTAGAAATAACCAATTAAACACGGTAGTTATTCAATTTAATTTTGGCTTTTTTAACCATAAAGAACTCGCTGAGTTTATAAAAGAGCAGCATTCATTCGGAACCTGTATCGTAATAACCCTTCACTCGACAATTGGGTTTAATAAAGAGAATTTTACACTAGAAGAAATGATGCCTGCTTTACAGTTATGCGATAGAGTCTTGGTCCATACAATAGGTGACCTTAATCGTTTGAAGAAAATAGGTCTCATCGACAATGTTGCTTTATTACCCCATGGGATTATTCACAATGAAAAAAGAGTATTACCCACCAATAAAATCCCAATAGTTTCCTCCTATGGGTTTTGCTTACCTCAAAAAGGATTGCTTGAATTAGTTCAAGCTATTGCTAGCTTAAAAGAAAAAAAGATTCTGGTACAGCTTAAATTGATTAATGCTGAATACCCTATTAATGAGTCCTCTAAGTTAATTGCAAAGATTAAAAAATTAATACAGGATCTTAATGTAAGTGATTTGGTTGAAATGAATAATAATTTTTTAACTGATAGGGAGAGCTTACAATTATTGAGCACAGCAGATTTATTAATTTTCCCCTACAAAGATACAAAAGAATCTGCTAGTGGCGCTGTTCGGTATGGAATGTCTTCTGGTATCCCTGTCGCAGTAACTCCTATAGAAATATTTAGTGAGCTAGAAGGTGCTACATTTAAACTAAGCGGCCAAAGTGCAGAAGACATTGCCAAGGGAATAGAAGAATACTTACAACACATTTCAACACAATCACCTTTAGCCATAGCTACAGCTGCCTTAGCCAAAAATTGGTGTTTACAGCATAATTATAGTACTATAGGCCTCCGATTAGAAGGGCTATGCATGGCTCTGTTAACACAAAAATATTTGAATTCAAAAAATCTTATTGGAGCATAAAATTAAATGAAAATAGCTATTATCACTGGAATCACTGGCCAAGATGGTGCTTATTTAGCACAACTATTGTTAGAAAAAAACTATTCTGTCTATGGTACCTATCGTCGCAGTGCATCTACTAATTTTTGGAGAATCGAAGAGTTAGGCATAAAAAAACACCCTAATCTACATTTAGTAGAATACGATTTAACAGACATGGGCGCCAGTATACGGTTGCTAGAAACAACCAAAGCAACCGAAGTCTATAATCTAGCAGCTCAGAGTTTCGTTGGTGTTTCTTTTAACCAGCCTCAGACTACTGCGCAAATTACAGGATTAGGGCCATTGAATTTATTAGAAGCTATTCGTATCGTTAATCCTAAGATCCGTTTTTATCAAGCCTCTACTTCCGAAATGTTCGGGAAAGTTCAAACCATTCCCCAGCATGAGCAAACGCCTTTTTATCCACGCAGCCCTTATGGAGTGGCTAAACTATACGCCCATTGGATGACTATTAATTATCGAGAATCATATGATATTTTTGGTGTCAGTGGTATTTTATTTAATCATGAGTCACCTTTACGCGGTCAAGAATTTGTAACACGTAAGATTACCAATAGCATTGCTCAAATCAAATTAGGTCAATTAGATGTATTGGAACTAGGCAATCTAGATGCTAAACGAGACTGGGGTTTTGCCAAAGATTATGTAGAAGGGATGTATTTAATGCTACAAGCTACTGAAGCAGATACGTATGTTTTGGCAACAAATCGTACGGAAACTGTACGCGATTTTGTAACTTTATCTTGTCAAGCAGCCGATATTACTATTGAATGGCAAGGCCAAAAAGAACATGAAGCTGCTATAGATAAGCAAACAGGAAAAACCATCGTGAAAGTAAATCCTCAGTTTTACCGCCCGGCTGAAGTCGAGTTACTTATTGGAGATCCTAGCAAAGCTCGAGAAAAACTAAATTGGGCACCTAAAACGACTTTAGAAGAATTATGCTATATGATGGTAGAAAGCGATTTGCGTCGAAATAAACAAGGATGCTCTTTTTAAATGCGTATTTTAGTAACTGGCCTAGCCGGTTTTACAGGCTATTATATTAAACAAGTACTAGAAGCCCGTGCAGACACCGTTATTGGTCTAAAAAGCGATCTAACTAATATATCACTTTTAGCTGATGAAATTAAACTCGTTAATCCAGATGCAGTGATACACCTTGCTGGCATTTCCTTTATTGCGCATAACACTGCCGTAGATTTCTACACTGTTAATTTGTTAGGCACATATAATCTATTACATTGTCTATCTATATATGCACCCAATATAAAAAGTATTTTGTTAGCAAGCAGTGCCAATATTTATGGTAATAGTACAGAAGGCGTATTAACAGAAATCACACCGCCAAATCCTGCAAATGATTATGCCATTAGTAAATGGGCTATGGAAAAAATGGCTCTATTATGGCTGAATCGATTGCCACTTTTTATTGTTCGCCCATTTAACTATACCGGCATAAGGCAAAACGAACAATTTCTGCTCCCTAAAATTGTAGCACATTTTGTTCGCAAACAAAAAACAATTGAACTTGGAAATCTAGATATTACACGAGAATTTAATGATGTCAGAACCATTGCAGAAATTTATGCTGATTTACTAAATAGGGCCCCGATTGGTGAAACAATCAACATTTGTACAGGCGAAGGACATTCCATTCGAGAAATTATTTCTCTTTGTGAAGAAATAGTTGGATATAGTATACAAGTTAAGACCTCACAAAATTTAATACGTAGTAGTGAAATACAATCCCTAATTGGCGATCCAACAAAATTAAAAAGTTTTATCGGCAATATTAGTCCTAAAACTATAACTGACACCTTGCAATGGATGCTTAATCACCCTCAAACTTAATATTATCGGCTTCAAATATAGATAATGGTTCTAATGTGTCTTTTAAGTTAATTAATCGCTCACTACTACCCCACTCGTGCATCATCTTAACAAAAAATTGGCTTGCCTCAATAAGGGACTTCGCTTTATTAACAGCAAAAACCATTTCTATTAGTTTTTCAGCATAGTTTTCTGGAGTAAATGTTTGAATAGCCCACTGTTGTGCGACCAGCCCTAAACGTTGTCTTTTTTCAGTATTTTCATAAAACCAGTGCAGCGTTTCTGAAATAGCATTCATTTCATTATTGGGGTCAACCTTTTTAACGTAGTCATCGGGCAATTCAGCATAAAACCCAGCATCGGTCACCATAATAGGTTTAGCATAAAGCATCCCTTCAATAGCAGAAGCTGAAGCCGCCTCTAAAACAGGCCATCTTAGGCAACTGATGGCATCGCTTTCTATTATAGTCTGTTTTAAAGTAACATCATCCACTTCCCCCAAAATTTTCAAATCCACTTGATACTGCTTTGCCAAGGTATATAATTTCTCTTTCATTTCTAAATCAATAAAGCCAACTATAATATAGGCCATATGTTCACGTAATATGGGATCTAACCCTATAGATTCAATTATTTTGTCAATCCGCTTATTCATATTAACATGCCCAATAGTCAACAACTTAAATTTACTATCTTTATTATCAACCATCTTTGTAGAAACAATATCCTGTTTTTTATCATAGTAAGGTAATGGAGTCACATATACTGGCCCAGGACAAGATGATAAGACGCGCTCAATCTCCCAATGACTGTGTGTAATAACTCCAGCGGCCATTGAACAGATCCATTCGGTCATAGGAGAATGGATGCGCATTCCTTCTATGAAGTCCTGTGAGCTTGTATAGGAAAGAAAAAACAAGTTATCATTTCCAAACCATGCTTGAAATAACTGCTTTGCCTCTTTAGCATGAAACTTAGCATAAGCACAAAAAAGATTTGCAACAAAGAAGTCATGTAAACAAACTATTCCTGATAATTTTGGTAACCATTCTAGGCTCCCCTGATGAAAAGGATAATTATCCCCCACTTGATAAATAATTCCGTCTACATCTTCTAAATTATTTTTTACAGCTTCAAAGTCATTCCATTCTAGTGCCCCTGTAAAAATATCATATATCGGATCATCAAAAAAAGATGGGGCCTCTGTCCGGATAATTTGTACCGCATGCCCTTTCTCATACAATGCATCAATCACCAAGGCCGTGGCGCGAGCAATAGCAGATATTTTGACAATGGGCGTAAATATAGCCAATTTCATTTTAGCAAAATCTCCACCGTTTTTTCCCAATTGATTTCCAAATCTAACCAAAGTTCTCTGGCAGCCATTCCATAGTTTTTAACTCGGCTATTTGACTCAAATGCAGCGGACATAGCAACAGCAAGTGCTGTTGGGTTGGGTTCTACTACCCAACCGGTTTCCTGATTTTTAGCCAGTTTCAAGATTCCCCCACTATCTGTAGTTGCAAGCAATGCTTTTCCAGCCAGCACAGCTTCCATGGCAACATAGCCCAATGAATCTTCATCAAAAGGTATATAGGCGACCGCTTTTGCATTATTAACATAATCGGCATAATGCTCACGAGGTAAAAAACGAAGATCTAGTACCACACGATCGCCAAGCCCTAACTGAGACACTTTATTTTCCAATAAACTGGCATCTTCTCGGCTATCCGGCGGCCCTGCGATGATAAGTTTTACATTTTTATCTGCATATTTCATCGCTTCTAATAATAAAATTTGGCGTTTCATTGTATTGATTCGCCCGCCTGCAAAAATATAATCGCCTAACTCCCCACCAGAAAATAATTCGGGATCATTAATGGGAGGAAGTAAAACCTCTGCTTTAAATTGATTATATTTTAAAAGTCGCTTTTGTGTTATTTCTGAATTTGTAAACACGCTTCTACTTTCATGAAAGGCGTTATTATCCGCTGCCTTTATTAGGGCGATTAATTCATCCTTCTCTTGAAGTCCGCATAAGTTGGATTGACCTGCATCATATAAATCATAGGCTTGTCTATATTGGTGCAACAGCCATAATGTTTTATGAGGATGTTGTATTAAATAGGCAGGAAATTTCAGTGCTATTACTCTATCTACCTCATAAAGCTGAAGTGTTCTAGCCATCATCATTTGCGAAGGAATTCGTGTTGCTGGCTCCCATTGGAAGGGAACCCGCAAGGTCTCCGCTTCATGCCCTGACAGGATAATATTTTTTTCTAGATTTTTGGCTAATTCTTCTGCTCCACCCCAGATAAAAGGCGCCATATTATTTACAATTAATACTCTCATGCCAATAATCTCTTTAATACATGTTCCCAATTAATATTCAACTCTTGCAAGCGCTGTTTAGCCTTTTGCCCCATTTCTATTGTTTTCGCACGATCTTTATATAGTTTATCCAATGCTTCTGCTAATGCTTTAGGATTTGGCTCTACTACAAACCCATTCAAGCCATTATCAACTAATTCAACAACGCCACCAGAGTCTGTTGTGGTTAAAATAGCTTTAGCTGCATGGCTGGCTTCTATACTGGGATAGCCATAAGAATCTTCATCAAAAGGTAAATACGCGGCTGCCAGACAGTTGGCTAAATAGTCTGCTTTTTCCTCTTCAGTGATCCAACGATTTTCTAAAATAACCTTTTTTTCTAACCCTAAGCGAGCAATCCGTTCTCGCAATTCTAAGACATAAGCTGCGCTCATACTGGTACCACATATGCGCAAATGAACAGGAGTCGTCACATAATGCATGGCCTCAATTAATAAGTGCTGGCGTTTATGGTGTTCTAAACGACAAATATACACAATCTCATTATTATAAGTGTTACAATAAAACCGCTCTGAGTTAAAAATAGGTGGATAGAGTATTTCACTCTTAATGCTATTAAATTTTTCTAACCGGCTTTGCACTAATGCAGAATTCGTAAAAATTTTCTGAGCTTCTTGCAAAGCAGCATAATCTGCCTCATACAATAAATCTCGAAGCCCACGATGAGAGGCATCATCCGGAAATCCTCTGTAAGGAGTATCCCATAAATCATAGAAACTACGTATATGATGTATAAACCATAAAATTTTATTGGGGTGTGGAATCAAATGCGACTGAGGCCTAAAACAAATAATTTTATCGGCGGCACTTAAATCTATCCAACGATAGGCATACATTTGTTTAAAAAGAAGCGCTGGTGTATGTAGCTCTGGAATGTAGACCTTTTCAACTTGATGGCCATTTTCTTCTAAAATCAGTGCTAACCAATCGACAATATTTCTAGCTCCACCGTGAACGAAAGGGAGAAATGAAGAACATAGCGCTATTCTCATTATTTATTCACCCAACATATGCTGGCAGCGTTGATAAAATAAAGTTCTAGCTTTATCATACAAAATTAGATCATATTCATTCAAATCCTTCAATCTTTGCCTTCCTTTTTCATCTAGGGTATTGTCATATTGTAGAGAGACATTCTCTGATTTTAATAATGGTGCCTTCTGTACGCCGAAAAACAACTTATTCAGAAGTTGAATAGACTTATCAAATTCTTCCGTTATGCCAAACCAATAAAAATCCTTTTTTAATATGTCGTATGCCCTTTCAAGCTTAAGCATGCCATTTTTACCAGTAACCGCTAAACGCCTAGACATCAAATTATGAATATGACCGTATACCCAAGGATCTTCAGATAACGCATATTCCTGGAACGACATTTCTTGCACCGTCTTTATAGCATAAAATTCTTCAGGCTTTAAAACTTGCAACCACTCTGAAGTGAGATTTTTAGGATTCTTCCAGGACGCATATAGTGAAAAACATCTATCCAGTGGATGTCGTAAAAAAGTAAGATAGTATCCTTGTATGCGATCTTTTTTACAGTCACTATACGCTATATGCCCACTATATAACCGTTTTGAGCAATCTCCAAAAAAATTTGTTACTTCCCCACCAAAATACGGCCCTGCGATTAAGTCTTTTTGCAAAATCAAAGATTGAAGGTACGCTTGAAAAGTAGTACCCGCTGTTTTTTCTAAATGTACAAAAATAATAGGCTTTTTTAATCTTTTTATTAAAGGCTTTCTTGATATTTTATTTAAGAGTTTTCTAAACATGGCATATATACCCTTATACTTAGACGATTTGCTTTAAACAATTCGCAATGTACGCAACATCTTCTTGCGTAACGTCCAAATGAGTAGGTAAATTAATACCCTTGCCAGCCCAAGAATCTGCAACGGGGTAAAGCGCATTGCTTTCATAGGGCGGTAGCCTATGTAGAGGATAGAAGACGGGCCTAGTCTCAATTCCTTGCCCATCAAGAAATTGAATAATCTCATCGCGCGATGTTTCACTCCCGTTTTTCAAAAAAATAGTATACATCCAATAAACCTGTTTTACCAGGCTCATTGATTGTGGCAAAATAAGCTTATCCTCTAAATTTGCTAATGCTTCATTATACCACTTGGCTAAATTTTCTCTTGCCAATAGCGCTGATTCAACTTCTTCCATTTGTGCTAGTCCTATAGCAGCTTGAATGTTAGTCATTCTATAATTATAGCCTATCACAGGAAACCAGTAACGCCGATTAGGATCCATCCCTTGCCCACGAAACAGTCTAAGTTTAGCGGCTAATGTGTCATCATTCGTTGTTATCATTCCACCTTCACCCGTTGTTATAATTTTATTACCAAAAAAACTAAAGATCGCACACTGGCCAAATCCCCCGACTTTTTTTCCTAAAATTTCTGCACCATGCGCTTCAGCGGCATCTTCTACAACCCAGAGGTTATGCTTTTGCGCTATTTCTTGAATTGCAGCCATCTCAGCGGGATAACCATAAAGATGAACAGGAATAATGCCTCGTGTTTTCGGCGTTATTTTATCTTGTATCTTTTGTGGGTCAAGATTGAGCGTTCCTGGACATACATCAACCAATACCGGCGTTGCTCCACAATACCGAACCGCATTTGCCGTAGCAATATAAGTCACATCTGGCACAATGACTTCATCCCCCGGCTGTAAATCTAAACCTACCAAAGCAAGATGTAATGCTGTTGTACCGTTGTTGGTTGCAACAGCATGTTTCACGCCACAAAAAGAGGCAAATGCTTCTTCAAAAGCACTGATATATTTTCCACTTGACGATATCCAATTGCTATCGATGCAATCTAAAACATATTTACGCTCATTCCCCGCTAATTTGGGTTTAGCTACAAAAATTCTTTCTCTCATGCTCATTTTATATTACCTTTATGTTTGATCATTTTCGCTGGTACTCCCACGACGATATTTTCATCTGCAATATCTGAGATAACAACGCCACCAGCACCAATAGTGACATTCTTTCCTATGTTCACTCCCGGAATAATGCAACAGCCGCTACCTAAAAAGCTATAATCCCCTACTATCACGTTGCCCGCTAACGAACTTTGTGGCGCAATATGTACTAATTTACCCACATAGCAATCATGATCAACCGTAGCACCCGTGTTAATAATAGTAAAATCTTTTATTATGGTATCTGCATTTATAACAACGCCTGCCATAATCGCTATACCAATACCTAAACGCGCCGTAGAAGAAATAACAGCGTGTGGACTAATTGCATTCACCATTTCATAACCATTCGACAAAACTTTCGCAGCTAATTCTTCCCTTAATTTGTTTGATCCCACTGCAATAAAAGCTCGCCTATAGCCTTGCTGATATAAGCCAACTAAGTGCTTATCCCCCTTTAATACAGAAAAACCGAGACAACGATCAGGACTATCTTCAGTGCCGATACAATAGGCTATGGATTCGCCCATAGCTTGTAATAACTCAATACAAACTTTCGCATGCCCACCTGCGCCAATGATAATAATCTCTTGCATTTTATTCCCGTATCATTAAATTCATCATTCGCCCTTTCTTCTCTCGCTAATCATCTTCCGTAAATGCTCAAGTTCAATATGAACAGCGCCTTGTAAAGACCCTATCTCTAAGAGCATAAATTCAAACCGCTTCTCTAAAGTATTAAGACTTTCTTCAATACGTTCCTGACTGGTTCGTAATTCTTGTTGAAAATCACTTAGAAAATATAGCCTCAACCTAAAGAAAATAGGTTTTAGGATCGGTTTAAATAAATGGTATCCTTTTTTAGCCACCCAACGGGAAATCCCTTTACAATATTTTCCTATTGTTCCTTTATTGAACAATAAAGTTTTTTGTTCAGTTCTTCCGTTTAAAACAGGTTGCTCTTCCATTATGGATAAACTTTTAGCAGCAGCGGAAAATGCCACTTTAATATTTACTTTTTTTCTACAGATTGTATTCATTTTAACCTCAAAAAATACTTAAATTCATAAATTTTTTATACTATGATATGAATCGTGTGTAACTTTAGCCTATTATAACAGGTTCCCATTGCTTAGTATTTAAATCTAGTTTGCACAAATTGGTAATTCCGTGTTTCTTAACGTACGTCAATACACGTACATCATAATCACTATTATTAGGGTTAGAAAAATTCCAGTCTGGGGGGTTAAATGACGCTATTCCATTAATAGTCGGAATTTGTATCTGTTCCGCTATCATCATTGCTGTTACATTATGGGGGTATATCTTCACAATATCGCTACTTTTAGAATTTTGTTCCGCCCAACCTGAAACATAAAATGCCTCACATTCTTTTGGTGGCAAGCCATTTGGCAATGAGACTTTGTTTAGCTCTGCATTTCGATTTAAATTTAAATAGGGCTGATTTATTTCTTCACCAATCATTAAAGCACATAGTAAAAAAAGAATAGGTGCTGTTAGTTGTTGTGTCGATAAATAACGTATCGCAATAATAGTGATGGGAAAAGCAAGAAAAAGTTGGTATGTTAAGATTGCATTCAGAGCCTTCGCTCCCGGAAATAAATGGTAAATAAAGAACCAGGCGCTATGGTTCGCTATATTTAATGTAAATGCCCATGTTATAAACGTAGCAAAAATAAAAGCACAATCAATTGTATTTTCTTTTGTTCTTATTTTTATGGTGTAAATACAGCCGCATACAAAAAGAAAGAATAAGATAAACGGAAATCCTGTGCTATAGTATTCACCATCATTGAACGAATAATGCAGCGCGGAAAGGACAGAGTTATAGATGGTCCCCCACATGAAATTAGTTTTACCTACTTGAAGAATTGCCACTAAAGGAGTTGTATTACTTCTAACCTGAGCATAATTACGCACGCCCACTTCCAGAGATTTTGGTAGATATACTGATATGAAAGGTAACAAGAAAAGTAAAGAAATAACTACAACAAAAAGGATAGACCAATAATTATCCCGAATTTTGTTTTTTACCTCTATTATCTTTTGTTTTCCGCCCAACAGCAACAACATTATAGAAAAAGTAAATAAGAAAAAAAGAAAGAACCATGCCATATAAAAACAAGTTAAGCACCATGCTCCGAAAAATAATCCAGAAAAAGCCCCTTTTTTTCGAAATTGCGGCAGATCATTCTCCCACAGCGCTTTTGTGGCTGCCCATATAAGCATAAACAAGGTTGGAGCAAATGCAACGGTGGCTAACTGCAATCGTGAACTATGTAAAATCATACCATTACTTAAAGTAAACAGCAGAGCAATAAACAATGCCCAATAGAATGTAAAAGAGAAATATCTTCTAGATAATAAAAACATCCCAATAAAACCAAAAGACTTTATTACCAGGGCCGCCAAATCGCTTGCAATAAAAGGATCCAGCCCTGAAAATCTAAATATAGAATAAGGAATACCAATCAAAAAATAGCCGTCTGTCTGCGCAATGGTTTTTGTATAAGGGAAAAAATAATTAATATATGACCACTGTTCTATACCTAAAAACACATGATACCAATGCTCAAGAATAGTTGTCATAATGACAGCGTCATAAGCGTCCCCAGGTAACAAGGTAAAATGGTTAGAGAATTCATATCTGTCTATAATCAATAAAGAAATAGCTAACACAGAAAAGATTAAAAATAATTTCCATATAAAATCTAGTTTTCTATTTACTGCCATAATACCCCTATCTATCAATTCCGTACACTGAAATCCAAACACCCAACGCAATAAATCCAGCCCCTATAAAATTATTCCATCGTATACTTTCACCTAAAAAAAAGTGCGCTAAAATAGGCACTATAAAAAAAGCTAATGCGACGAAAGGGTAAGCTATCTGTAACGAGCTGGTTTTTAAAACAAATATCCACATTAACGTGGCAATAAAATATACGAAAAAAGCTAATAATAATTTCAGATTTAATATGCTATGCAATATACCCGCACTAGAAAAATCAAAATCTTTAGCGGCTATCTTAAATAAAATTTGCCCGACAGACAAAGCAATAACGGTTAAAATCGTAAAAATTACCTGCAGAAAAGGCATAACTTCTCCTTATTCATTTATCTTTAATGGTATTCAAATGTAGTGGTCGTCTGGGAACCGAGGCTATATCATATGCTAAAAATGCCAAGATTAACTGAAAGCCTAATATCAATGGTAGTACAGATAGCATTACTGTTCCTAAGGGGGTTATTATTCCACTATGCGAAGAAAATAACCAATGATATAGCCCAAAGACAAATCCAAATATTAACATGCAGCCCCCCAAAGGAAGCTCAAATGAAGCCAAAGACATATCTCTTAAATAATAATTATAGAAAATTCTTTTACATAAATTTTTTAAATGCTTAAATAAGAATTCACCTATAATCTTAGAAATTTTCAAATGACTCATTTCATTACCATATTTTGCATCCATCGGTATATCAATTACAACGGCCCGCAAAATATTAAGCTGAAAAAGCATATCCGTCTCAAAAAAGTAACGTTGGCTTATTTTATCGTACTGCAAGTGTCGCGCAATATCACTATGTATAGCTGTGTAGCCGTTAGTAGGGTCAAATAAATCCCAATATCCAGATGAAAGTTTAGTCATAAAAGAAAGCGCTGCATTACCTAATAGCCGTGCTTTAGGCATGGCTTGTATTTTTCTAAGATCAAAAAAACGGTTTCCTTTAGTATAATCTGCTTGGCCATTTATAATAGGAGCAACAAAATCTAAAATTAAGCGCGGATCCATTTGCCCATCACCATCTAATTTAATCATAATATCCATTTCTTCGGCAATTGCGGCTTTATAGCCTTCAATCACCGCTCCGCCAACACCTTTATTTTCTATATTTCGAATGATAGTAATTCGCTTATCTTTGCAGTTCTCAGCAACAAAATCACCTGAATGATCTGGACAATTATCATCAATAATATAGATGCGGCTAATTTCCATACCAATTTGATCAATAACCCCCAGAATATGTTCTTTGACTCTATAACAGGGGATAACGACAGCTATTCTAATTGTTGGATGGGTCATTTATGCAAAACCTTTTTAACTATCTAAATTTTATCACATATTTAGGGCCCATATCAAATAATGTAACCCTTTGAAATAAATGAAAGTTTCTTTAGGCGGTAAAGCTTACTGTCGACTTCATTCCCTTTCTTATCACGGTTTTACGCACTAATTTTCATTAAGTTTATATAAGGCCCTAAGGATGGTTGTGTCATTCACCATTCTTTCTCTATATATTTTGGTGGGCGCCCTTGGAGCTGAGCTAGAATAATACATTTTATTATCAATTCAGTTGATACAATTTCTATATTATATTTGTTGGTCTTTTGCTCCCAGGAGGCTAAAAAAGGGTCTGGCTACTCCAGTGTTGAGATTAATTATCTCGTGGGATAGTATAAATTTTTATTAAGGTCTGTTGACATTATTGCCTTCTAGACTTTTCTGTTATACTAAGCTCTTGACAATTTGCTTATTACTTAAAACTTGGGACAAAATGATAATGAATGTTAAACTATTTAATAGAACCAGTATATGGGTAGCACTCTTTTTTATAGTTGCTATTGTACTTGTTTTTGCAAGTCGATCCACCATTCTTTTAGACAATTTTGAAACAGGCGATGCCGCTGCAAACACACTACTGATTCTTGATGCGAAGTCATTTCATTTGTGGGTAGGTAACTACTCCCGCATTGGGTTCAACCACCCTGGCCCAGCAATTTTATATGTTCTTGCAGCGGGTGAAGTATTGTTTTATGACTTAACCAATTTAGTTAAAGTACCTTTTTCTGGTCAACTAATTGCAGGCGTATTTTATAATGCATTTTGGATTTGTCTGCTAGGAAGCCTTTTTTTTCGCATGCTTTCATCTAAAACCTCAGCCACCTTAAGTTTTGTTGTATTTCTTTTTACAGTTTCGCTACTGAACCACCAATTTTTTACTTCTATTTGGTTCCCTTTCTTATATTTCTTTCCATTTGCAGTTGCTTTACTTTCTCTGGCAAGATTAGCTGAAGGTAAAACAGACTCAATGATATTTCTAGCACTTTCTTGCGGTTTTCTTATTAATGGGCATGTATGTTTCGTACCAGTATTAGGCATTATGTTTCTTGGAATTATAATCTATAATTTTATTTATAATCACGACAGGCCTGAGTTGCGAATTTTTAGTTTCGTGTTTCTAGAAGAAAACAAGAAAAAGATTTTACTGTTTGCTGGCATTATTTTTATCTTCTTAATCCCATTGATGATTACTACTATAAAAGAGTTTCCTGGTCCTATCCCACAATATATTCATTTTGGATCTCGTCATGCTGCAAATAACTTAATTCAATCTACTAATTATATTAGTACGTATTGGGGCGGCGTAGCCGCGATGCTTATTGGTATATTAGCATGTTGCTCTTTATTTTCTCAGCAAGATAAAAATAATCATTGGCTGCATGGTGTAGCCGCTGCTATATTATCTGCAACGGCTGCAGCTCTTTTCTATGCTAAATTTGGTGTAGATATGCTGGACATGCAATATATTGAGTACTTTTATTATGCAGCACCCGCCTTGCTTGCTGCAGCATTAACATCCACGCTATTTCAATACTCACAATTTAAAATACCTAAATTTATTTTTATCTTGCTAACCATAGCAACTATACTTGGATTTTTTTATCAAATTAATGAAGGCCCTTATAAAGCGCCAACATCCAAAGAAAATTATGTTACAGATATTTATAACCAACTTAAAATACGAAAAAATAATCAACGAATTGTCCTGGACTTGGATAACTTAAGGGCTTGGGAAAAAGTCTGGGAAACCATTGTAGGCACAGAGGCTTATGCAAAAAGAACTGGCGACGATCTATTCTGCATTAATAAAAATTGGCACATCTTATTTACCAAGTATGCTCAGTGTAGCGCTGCAGAGCTTCGTTCTGGAAATCGCTATACTGTCACTGTCAAGGACAACTCAAAACAAACATTGTCTAAAGAAGATTTTCAAGCGGGCGGATTATTATTTATTCACTATGAGCCTCCCGTATTAAATAGGCTTGGATATATTTCTATTCGAGATAACCCGAAAATTTTTAATAGTTATATCTTGGATAAAGGCTGGTCAACAACTGAATCAGATCTTGTTTGGTCAATAGGACACAACGCAAGTCTTAACCTAAACATTGCCCAAAGTGCCAAAGCAAAGTTAATCCATATTGATTTAGGGGCATTTTTACCTGATCAAAAGCACCAACAAACCATTAAAATATTGATAGAGGGAAATGAAGTAAGCTCAGCCAATTTTACCTGGGATAATAATAGAAAAACAGTCGTAGTGCCGCTACAGGAGAAATCTGGAAATTTACATCTTACCATCCTAATTGAACACCCCCTATCTCCAAACCTCTTTGGGCCTTCACAAGATACGCGAGAGTTAGGAGTTTCTCTTTACGGCCTCCAAGTAATCGAAAAATAAATAGAAAAGTTCCCTGCTTTATAGGGAAAATCCCAATCAAGCATATTTTGGTCATTTTTTGCACATTGATGCATATACACGCCTCCGCTCTCTATGATATAATTCTATACACTTTTATATGCCCTAAAAGATAATGGCAAAAAACACCCCCATTTGTGAGATTTTGAACGATGAACACAATACCCTTAATTGTTGATCTAGACGGCACACTCATCCATACTGACATGTTACACGAATCTATGATCAGCGCTTTCCGTGAAAAACCACTGGTTAATACACTGAAAATGCCTCATTGGCTATCTAGAGGTAAAGCCTTTCTAAAACAACGGTTAGCCCAAAGTTCCAGCTTTAATGCCGCTTCTTTACCCTATAATAAAGGATTTTTAAGCTGGTTAAAGCAGCAGCATGCACAGGGACGTAAACTAATACTCTGTACTGCCTCCGATTATGTAATTGCTTCAGCAATCGCTGCATACCTGAATATTTTTGACGAAGTCATGGCCAGCGATGGCTCTACTAATTTAGCACACAAACATAAAGCTGAAGCATTAACACGACGCTTTGGGCTTCATGGTTTTGATTACGCAGGAAATTCACGCGCTGATCTTCCAGTATGGTCTCAAGCCAGACACGCTATATTTGTGAATACACCCACTAAAATTATAAAAAAAGCAAGCGCTACCTGTAAAACAGAAAAAGTGTTTTCTTTCCCGTCTATAGAAACAAGTTCTTGGCAGCATACATTGCGTACCCATCAATGGTTGAAAAACATTCTCCTCTTTATACCTTTATTAGCCGCCCATAAAATGACTGACCTTCACGCATGGTCAGCACTTTTTTTTGCATTTATTTCTTTTAGCCTCTGTGCATCAGCAGTCTACATTGCTAATGATTTACTGGATTTAGACAATGACCGTCAGCACCCGCGTAAACATAAACGTCCTTTTGCCTCTGGGAAAGTTCCCATTTGGCTCGGGTTTATTTTATCGCCTTGCTTGTTACTCGCCAGTATTGCTTTCGGTACAATAGCTGGAACTACATTCATAATTTGCCTTGTCGCATATTTTATTCTAACTTGCGCCTACTCTTTACGCTTGAAACGTTTGGTTATTGTAGATTGCCTTACGCTAGCAATTCTTTATACGCTGCGTATCATCGCCGGCGCAGCTGCTGTAGAAATAACTCTCTCTTTTTGGCTGCTTGCTTTTTCTATATTCTTATTTTTATCTTTGGCTTTTGTTAAACGCTACGCTGAACTATGGTCACAAAAATTAATGCATCAAGAAAAATTGCATGGCCGTGGCTATCACACCACCGATGCCCCCCTTATACAAATCTTTGGTATCAGTGCAGCTTATGTCAGCGTACTAGTATTAGCTCTGTATATTAACAGTGATGCAGTTAGATTCTTATATCGCACTCCAGATGTCATTTGGGGGGTGGTACCCTTACTATTATTTTGGACTAACTGGATGTGGTTACGTGCACATCGAGGTGAAATGCACGATGATCCACTTGTTTTTGCTGTTAAAGATAAAGCCAGTTTACTGACGGGATTTCTCTTCGTGCTAGTCCTTGTTTTAGGCACGGTAAGATGGTCATGACAAAAGTATATTCCTGGGGTCGCTTAAATGCATTTGAACATGAGGTAATTGACTTATCTACTTCCCTATTGCCCCATGCATTAAAACATCCAAAATCTGGACTGGCATATGGCATGGGTCGTAGTTACGGTGATGTCTGCCTCAATCCAGATGGCATTTTATGGAATGCACGTACGCTGAATCATTTCAAACATTTTGATGCACAAACAGGAATTTTAAGTTGTGAGGCAGGCGTATTAATAGCAGATATTCAACGGCTGATGGTTCCTAAAGGGTGGATGTTGGCCGTTACTCCGGGAACGCAATCGATAACCGTTGGCGGTGCTATTGCCAATGATATCCATGGTAAAAATCATCATCGTTACGGCTCGTTTGGCGATCATGTTTTAGCCTTCGATTTATTGCGTACCGATGGCACATCTATTCATTGCCGCCCGCAAGAACAAAGCGATTGGTTTACAGCCACTGTGGGTGGCATGGGATTAACCGGCATTATTACTACTGTACATTTACAACTACGCACCGTACCGGGCCCTTGGTTTAATAGTGAAACGCTTGTCTATCAGTCATTAGAAGAATTTTTTGAACTCGCCGACGGTTCTGAAGATAATTGGGAATATACCGTCTCTTGGATAGATTGTTTTTCCAAGCACAAAGGGCGCGGTCTGTTCATGCGCGCTAACCACCACCAAGATGATCGTTTTATATCTCAAAAAAAGAAATTAAAAATACCCTTTACACCGCCTTTTTCTTTAATTAATCGGTATTCTTTACCTCTTTTCAATGCATTGTACTATTATTTAAACGCCGCAAATTCTGGCAAAAAAATATCTCATTATGAATCTTTCCTGTATCCTCTAGATCATATCTCCGAATGGAACCGTCTTTATGGACCTAAAGGTTTTTTTCAATATCAATGCGTACTGCCGCGCTCTACGGGTGTAGAAACTGTCAAAAGTATATTAAATGAAATTGCTCGTTCTGGAGAAGGTTCTTTCTTAAATGTGTTAAAGACTTTTGGCGATCGAAAAGCGCCAGGCATGATGAGTTTTCCACAATCCGGTGTTACCTTAGCGCTTGATTTTCCAAATAAAGGAATCCGTACATTGCAATTATTGACCAGGCTTGATAGCATCGTGCGAGAAGCAGAAGGGCGCCTATATATGGCCAAAGATGCGCGTATGCCTAAAGACTTGTTCTACTCAGGCTATCCGCGTTTAGCAGAATTTTTACAATATCGCGATCCAGGCATTAGTTCAGCCCTATCGCGACGCTTAATAGGGGATTAATCATTTGACTAATAAAACTAGAATCGTTATCGTGGGAGCTACTTCAGGCATTGCTGAACATTGTGCGCGTCTTTGGGTTTTGGAGAAAGAGGTAGAATTAATCTTAATTGGGCGTAACCAGAAGAAAATGCAAGCTATCGCTGACGATTTGCGGGTACGTGGTCCACACGCAGAAATCCAAGTAATTGAGGCAAATTTTACTGATCCTAAAACCATTGCTTCATTAGCCGATACTATCGCCAGCCAAGGCAAAATAGATCGCGTCCTGATTGCACACGGTGTTTTGCCCAAACAAGAAGAATGCCAGCAGAACTTAACTGTGTGTTACAACACATTGATGATCAACGCAATTTCACCTATTTTATTTGCCGAAGCTTTTATAAGTCATTTGGAAAAAAGTAATCATGGCACATTGGCTATTATCGGTTCAGTAGCCGGCGATAGAGGGCGAAAATCTATTTATACTTATGGTTCTACCAAGGCTTTAGTTGAGCATTATGTGAAAGGTTTACAACACCGTTTGGCACGCTCATCGATAAAAATTGTTCTCATTAAACCGGGGCCTACAGATACTGCCATGACTGCACACCTCAAAGCAAACGGGGCCAAGTTAGCTGATGTGGATATGGTTGCCGCAGAGTGTGTACGCGCCATAGCTTGCGGTAAACCGTTCATCTACACCCCTGCTAAATGGCGTTTGATTATGGGGATCATTAGGCATTTACCCAATTTTATCTTTAAGAAATTAGATATTTAATATTTACCTTAGGTGAAATGTATGGAAAATAAAAAAATAGTCATTCCTGGCGGCGCAGGCTTAGTAGGTCAAAATTTAGTTGCTCAATTTAAAAAATCAGGCTATCGAAATTTAGTGGTTATTGATAAACATAAAGCTAATCTGGCCATATTAAGAAAGTTGCATTCAGATATTGTTATAGAACAAGCTGATTTAGCAGAACCAGGTCAGTGGGAAGCACATTTTAAAGATGCCGATACAGTGATTATGTTACAAGCACAAATTGGCGCACCTACACTTAACCCTTTTGTACGCAATAACATAGAAACGACAAAACGTATCTTAGAGCTGATTAAACAATACAATGTACCTTATACCGTACACATCAGTTCATCTGTGGTAGAGTCCATTGCGGATGATTACTATACACAAACCAAAAAACAGCAAGAAGATTTGGTATTAGCCAGCGGTATATCTTGTATTATTCTACGCCCTACACTGATGTTCGGCTGGTTCGATCGTAAGCATTTAGGCTGGTTATCGCGGCTGATGAGAAGGATCCCCATATTTCCTATCCCTGGGAATGGTCGTTTCATGCGCCAACCCTTATATGCCAATGACTTTTGCCGTATTATCGTTAGCTGTGTGCAGAGTAAAATGCGAGATAAAGTGTTCAATATCACGGGCTTAGAAAAAATAGATTACATTGATATGATTCGAACAATAAAAAAGGAGGTCAATGCCAAAACCATAATTCTCTCTATTCCATACCATTTGTTTTATATTTTATTAAAAGTTTGGGCTTTGTTTGACAAGAACCCACCCTTTACCGCGCAACAGCTAAAAGCATTAGTTGCTCATGATGAATTTGAAGTGATAGATTGGCCACATATTTTTAATGTAGAATCCACACCGTTTCAGCAAGCCATTCATGAGACCTTCAATGACCCTATTTATTCTAAAATTGTAATGGAGTTTTAAGCGTGGATAAGAAACGTATCGCCATATTAGGTGCTGGCCCCATGGGTTTAGCAGTTGCTTATCAACTAGTGTTAGATGGCCATCAACCGGTTATCTTTGAAGCTGATGATCGCGTCGGTGGGATGACCGCCATGTTTGACTTTAATGGCTTAATGATTGAGCGATATTACCATTTTCATTGTACTTCGGATAAGGACTTCTTGCAAATGCTTCAGGAATTGGGTATAGCCGATAAAATGCGGTGGGTTGAGACTAGAATGGGTTATTGGTATCAGGGACAATTACAAGACTGGGGTAATCCTTTAGCCTTACTCAAATTTAAGGGTCTTGGCCTAATAGCCAAAATTCGTTATGGTCTACATGCTTTTTTATCAACGAAACGTAAAGATTGGCGGCCTTTAGATGGTTTAGAAGCCACTACTTGGATTAAACGCTGGATTGGCAAAGAAGCTTTCGACGTATTATGGCACCGTTTATTTGAATATAAATTTTATCATTTCTCTCACAACTTATCAGCAGCATGGATTTGGAGTCGAATCCGCCGTATAGGCCGATCGCGCTATAATCTTTTTCATGAGAAACTAGGGCACCTGGAAGGCGGTTCCAGCACTTTACTCAATGCCATGAAATCTTATATAGAAACACACGGGGGAGAATTTCGTTTAAATCATTGTGTATCGGAAGTTTGCATTGAAAATGGTGAAATTAAGGGCATAAAAGTAAAAGAAAGCTTCGAAAGTTTCGACACAGTTATCAGCACTATTCCATTACCCTACATCCCCAAAATAGTTCCTACTTTGCCTCAGGCACTATTGAATCAATACCACTCTATTAAAAACATCGCCGTGGTTTGTGTTATTGCAAAATTAAAAAAGTCAGTATCGAATAATTTCTGGGTTAACATTAATGATGAAAGAATGGACATTCCAGGCTTGGTAGAATATAGTAATTTACGCCCTTTAGAACACTCTATTGTTTATGTCCCGTTTTACATGCCCGCAGAGCATCCAAAGTTTTCAGATGAAAATAATGTGTTTATTGATAAAGTGCGTCTCTATTTAAAAATGATTAACCCTGAACTCACAAATGATGACTTTATTGATATACGTGCTAGCCGCTACCGTTATGCACAACCTATTTGTCCGCCGCAGTATCTAACCTCTTTGCCTTCCTATAAATTACCCATCAAAAATCTTTGGATTGCTGACACTTCTTACTACTATCCTGAAGATCGCGGCATCTCTGAAAGTATTGGCTTTGGCAGGAAGATGGCTATAGAATGTGTTAGTACCTTTTTAGAAAGGAATAGCAGATGATCTCTGATTTTATTTCCCCACAATTTTTAAAATTTATTTTCTGCGGAAGCATCGCTGCTCTCGTTAATTTTGGCTCACGGTTTATCTTCAATCTATGGTTTAGTTTTGCGGTTGCTATTGTTTTTGCTTATATCTGTGGAATGATAACGGCTTTCATATTAGCAAAATGGTTTGTATTTAAAAATAGCCACTTACCTCTACAGCATTCCGCTCTACGCTTTTTAATTATCAATCTATTAGCTGTTGTGCAAACCCTTGGGATTAGCTTAGGGCTAGCGTTTTATCTTTTACCCATGCTAGGTGTCACCGTTTTTATAAAAGAAATCGCTCACATTGTAGGGATTATTACGCCACTTTTTTCAAGCTATATAGGGCATAAACGCTGGTCTTTTTCTTAAGAGCTTCCTTGCCCTATTTCCCGCACCCATGTTACAATTCTCCTCAATAACAATCCCCAATTAAGAACTAAACTGAGGTTTTTTTTGAACACCAACATAGCAACAGCCCCCCTCCCACGTACCTTCCACCTGCGCCCGGCAATCACCGATCTACGGCAAGGTTTAGCTGCCTGGCGTATTTGGTGGAGCTTGGGTTGGCAAGACATACGCCTACGTTACCGCCGATCACAGCTAGGGCCCTTTTGGATCACGCTTAGCACCGCCATTATGATTTACAGCATGGGGTTCTTATACGCCAAGTTATTCAAGATCGATTTGTCCACTTATTATCCTTATTTGGCTACGGGCTTAATTACTTGGACCTTCATCTCTACAATTATCCTCGAAGCTAACGAAGCTTTCGTTGAAAATACCGGCTTCATACGCCAAACTTGCCTACCTTTTTCCATTTATATTTTGCGTTTGTTAACTCGTAATTTTATAGTTTTAGTGCATAACATTTTACCTGTTTTGCCGATTTTGATTTATTATAAAATCGCTCCTACTTCTGCTGGTGTATTTTATTTGCTCTTCGGTTTAATTTTATTTTTGAGTATAGGCTATAGTTTTGGTCTGCTACTGGCTATGTTGGGCAGTCGTTTTCGTGACATGAAACCCATTGTAGCAAGCCTTGTACAAGTCTGTTTCTTATTAACGCCTATATTATGGCAACATTCTATGCTATCGCCTAAATTACAAGCATTGATGAACTTCAACCCTTTTTATCAATTAATACAACTATTACGCGCACCTATGTTAGGACAGATCCCTTCGGCAAATACCTTAACCTATTGCATCATATTAGCAATAGTGGGATTAGTTTTAATGGTCATTGTTTTGGCCAGATGTCGCCACCGTATTGCGTTTTGGGTGTAGTCACTATGTCAACTATTAAGTTATCTCATGTTACTTTAGATTTTCCTGTTTATGGAGCCAATACCCGTTCCTTGAAGAAGAGTTTGGTATCCTTGGTCACAGGTGGTAGCATAAAACAAGAAAGCAACAGCGTTACCTTCGTACGAGCCTTAGAAAACGTTTGTCTGGAATTATCGTCGGGCGATACACTGGCTTTAATTGGCCACAATGGCGCAGGCAAAAGTACCTTATTACGCGTTTTAGCAAAAGTCTATACGCCCGCTATCGGTAGAGTAAAAATTAAAGGCCGCATTTCTTCTTTATTAGATTTAAGTTTAGGTATTGATGCAGAGTCCACGGGTTATGAAAATATTGTATTAAGTGGTTTATTACGTGGCATGTCCAAGAAAGACATTGAGGCTAACAAAAAAAACATCGCCGAATTCAGTGAATTAGGCGAATATTTAGCTATGCCTGTACGCACTTACTCTAGCGGTATGCAGTTACGCCTTGCCTTTAGTATTGCCACTAGTTTTTCGCCAGAAATTTTGTTGTTAGATGAGGTTATGGGCGTAGGCGACTCTTCTTTCATGGAGAAATCAAAACAACGCATGACACAATTGGTCGCTGAATCCGATATCGTCGTTTTTTCCTCCCATTCTAATGATCTAGTTCGTAAGTTTTGTAAAAAAGCGTTATGGCTGGATAAAGGGCATGTCAAAGCATTTGGCCTAGTCGATGATGTTTTGAAAGCCTATGATGCCGCTAACCCTACCGCAGCTTAAACTCCATGACTAAAAAGTAGAACTACAACAGCGGCCTATAGAAGCCTACAGCGCGGCTGCTTTCAACCGCGACATCATTTAGACCGAAGCCTTAGCGGAATTGGCGCAATCCATACGGCAAATGGGGGGGTATTACAGCCCATCTTTGTTAGAACGTTAGCTAAACAGCGTCTGCTTGAGCTTGATGAGAAATGGGGCAGCAAATATCCTATGGTATTACGTTTCTGGCAGACTAAATGGGACGGGCTAACGGCCTTTACGCTTATTAACTCTATTTAACTTTAATAATCTATAGTTTATCGTGGCTTTGAATCGCCTAATCAACTCAATAACACGCCACGCTTTAGAACATCTTATTTCGGCAAATATGTTTTCATATGTGCTGATGCGATCTTGAAGCACTCTATTCTCAACCAGAAAACTTTCTTTAGACACGCTATTCTCAACGAGAAGACTTTGTAGATAATCAATTCGCCGTAAAGAAAAAAGAGATAGCTTATCCGATTTTATAAAATAGGCATTTACATGTGAGGAAATGTCGTAAATATAGTTAAGCTGAGATAACGCGCTGCGTATTGCATCAAAAGATAAATGTCCTACTTCAATGCAAATAACATCTGGCAATACTTCACACCCTTGCATCCCTTCGATGACAGATAATTCATGTCCTTCAACATCTAGAACAAAAAGATCTACTTGTGTTACGTTTTCTTTGTTAATAAAATCAGTCCATGTACATAATGGCACTTGCACTTCTTGAAAAGTACAACCCATTTCTTGTAATGCTGCTTTATGATCTATGGTGTGCGTCAATGAGCCATTGCCAAAGTTCTTCCCCAATACAGGATGATCAACAGCCTTAAAAGTAGCTTCGCCAATTTTATTGGATAAGGCAAAATTTAAATTTCTTGAAAGAGGGCGATTCTGACATAACCGCTCATAAATCCAAGGCACCGGTTCAATATTATAACCTTTCCATCCCATTGATTCTTCAAATGCCTTGCAAGAACATTCTGTTAAACCATCGAATGCACCACATTCCACAAATGTACCTTTAATCCCCTTATTCGGGAAATAACGCTCGAAAATAAATTGATCGACAGGGGGTTCAAACTGTCCATAGAAATTTTTCATATTACTTAGTCCTAATTATCGTTATTTATTGTACACATCTTAACGCCATAAAGTCAAATCATAAAGCTCTCCTCCTAATAATAATAATTGTTATATTCAAGGTGCGAAAAAAAGCGGGGCTATTTTAGAGAATTAATATAGCATAAAGCAGGAAGAATAGTGTGCAAAAATAATTCAAACATTTCGAGCACAACCGCTCTTTCTGTCTAAATTAGGCTATTCTTCATATTATAATAAAAAACCTTGCCTCTAACCCCATCACCATGCTATGATTCTGTTCAAGATTAATCCCATATATAAATTACCAGAGACTTTCTCCCCCTAAACCCCATGGCTAAAAAAGTAGAACTACAACAGCTGCCTATAGAAGCATTGCAGCGCGGCCGTTTTCAACCGCGACATCATTTTGACGCCGAGGCCTTAGCGGAATTGGCTCAATCTATACGACAAATGGGCGGATTATTACAGCCCATCGTTGTTAGGACATTAGCGCATAACCGCTATGAAATCATCGCGGGCGAACGTCGTTGGCGCGCATGTCAACTTGCCGAATTAGCTACAGTCAGTTGCTTAGTGGGTGAATACAGCGATGAGCAAGCACTGCAGGCCGCCATTGTTGAAAATATCAATCGCAGCGATTTAAATTTAATTGAAGAAGCCAAAGCCTATTTACGGTTACAAGAAGATTTTGTCTACACACACGATGAAATCGGCGCTTTGGTAGGAAAATCACGCGCTGCTATTAGCAATTTATTGCGTTTATTAAAACTAGATAATCGCATACAACAGTATCTTATTGAGGGTAACTTAAGCGAAGGCCATGGTAAATTACTGGCGGGTCTTTCTCCAGATGAACAATATCCATTAGCACATCAATGTGTAGAGAATGATTTAAGCGTACGACAATTGGAACGCTTGATTAAACTAGGTAAAAAAGAAAATCCTGCGGCTCCGCGTAAAGATCCGAACATTGCTCGCTTAGAAAATACCCTTGCCGAACAAGTAGGTTCACCTGTTGCAGTAGATTACGATGAAAGCGGCCGAGGCGCTCTACGAATTCAGTTTCAAAATTTGGAAATTTTAGACGGTATTTTGCAGCGCTTAGGTGTAGGGGAAAAATAAATTACTTCTTATTCTGTAACTACTCGCGCCTTGTAGTAAGAAAAACGTATATTGGATAGATTAGAGTGTATTTTCTCTTTCCGCGCCCTTTCGGTCGCGGCTCGGTTGCAAACGGATGAACCGAGCCCGCCTTGTAGCGGGCCCACAAACAAAGCCTTACTGTGCCACCATGCCGTATTCAATCTGCATGCCATTACTCAGCGTTACAATACCATTGATAGGATCGATGTTTTTAACAGTGCTATTGAGTGCTTCTACGCGATCACCTTGAGTAACCGTAATAATACGACCATTGCTATCCGCAATCCACGCACGACCCGGAATAATTGCTTGTACATAATACACTAACCGTGTCTTACTTACATTACTCTCTGCACTGCTGCGTGGCATAGCAGATAGCGGTTCTGCTGCCATTGATGTGGCCTGTCTTTTCAGAGGCGGTGGCGAGGTTTGTGTCATTTGCTTTACTTGTGCTTGCAATTGCGCTACGACTTTTTCTAAATTTTTCGCGCGCGCCGCGGTAGCTTCGCTCTGAGCGGTAACTTGTTGCAATTTAAGGGTGAGAGTTTGATTTTCTTGATTCAGTGTTTCTACTTGTATAGACAGATTAGATTCATCTGGCACGTTGGATTGCGTAGCCGGTGTAGTTTCAGAAGTAGGGGCTGTTGTTGCCGTTACTTGCGTATTGCTCGTTGTCGTCGCTTGCGTATTGCTACTGGGTGATGGTGTGTTGTTGTCAGTATTCAACCAATCTCCATTAGCAGTATTGTCTGGGACTGTATTGTCTGGGGTTGTATTGGCGACACTGTCCGTAGCAGCATTCTGTTGTTGTGTCGTAGCAGCATTTTGCTGTGGCACAGCAGCATTCTGTTGTGGCATGGTGGCATCTTCTTTACTGCTTGCAGCTGACACTGGCGCGGCGGCTGGTTTAACTTTAGCAATGTCCTTCGGAGCTGTAGCGGTAGGAATGGCAGTCATTGCGGGTGCTTTACCATGAGGTATCATCAGATAGTAACCTGCAATCAGTAAAACAGCTACACCCACCCCTATGAGTATTTTCTTGGTAGGCAGCGGCTTCTTTTCCGATGCAGCACCGGGCCGTTCATTATTCCATACTTTAGTTTCCGTATCTTCTACGACTTCTTCTTCACCCACAAATTCTTCTTCAGCGGACGCATCGTGCTCACCAAAATCAAAATTTTCACTGTCATCGAAATGATATTCTTCTTCATCGTGATGGTTTAGATCGCTCATATCATCATCCTATTGTTATTGCCTATTCTGTGCATCAAGCACAGGTTGGACTAATTGATTTTGGGCTTGCTCTATAGGCAGTACGTTGGTTGTACCTGCGTTCTCGGCAGCCAATTGATCTTGTACGTTCTTAGCCGCAACGGCTTGTATAATGCCTGTTGGGGGAGCAGAGGAATTCGCGGAGACATCTGTCAAAAATAAAATACCTAAACCCACCCCCGCATTTACGGTGATGGTATTTTGACGATTGAAAGTATCTCCTAATTGTTGGCCCCAATTCTGTCCTACTGTTCCAAGACCAGAAGCTACTTCTCGTTTTGGACTCGCCTCTGGGTACGTGGTAAAGGTGCCACCATCTGAATTCTGCGAAACGCTAGAACCGGCTTGTAGTGCGGCATTACCATAACCGTTTAAGAAAGATGAAGCAAACAAAGAACCGTAGCGCAATAAATAATGGTGATCCACATCGCTGGCTAAAGCAGTGCGTGCCGTATTGGGATCGATAGCAACAGCAGAAATTGAAAGGCTGCGCTCTAAACCTGCAAAACTCATGACCGAAAAACGCACCACTACTGCTTCACCACCATTGCTACCCGGTAAATTTTTAGTAGTACTCAAATCGCCCAATAACTTCGCGCCTTTATACGGGCCCAAGACAACGGTGGCCATGACCGGGCCTGGCTCATCAGAATTAATTGCTGTGTCCAACACTGCAAATTGAATATCTCCTGCTTTAATTAGAACGGGCGCCGTACTGCTTGGTGTGCTAACAGTTGTAGCACCACGTGGGGCCAAACCTGCTGCAGCAAGTTGCTCGTCACTCATACCAACTTCATAGGCTTGCGTAGGAGATTGCCCCCATGCTTGCAATAGCTGTTGCGCTTGTGCGCGCATAGCGCCACTTTTATCCATTGCTGTTTGTTGGATTTGTTGAGCCGTAGCTTGTTGGATTTCTTGATTTTGCTCTGCAACCTGCGCTTGCAATGCGGCAATCTGCGGATCTACTTGAGGATCTACTTGAGGATTCGTTTGATCTGGAGCTGCAGATCCAGATTGCACGGATGGCTGTGCCGGCGTAGGATTTTGATAGGTTAGGCTAGGAATAGCGCTACCGCCGGTTTTTTCGGCTTGTTGAATACGCTGTTGATTCAATTGCTGTTGCAATTGCGCGTACTCAGGGGTAGTACTATTTAAACCTGGCGCTGTTTTTTGTATAGGCGCGCTGGCCAAACCAGTATCAGCTGTATTTTGTTGTGCGGGCGCTCTGATCAAACGAATGATCCCGACTAAAATAGCTAAGCCTATTATAACCATCGTAATGATGATAATGCTACGTGTTCTAAAATTGGAAAACAATTGTGAAATATTATCTAAGCGGCTGGCCATTATGACAACCCCTCTATTTTGACAGATACAATTTGCCCATGCCGCATTAACAATACCAACGGCGATGGCTGTAATTTATAGGCATTCATACCATCTGCGCTGGACATTTTAGCAACCCATGCTGGTGATAGCAGCACATAATCGCTACGCAGATAAAGCTCATTACCTACCATCCAGACTTGTGCAAAATCATTTTCTGTTTTTAAGCGGCGGCCATTCATCGGTGCTATTCCATTTAAAACATTTAACAGTTGATTATCTGCAGGAGCAGGTAAATCATCACCTATAGCTACTGTCGCTTGTGGCCCTTGACCAGGCACACGCATGTCCACTCTATAATCTACTACACGTTGCCCAGGAACCAAAGTTAACATCACAGGGGTATTTAAATTTTTAAGATTCACCGCTAAATTACCATAACTGTAGTCTTGGCGTGCTTGCACCATGAGCGTATTCCCTTTTTTATCCCAGCTAATATTAAATGCAGTAGGGTCACCCAAATCAAAAGAGTCTATAGGCCATGGCGCACCCGTGCTGTCAATAAACACCAAAGAAGAAACAAAACCTTTAGACAAACGAACCACTGGTGGCACAGCACCGGGGGCTAGATCGATATTCAACGAAGTAGATGTGGGTGCAGGTGGCGCTTTATATGGCGCAGCAGCTTGCGCACGCTGAGTTTGATCCAACATATTACGCAACGTATTGATTTGCTCGGGATTAAGCGGAAATGCATCTTGTGTTATGGAACGAAACGCGCCCGCATTGGCTAAGGCCTCATTGTCATCCGCAGGAACCCAAGAATTGGCGGGCGGCATAGTCGTTGTTGTGGGTGCTGGATTGGCGGCCGTATTGTTAGACGTAGCCGTACTGCTGTTTTGCGCTTGCCCATTCATAAATTCTTCTAGGCTTTGATCCTGTTCATTATCACTTTGTGTGGTACTAGTAGGAGCAGGCGCATTGGCGCTCACTGTAGGATCCTGCCCTGGCGCAGCGGGATTACTCTTTTGTGGCGTACTTATTTGCGTTTGTTTCTGCGCATCGGAGACAAAACTACGCGCAGTACTCAGCCCTAATAGATCGGCGCTGCTTTCTTCAGCACGAATCCCTAGGCACATGAGTAACAAGCTTAATGCTACAAACAGTTTCCTCAATCGATTGTTCCTTAAATATACAACTCTGGGCCCGGGTGATTAGTCTACAGAAATACACCACTAGCTGTAGTGTTATAAACCAGCTTCTCACCACTATATCATTGATATGGATTATAATATCATTTAGATGTAAAACATAGGTCTAGTGCCATCCTTGGCTACTTTTTGGCAAGAAAACAACAAAGAATCTAGTCTTTTGTCAACTGATTACCAATATAGCCGCCCACTACGGCACCCCCGATGGTAGCTGCCGTATTACCAGCACCGCTACCAAATTGACTGCCTATAACGCCACCGGCTACAGCACCGCCAACCGTCCCCACGTCTTGCTTAGTGATGTTGCCATCACAGCCGACTAGACTGAGTGCCATCAGGCTGACTCCAATCGTTAAAGCTACTTTTTTCATGAGAAACCCCCTTGCTACTACTATCAATAGTAGCAAAAATATACAGTTCTATAAGGGATCTGTTTAGGGAAAGCTTAACTCAGCGTATTTTTTTGAAAAGAAAGAAAATTTATATCGTTTTGAGGATATAGTGACATGTCTTTATATATGGGATTAACGAAAAAAAGAAAGCCTTGATATGCAATTAATTGAAAAATAACAAATTATTTTGTTAAGTCCGTGTTGGTGAGCCGACCGCTGCATAGGCGGTCGGTTCTTTTACCTCCGCTAATCCCTTTAGCTACCTGTAAGCGTAGCAAAAAATTATTAAGGAAATATTAGGGATTGCACGAAAATAAGAAATTTCTTAAAAATAATGGAAATATCTATGTTATATGGGGTTCTTCGAATGAGCGCTCAGATTAAATTGCCCTAAGCGATAGCCTTTTTCTGATTATTTCGCTTCAACCGTATATCTAGCTTTTATTCACTAACTAAACTCAGTATCGTGAAGGATAGCGAAAGAGTCGCTATCAAGAAGAATAGTGCACTCGGGATATAGCTAACAATCCTTTTTGTTTTTACAGAAGTAACCTGTGCTAACTTGTATTTTAAGCGATGACTGAAAATAGCCGCAGATGAATTGGCGGCTAAACCACATAGATTAAAAGCCAAACCTAAGAAAAAGAATATTTTTATATTTCTGTGATCAGTAGGTACAAACTGTGGCAACAGGGTAATAAAAAATAATAGAATTTTAGGATTGGTAATATTTAAAGTAATCCCCGACAATAATGTACTGGTTTTACTTTTAATAATTTTCTTCGCTGTTAGTACTTTTTGGTTGGGTAATGCTTTATAAGCAAGATATAGCAAATACAAAGCACCCAATATTCTTAAACCAGAATAGACCACGGGAGAAGCTAGAATTAACGTCGCTAAGCCTAATGCTGTTATCACTACATAAATGAAAGTCCCTAACTCAACTCCCAATGCAGCCAATACGCCTGCGCGTTTGCCATGATCTATAGACGTATTGATGCAATACATCATCGCCGGACCAGGCGTTAAAGCCATGGTTACAGCGACTAGGGCAAAGTAGAATAGATAATCATACATGGTGGGCTCTTTTATTTGTAAGAATGAACACAGATATTATCGCATAATTTAATAACTATTGTAAGATACTTTATATGAACAAATCTTCAATAGCCGTGGTAAAGAAAGTTTCCAAGGGCATCCCTTGGCCGCCTATTTGCAATAATTTATACGGTTTAAATGCTTGATTAAATGCCGCCATAGCTGAAATTTTTTCAGTTACATTACTTTTTACCTCTAAAGCCACAACCTTATCGCCTTTCTGCAGCACAAAATCCACTTCCGCATTGCCCTCACGCCAATAATAAACTTGAATAGATGTGCCTATGGCTTGATTAATTAAATGCCCGCCCACAGCAGATTCAACCCACTGTCCCCAATAAGCAGGGTTTTGTGTGACTTCACTAAAACTATAATTGTTTTGCACACTTAAAAGAGTATTGTTATAAACCTGGAATTTTGGACTAGAACCACGTTTACGTACTTCTTGCCCCGCGTATTTTTCCAAACCACACAACATGTTAACTTGATTGAGTAATCTCAAATAATGCGACAACGTTGTGGTATTGCCAGCATCTTGTAGTTGCCCCAACATCTTTTGGTAAGATAATATTTTTCCTGAGTAATGGCAACCAACCTGAAATAAACGTCGTAGCAAAGCGGGTTTATCGATGCGCACCATCAATAAAATATCGTATGCCAGAGTCGGTTCAATTAAAGACTCCCTTACATATTTCACCCAACGGTCAATATCATTTACGAAGTCTACAGCCCCGGGATAACCACCAAAATAAATATAGTGTGGTAAATCCCAATCAAAGGCTTCTCGCATTTCGCGAAAGCTCCAATGTGTAGCATGAATAACTTCAAATCGCCCCATTAAACTTTCAGTTAAACCCTGTTGCAATAATAAAGGTGCTGAGCCCAAAATGACAACCTTGAGCGTACTCCCCCGTCGACTATCTTCATCCCATAGCAGCTTAACAAGTCTAGACCAATCGGCAATTCTTTGAATTTCATCCACGATCAATACAGTATCTTGTGTATTTGTGGCCGCCATTTGTCGCGCCACGTCCCATTGTTGTAATAACCAAGTCGGGGCATCTAACGTAAGTTCATCGGCACTGACATAATGTGCTCGCCCTGGAAATAAGGGTAATATTTGCTGAGTTAGCGTCGTTTTCCCCACTTGCCTAGGGCCTGCTAACACTTGGATGAAGCGTCTAGGTTCTGCTAAACGTGACATAAGTTTTTGAAAAATATCTCTTTTATAAGTTTCCACGGGAAGATCCTGTAAATTACTCAACGTATTGAGTAATTTTACTCAATACGTTGAGTAAAATCAAGAGGTAGATTGAGTAATTTTACTCAGTGTTGAGTATAATTATAGAAAAAACTTATATCTCACTGAATTATAACAAAATAGTAACTTGGCAGACACCGTCTGCCAAGTTACAAATAACATTCGCTTTAGCTGATGTGGCAATGTCAAGACTGTTGGCTGAAAAGTTAATTAGTCATTTAACTTAATAGCACACTAAGTGTAATCTATAGAATGATATTATGTGTTTTTATTGTTTAATTAAAAAACATCTGGTAGATAAATACCCCTGACTACTCTGCTTGGGATAGGATCTTTAAACTTTTGATTCAAAATGAATAATATTTTAGCAATCCCTGTTCTAAATTTATTAATTGTCTTAATCATTTCGCTATATGAAAAAGCTTGTGTATCGAGTCCTTCATGTTTAAAATCATTATTTATTTTTTTTAGAAAACAAAAATCGATCCATATTGATGCTGGAGATTGATTCATCTTATACCCAACCATTCTATGAAACCAGTCATTTAGTTTAGTATCTAATCGCGATTCTTTTTCATCGAAAATAGGAACATCGCTCCTTTTATTGTATATAAGGGCTTTTCTTGTAATATAGTTTTCTATAGCGATAATACCATGAGTAATACAGCTTAATAATGCAGCCCCATCGTTCATTTTAATAGATTGCTCTCTTTCTTCTAATGCTTTTTTATAAGAACTATGATAAGGAAGTATATTGAATTGACCTGGTTCAGATAGTTTTTTAGTAATTACTCCTTTTTCTTGCATCGAAATTTCAACATTCGGATATGGGCTATGCCATTCATAACCTAAAATATTTTCCACAAATGGAATAGCTTTTAGATATCTAGTTTTTTCAATCAAAAACTTCCATTTTTCACCATTACTCTCAAAAAAATACTTGATTTCATCATTGGATATGTTTCTTAGTTCCTTCCGTGAATGATCTGAAAATTTAGTCATATCGTATATAAGACATTCTGCTTGTTTAGCAGAAATCATTGGTTTTTCTCTCATGAATATCACCTTTTTTAAATGCTCTTCCAAATCTAGTAACCAATTGCTTTTACTGCTTCTACTTGAGCCTTTTCAGCTATTTGTCTAGCTCGTACTAAAGTGGTTAACAAAGAAAACTCTCCTTCAAGCTCGTCGTAAGCTTTCTTTACACCTGATCGCTTTAGTGCTTTTTCAACTAACTCTCGATGTTTATTATTTGCTTTCATATTTTCTCCTTATAAAGAATTGTGGCACTGATATACCTCATCTTTTTACCCCTGGATTGCTTTGCAGCTCTCATCTTATTCTGCGCCATTCAACCCTTTCGCCGCTATCACCAAACATAGTCTCTATTATAAATCCGTTACTCACTTGTGCGCAATGACGAAAGCAGAGAATTCATTGCTAACGTAGCTATTTCATAAGCGGTTTGTGCAACTAAAACTTTTCATTGTTATCATCGCACTAAGTGACGGAAAAAACAAAAAAACTCTCCTAAAGCTTTCTTTTTTTATTTTCTTTTGCTATGATGGTGATTGTGTGGTAGTGAATATCACGCACAAGGAGCAACCCTGAATCTGTCTGGAAATTTCGTATGGCTCAAGGTTGCAGTAGCTAAGTAGCGCCCCTCTGGCAAGCTGAACACAAGCCAAAGGGACTAACTTGAACCTTACCTAAATAAGGAAACAAGGTGATGAAAATTATATCACATCGTTTTTCTCTCGCCCACCATAAATCGGGCCAAAATGTAAACACAAATCCAGGCTCAGCCTATTTTTTGACTAAAAAGAAGTTCTTTTTGGTCTTAAATCGCTTTAAACGCCGGATTGTGGCGTCTGTAGAAGCCCGCGCTTCTTAGTTTTTTTCAGTGACTGCGTACAGCACTTTATGCCTACGCATGTACTATCTGGATATTAAACCAAGGAGAAAACTAGAGATGGGTTTTTTAAGACGCGCATATTGCGTACCTTATGGTGGGCGCGGTCCACCATTTAAAAATTTTTATGCACTCATTGCTACTAATGTGCAATAGATATAGAAAATTTACTTTCAAACACTAACTGCTCAATGAGAATATGAGAAGTAGACTATGTTTTTATCTTTTTTTATTGAGTGGCTACGCAATAGGAGAAAACAGAAAATGTTAGTTTTAACACGACGTATAGGTGAGAACATTGTTATAGACGATGATATTATCATTCGAGTATTGGATATAGGTGGGCAAGTGAAGCTGGGCATTGAAGCACCGGAAAGCGTGACGGTGCATAGGGAGGAAATCTATGAAAAAATCCAATCGGGACGGCGGCTAGACTCAATGGACTAGTGTTACTATTTTTGACATGCAAAACCAAAAAGCCTCGCGGATGTGGGGCTTTTATTGGTATCTATTAGCCAATAGATCTTGAAAAAAAATCAAATACATACTAATATGCAGCAATGAAATATTATTACGCAATTTTTAAAAAGACTGCTGAAGCAATTGAAGTTACATTCCCAGATTTAGACGGTTGTGTTACTTTTGGCGACACTTGGGAAGAAGCACTCGAAAATGCAAAAAACGTTTTGGCTGGATGGTTAGCTCTCGCAGATAAAATTTATAAAAAAGAACCATCAAAACATGACGAGCTTGTTCATTTATCAGGAGAACTTGTTCCTATTGTTGTTAATACAAAGCACTGCAGTTCATGCACGTGTAAAGTAAGCAAAAAAACGGTGCCTAAAGAAGAAGAGGAAAAATATCGTTCCTGGGTAACTGTTTCACTTATTAACAAAATAAGCGAGTTTCAGCATCGCCTTTCAGAAATTGTTACGGCTTGTGATGAAACAATGAATTTATTTAAACTGGGGTATATTGATTCTGTTATCCAAAAAAGTAATGGGGAAAATTATCGTTTAGTCTGCTATAGTTTCTCTTCATTCTCAAGTGTTGTTTTAACGCTCAAAGATTCGGTTACCACATCTCTTGAAGAATGTTTCCCAAAAATTAAAATAAAAAAATTATTTAAATGTAAACACATGAGGTTTATACTTGATAGCCGCAATGCAATCACTCATGATGGAAACTCAATAATCAATGGATGTTTAAATGGGTTATATTTTGTAGGCTCTAATATTATAAGACGACTAGATAACAATAAGGAACTCATAGAGATTAAGGCCCCTATCACCGATATTCGAACGTTATGTTTAGAATTTGCCTTAGACTATTGTATGTGTATTCATCAACTTTTTGCGGAGGCGGTTAAAAATGGATATAAAGATAGAAAAGGCGACATTAGCGAACTTAAACAAGCTATTAATGAATCAAATATAACCCCACCCTATATCCGATCTATTGAGTTTGATTGGGAAGAAATGGCGAAAATAGTAAATAATACTGAGCCGAAAACTGTTGAAAATATCATGCATAATTTAAGCGAAGTAATTGACTACTGTAAGCTAAAAACACAAGAAACGGCAGCATTATGAAATCAAAGTGCTCAATTTTTTAATAGCACTTTTAATAAAGTCGGGGTAATATGGCTGAATTATATGTTCAATTTTATGCCAGAGCAACAATAATATAACAATAATCAGCCCTGTTACCCACTTCAACCAATGCTCGTATATCTTTTTGCCCACAGATTTTAGCATAATAGAAATATTACTTTTAAACCTTAGCCATTTTAACGAGATTTTTTTTGATGCAGAATAACACGTAAGCTTTGTTTTTAAGCTGGCTATTTGTCTTGAGAATAGTCCGAGAAAAGCTCTATCTTTATTGTCAGTAAGATCATATCTTTCCTCTGGAAACCAACTTTTTCTACTGTCACAATCAATATTGTCTAACATCTGCATACAGTCTGCTTTCCAAGTTTTATACGCTTCAAAATCAAAAGCGCTAAATGAAACAGCATTATGCAATGACAGTTTTTTTATAATTTCTGTTCTTCTCTGTAGGTCTATTTTATCTTCAGACATATCTTCAACAGGAATATATTCTAAATAAAATTTTTGAGGGAAATTCTTTATGTTCTCAAATACGCGTGCCTCTATCCTTTTATTCTCTTTATCAAAATATATATAAATGATAGGGTCCACTCCTTTTTTTGAAGGAACGGATCTATCACGAGAAAAACCATTAGACTCAACAGGAAGAAAATTAATAGTCGATAGTACTGATTTATCATATTCTTGATATTTCAAAAAAAGTTGTTCTCCACTGCTTATAAGTTTTTCTATATTTTTTACCGCTTCATTTGGTTTTATTTTTAATAAAAACACATTACATGCTGCTAACTCTTTTAAACATGCTTTACTTATCATAATTGTTTCTCTTATATTTTTATAAAATTTTTTGCATTTTTACAACCAGTATTTTTACTGGATTGCCACGCCTTGTTCGCTACACTCACTGGCTCGCAATGACGAACGGGTAGATGTGTGTTATCAAAAACTATTTCAACGGCACAGATAATTACAAGACCAAAAAAAAGCCCCGCATCAGCGAGGCTTTTAAAGAAGGGCGGCTCGCGAGCCGCCCCTACAGAGCACAGAGCGAAACGGCTGACTTACATCATGCCGCCCATACCGCCCATGCCACCCATACCGCCCATGCCGCCCATATCGCCAGCACCTGCAGTTTCTTTTTCTTTTACTTCAGTCACGATGCATTCCGTCGTTAGCACTAAGCCAGCGATAGAAGCTGCGTTTTGCAAAGCACTGCGTGTAACTTTAGTAGGATCGATAATCCCAGCTTCCACCATATCGGAGAACTCGCCTGTGGCTGCATTGTAACCAGTATTATCTTTAGAAGCGATAACCTTATCCAAGATTATAGCGGCTTCATAACCAGCGTTGCTGACAATTTGACGCAACGGAGAAGTCATTGCACGTTTGGCAATGGCTATACCGATGTTTTGATCGTCATTAGCGCCTTTCAAATCAGCCAAAGATTGCATAGCACGGATCAAAGCAACACCACCGCCAGGGACAATCCCTTCTTCGACTGCGGCACGGGTTGCATGTAGAGCGTCTTCCACGCGTGCTTTCTTCTCTTTCATTTCAACTTCGGTTGCAGCACCGACTTTAATCACAGCCACACCACCAGACAATTTGGCAACACGTTCTTGTAATTTTTCACGGTCGTAATCGGAAGTAGTTTCTTCGATTTGCGCACGAATTTGATCGACTCGAGCTTTAATATCCACTGGATTACCGGAACCGGAGATAAGCGTCGTTTCATCTTTAGTGATGATGATCTTCTTAGCCGTACCTAGATCAGTCAAAGTAACAGATTCTAAGGTGCGACCTGTTTCTTCGGAAATCACTGTACCGGATGTTAAGATAGCAAGATCTTGCAACATTGCTTTACGACGATCACCAAATCCAGGAGCCTTCACCGCAGCAACTTTCAAAATACCGCGTATATTATTGACCACTAAAGTAGCCAAGGCTTCGCCTTCCACATCTTCAGCAATTAACAACAAGGAACGGCCCGCTTTAGCAACAGCTTCCAAGGTAGGCAACATATCGCGTATGTTACTGATCTTCTTATCTGTCATCATGATGTAAGGATTGTCTAATTCTACACTCATGTTTTGTTGGTTGGTTACGAAATAAGGAGACACATAACCGCGATCAAATTGCATGCCTTCGACGACGGACAATTCGATTTGGAAGGATTGACCTTCTTCAACCGTAATAACGCCTTCTTTACCCACTTTTTCCATTGCATTGGCAATAGCTTCACCGATTTCAGGATCGCCATTGGCGGACACTGTACCGACGTTTTTAATTTGTGCCTTGGTCGTGCAAGCTTGTGATAATTTTTTCAAAGCCTCGACCGCTTTCACTACACACAGATCAATGCCGCGTTTGATTTCCATTGCGTTACGGCCAGCGTGTACCCCTTTCAAGCCTTCGTTGACCATGTTAGCAGCCAATACTGTCGCTGTGGTGGTACCATCGCCTGCAACATCAGAAGTTTGGGATGCCACTTCTTTCACCATTTGTGCACCCATGTTTTCGAACGGGTCTCTTAATTCAATATCTTTCGCTACGGATACACCATCTTTAGTGAAGGTAGGAGCACCGAATTTTTTTTCCATGCCGACTAGACGACCTGCAGGACCTAAAGTTACCTTAACGGCATCTGCTAAAATATTAACGCCGCGTGCAAGTACAGCACGGGCACTATCACCAAACTGAATTTCTTTTGCAACCATTTTACTTTTCCTCGATTGTATTTAACATTAAAAATTATGATTAGGCCTCGATGACCGCCATGATGTCGTCTTCACGCATCACTATCAAGGTTTCTCCATTGATTTCGACTTCGGTACCGGCATATTTGCCAAACAATACCTTGTCACCAATTCGTACGAGTAATTCTTGTACGCTACCGCTATCCAAGACTCGACCGCCACCTAGAGCGACCACTATACCCATCATGGGCTTCTCAGTTGCTGTATCTGGGATCACGATGCCGCCAGCCGTTTTGCGTTCTTCTTCTAGACGACGGACGACTACACGGTCACGTAATGGGCGAATATTTGTTTTTGCACTCATTGTATTTAACCTCTTTAAAAATATCTAAGTCACTGTTGGGACACTGTATGGCAAACCTAGGGCTGCCATATTCCTTTTGCCATCTGGGAAATACCAGTGGCGACTTCCTCTAAGTATGGGCGTATCCCTAAAATTCAAGGGTTTTTAGGGTTTTTATAAGAGTTTGTGCTAAGATAAGTCATAATCCGGTCTACATGAGCGACTAAATGTACAGATTTAGATCAGCATGCCCTTTTTTATACTTTTTCCATAACTACTCGCGCCTTATAGTAAGAAAGCGCATATTATGTGCATTAGAGTATATCTCAACCATCCGATCCCTAATGGTCGCGGCTCGGTTTATCCATTTAAACAAAGCCGCGGCCGTTAGGGAATGGATGGGGAGAGTAGTTACCTTTTTTCTCTTGTTAGTTCTGGTCAGCAGCCGCGCCGCAGCCACTCCATCATTCGATCTGGGTCCACTTCCCGTAGATAGGGCCTTTCAGCTGTCTTTGAGTGTCAATTCCGATAAAACGTTACGCACGACCTGGGTCATGCAGAAGGGTTATTATCTATACCGTGATCGCTTCCATTTCACCTTGCTGGACGCAAAATCCATTAACATCAATCCAGAGGACTGGCCACCAAGCAAGCAGCATTACAGCGACATATTGGGTCATTACAGTACTTACCAAGATAACTTAGTATTAACTTTACTGCTCAGCATGGCAGCTACACAAAGTACTATACAGATCCAATACCAAGGCTGCTCCGAAGCGAACTTTTGTTATCCCCCACAAACGCAAAGCTTC
This sequence comes from Pseudomonadota bacterium, assembly GCA_021781965.1. Classification (GTDB taxonomy): domain Bacteria; phylum Pseudomonadota; class Gammaproteobacteria; order UBA1113; family UBA1113; genus VFKP01. The sequence continues at coordinate 46,942 of JAJXVU010000004.1, forward strand.
AACATCAATTTTGCTACGGGAGAGGTGCAAAAAACCATTGCGCCCGTAATTGAAACCAATAAAGATATGAGCGTAGAGGCAAACTCCGCCTTAGGGCAAGCGCGGGGACCTACCCCTACGAGAGCAGAATATATATTATTGACTTATTTAGGTTTAGGACTTTTACTTGCTTTCACGCCGTGTGTATTACCTTTGCTACCCATTCTATCTGGCCTTATTTTAGGTCACAGCACTACGCTTAAAACCAAGCGCGCATTGTTATTATCTATTGCTTACGTCCTGGGCATGTGTGTCACCTATACGCTCGCCGGTTTATTATTTTCCTTATTAGGCTTAAGTTTACAAAGCACTTTACAAACGCCGTGGATGATCGGATTTTTAAGCCTATTATTTGTAGTCTTGGCTGTGTGTCTGTTTACAGGACACGACCTGCGTTTACCACAAAAATGGACGCATACGATGACGCAATTAAGCGAACATCAACCCCGTGGCCACTTTTTTGGAGTAGCGCTTATAGGCGCCCTATCGGCATTAATCGTATCGCCTTGTGTGAGCGCGCCTTTAGTAGGCGCATTGGCTTATATCAGCCAAACACACAATCTGTGGTTAGGCGGTGCCGCTTTATTTTGCTTGAGTCTAGGCATGGGTTTACCCTTGATAGTCTTTAACACCTTTGGTGCGCATTATATTCCCAAGACAGGTCCGTGGATGTTGGGTGTTAAAAAATGTTTTGCTTTTATCTTTTTGGGCATGGCCATTTGGCTATTTTCACGCTTATTACCTGCATTTATAGTATTATTCCTGTGGGGCGTACTGCTGCTATTAATCGCTTATAGCAGCGACTTACTCAATCGTGCGCAAAATAAGAAGTTCAGCTTTAGGTTACGGCAAACTCTAGGCACCGTGTGTGCTATTTATGGCATATTGTTAATCGTAGGCGCTAGTTTGGGTCATAGCAACATCTGGTTACCCTTACAAGCAACATCAATAGAAAGTAAATTAAATTTTACAACCGTCACTACAATCGACGCTTTAGATACCGCGATTCAAAATATCGATGGCAAACCGGTGCTCATCGATTTTTATGCCGATTGGTGTTTGTCTTGTAAAGAGTTAGATCGTGAGTTCTATAAACCTCAAGTAACGCCATTGCTGCAACAATTTCATTTGGTGCGCGTCGATATGACTCGCCCTAGCACTGATATCAATGCCATTCTAAAGCGTTGGAACGTCATAGCACCACCTACGTTGATCATGCTCAACGCACAGGGGCAAATGTTAATACAGCCTATAGTCGGTGCTGTTAATAACACCGTATTGCAAGAAAAATTGCAACTGGCATTGGCGAAGCAGAGGTAAAGTTTTCGTAACTACTCGCGTCTTATTGGAAGAAAATTTCATATTGGGGCATTAGAGCATATCTCGCTATCCGCTCCCTCCTCTTCCCTTTTTTTAAAAGACATGTTTTAATAACAATATCTGCCGGAAAAGTAAACTTAAAACAAGGACTTCCATATGATTAAAAAACTTTCAAATCTGCAATTAATTCTCATTTCCACAGGCGGCATGATAGGTTCTGGTTGGTTATTCTCACCATTTTACGGGTATCAAACAGCAGGCATAGGCGTATTGTATTCTTGGATCATTACCGCGGTCATCACTTTGATCATTGGTCTGTCTTTTGCGCAGATCTGCACGGCTTTTCCTATAGTCGGCGGCATCTATCGCTTCATGAGTTTAACCCACCCCAAAAGCATGGGCAGTATCTTTTTAATTTTAGGTTGGCTAAGTTATGTGGTGTATTTACCTTTAGAGGCCCAGGCCGTAGTACAATACATAGGTTTTTGGGAGCCCTCGCTACTGGTCAGTGTCGCCAATAAAGTTGAATTATCGACTAGGGGCATCGCGCTCGCCTTGTTTATCATCTTGAGCATCACAGCCTTTAATACCTTAGTGATCACCCGCGTCGCTAGAGTGAATAGCATCGTCAGCTTTTGGAAAATCTTAATCCCGCTCATGGTAGCACTGATCCTGATCTCCAGTTTTGGCCACTTTCATTCACTCACATCCATCTCCAATAAAGTTAACTTTTCTTTCGAGAATATCCTATTGGCTGTCACTAGCAGTGGTTTAGCTTTCGCTTTTTCAGGTTTTCAAAACGGGCTGATACTGGCTAATCAGGTTAAAGATCCAATCAAAGCGTTACCCTATTCATTATTTGCACCCATACTGGTAGGTTTGGTTTTGTATGGCTTACTGTCTTTAAGTTATTTGCTGTGTTTAGACAATCAGTATCAACTGTCCTTAACCGGCACAGCGGCACCGTTGTTAGCCTTAGTAGCTCTATTCGGCTTGAACTGGTTATTCACACTATTGTTTATCGATGCGGTAGTAGCTCCCTTAGGAACCACCAATGTGTACATCGCCGTCACTTCGCGGATCTTGTACAGTGTAGGTAAAGAGATATTCCCAGAAAGTTTCTTGACCAGACTTAACAAATATGGCGCCCCGGCTATTGCATTGTGGATCAACGGCTTTGTAGGTATCATATTCCTATTCCCATTTCCCACATGGAAAGAGCTCGTTAACTTTTTATCATCGGTCGTCGTATTTGCTTATCTAGCAGGCCCGGTAAGCGTGATGGTATTACATCGTAAACAACCACAACTATTATACAAATTTAATTTGTTCTATCCCACCCTAATCGGCTGTTTAGGCTTTATCTGCTGCACTTGGTTGATCTATTGGTCTGGCTTTACCAATCTAGTCTATCTGTTTATTACCCTTGTTTTAATCGTCGCCGGCTATTATGCCTTTAATGCTAAAAAAGAGACTTTTTATGCTACATTGATTAAAAATTGGTATTTGCTAATTTATCTCGCCTGTATTGTTTTGGTTTCATTTTTGCGTTCTAAGGCGCTCATTCCCTTTCCCGCAGATAATCTTATCATCGCGGCTATAGGTTTGATCTTTGCCTATATTTTTAGGAAGAACAGTTTGTCTTCTGAGAATTTAGAGCAAAATATTATAAAGATCCGTGAAGAAATCGATTTTGATAACACAATACAGCTCGATGTCATTACAAACAAGTAAGTAACTCTGACTTAGAACAAAAATTGTGCCCAGTAACATTTACAAAATGATTGCGTTGCCAAAACAAAACGCGCACAGTGTGGCAATCCAGTAAGACGAACCAAGCCGCGAATGAGGACTAAAGAACATGAAACCATTATGGAAGAATACGCCTGATAAAATGGGTCAATTGATCCCTACTCTAAATCAACAAGGATTTATGACGACTGTCCTCGATCCATACACAAATGTATTTATAAGATCTTTATCTGGAAGTAAAGATCCAGTATTAGAGATAGGCACGGCCTATGGTATCGCTACATTAGCAATGTTGAACAATAACATCAACGTAATTGCCAATGATCTAGAAAAACAACATTTAGATATCCTGAAAGATAATGTTCCAGAAGAACGTTCTCATTTGATTGAATATCGTTCTGGTGATTTTAGAAATTTAGCTATTGCTAATAATAGCTTAGCAGGGATCCTCACTATACGTGTACTCCATTTTTTCTCGGGCGATATTATTGAAAAATCTTTACAGCAATTTTATCAATGGCTAAAGCCCGGGGGTCAATTGTGCTTAGTCGTTGATAGTCCTTATATGAAACATTTGAATAGACTTCTTCCTATATTTGAACAAAGATTAGCTCAAGGAGAAGAATGGCCGGGACATTTTGATAACTATCACGACCTTCTCGATGTTAAATATAAAGATAAATTACCCGATTTTATGAATCTACAAAGCATTGAAACTCTAAAGCGTGCAACAGAAAAACAAGGATTTCAGGTAAAAAAAATAGGCTTTTGCGAACGACCAGATTACCCAGATGATGTCAGATTAGATGGACGAGAGAATGTCGGTATTATCTGTATTAAACCTAACACTCTATCGTCTGAGGTACAACCTTAATTTGTCATGATAATCTGAGATTACACCCCAGAATAGCGGCAAGTATTTTACCAAAAAATTATAAATGTCATTAAAATTAATTAGTTACATATATCTAAATTTTATGATACAGTTGTAATCAGATTTCATTGGTATGTAAAATATTTTCATTTACAGAGCTCAATTATTCTCTAACACGTGCCATCTTGCGAACAAGGCGATTCGTGCCCACCCTTTTCAACCTGTAGGGTAACGTGATGTATACTAAATTTTTCCAATAACTCATCGTTAATATGGTGAAATTCTTCATCACTTAAACCCTTATTCGGCATCACCAAATGCGCCGTTAGCGCTACCTCACGCGTACTCAAGCCCCAGATATGCAAGTCGTGTACGGCTTCTACCCCTGGTAAAGCTTTTAGAAAAACATTCACCTTTTCTGGTTCTATATGTTTGGGTGCTGCATCTAATAATAAACGTAAAGATTGTCGCAACAGATCCCAAGTACCGATTACAATCACAGCGACGATGACTAGGCCGATCAGCGGATCTAAACGCACCCAGCCGGTGTAATAGACAACGATACCTGTAACCAACACACCAAAAGCCAACAGAGCATCGGCCATTAAATGCAAAAAAGCACCTTTTATATTTAGGTCGTTGGTTCCTTTAGCAAATAACATCGCCGTGCTAGCGTTGACGATGATACCAATTCCCGCCACAACGATAACTGTGATTTCGTTAACCGAATTGGGGTGTATTAATTTGGCTATAGACTCATAGGCGATAATAGCGGAAGCCGCTACCAGTAAAAAAGCATTGAGCAAAGAAGCAAGCACACTGCTGCGTTTATAACCATAGCTGTAGCGATCTTTTGCCGGTTGTACCATTAACCAACTCGCGCCCCAAGCCAATAACAAGCCCAAAACATCGCCTAGATTATGACCTGCATCGGCCAATAAGCCCATAGAATCCGCGTAAATGGCGTAACCTGCTTCAATAAGGGTAAATAAGAAGTTTGCCCCTACCGCAATGGCAAAGGAAAGATTAATTTTGCTGTAGGCGGAATCTACATTATGATGGTGATGATCATGCGAGTGTGTGTGAGCCATAAGAACCTCAATATTTTAGACCTTAGTTATTTTACACTTTTTTTTGACATAAATACACGCGCCCTAACACAGGTTGACCTTTTTGTTCGCGCAGCGTTACCCGTTGATCTAGCATTAAATGCCAGCCAGCCGCAGCCAAGACTTTGATTATATAGGCTTTAGGATGCTGATACCGCCCCGTAGTGGCTAACTGGAAGGTATCCTCCCCATCAGGACCTTCTTCGCAGCTAAAGGCAAGCCAGCCTGGAGTTTTGGCCTGGGTAAAAGCCTCTGCCAACAGTAAAGATAAATCGCCAAAATAGATAAACACGTCGGCGGCAATCAATACATCGGCATAAAAAGCACGTGTCTTTAAAATATCCAGCAGATCGCCTTCTATCAATTCATGGTAGATCTTTTTATTGCGCGCTATAGTCAACATCCCGGGCGATAAGTCGATGCCTATTAAGTGGGCACCACTCGCTTGCAAGCACTCGCCACACAACCCCGTACCACAGCCCATGTCGATTACAGTGGCATTCTCAATGGATTGCAACGGTTCTTTTAACAAAGCGCACAATAGTTCCGGCGCTTTATAGTGTAAACTCTCCAATAGATCTTCATCAAAGCGCTCAGCATAACGGTCAAATAAAGTTTGAATATATTGCACTGGCGGGCGTGGTGGTACATAAGCTCCCGACACCGCTGCTAAACGAAAATTAAAAATCTCATTATCTGGCGCATACTTTACCGCTTGCTGCAAATGATATAAGGCCGTTTGTGTTAAGTTCTGTTTTAATAGACAAGTAGCATAATTATAATGTGCATCCGCATTCGCGGGCAATAATGCTGTTGCCGTTTGAAAATGTTCACACGCCATACCATACTCTTCTTTATCCATGAAAATAACACCTAAGTTAAAATGCGCGTTAAAGTTAGCTTCATCTAATTGTAAGACCAGGCTATAATGCTTGATGGCTAATCTATAGTTCTTATCCAGCAAATAAATAGCCGCTAAATTCATATGCGTCATGGCATCATCGGCATCTATCGTTAAAATTTGTTTATATAGCATAGTGGCTTTGTCTTTAGCAGCCATTTTTAGATGGGTTGCTGCCAAATTGGTTAAAATGGGAATGTACTGAGTATCGCCTTCTAAACCCTGCTCATAATATTGTACGGCTTGTGTGAATAGATTATCTTCTAACGCAAAATTGCCTAAATGATAACAGGCCAAAACATTGTGCGGGTCTATATTATGTACTATTTTAAAATGATTCTTTGCTGCTAAGAAATTATTTTGTTTAAAATAGAATACAGCTAGATGATTATATGCTGCCACATAATCTGGTTTTAGCTCTATGGCTTTTTGATAATGCGCTAAGGCCTCATCATTTCTGTGCAATTGCACATATAAGTTGGCTAGATTATGATGAGCCTCTGCATAATCGGGTTGCAACGTTAAAGCTTGTTGATAATGTTGTAGCGCCAACTGTGGCTGCGCTAATAATTTATACGTATTGGCCAAATGGACTTGAACTTGAGGATGAAATGGCGCACATTTTTCTGCTTGCAAGAAATAGATTAAAGCATTGTTATGATCGTTTTCTTGAATCAGCAGCATGGCCAATAGAACCAAAGCCTCAAATTCATCGGGATTGTCTGCTAAAACGGCTTGATAGATTTTTTTAGCGGCAGTTAAGTCACCTTGTTGGTGTAGCAACAAGGCTGCAGATAAATCTTTATTCATATGAAGTTGTTCTCTCAATATGCAAATCCGTTCGTAGGGGCACCCCCCGTGGTTGCCCTCCCAGAGCAGGCACAGGGGCCTGTCCCTACGGCTTTTCTCGCATCTTCAGGGGTTTAAATAAGTTAACAACTTTGCAACCGCCACAGCCCGGTGACTGATCTTATTTTTTTCTGACAAGGATAATTGCGCCACAGTGCATTTTTGTGTAGGCAAATAAAACAATGGATCAAAACCAAAGCCACCGACGCCAGAGGGTTGCTCTAAAATAATGCCTTCTAAATAACCCTCAGCAATGAGCGGTATAGGATCCAATGGATGTTGCATTAAAACGATAGCGCAATGATAACAGCCCTGACGTTGATCGTTAGGCACCGCCGCCATTTGTTGTAATAACGCTTGCACCTTGTCTTCATCGCTGGCATCAGCCCCTGCGATACGTGCTGAATAAATGCCTGGGCCGCCATTTAAAGCAGCAACGGATAATCCAGAATCATCGGCTAAAGCGGGTAATCCCGAACGCATACAAGCGTGCCGCGCTTTAATAAGCGCATTTTCAATAAAACTTAAACCCGTTTCTTCAACGGATTCTATACCCAATGAAGCTTGGGAAATGAGCTCTATGCCCAAGGGTGCTAACAAAGGTTGAAATTCTTCTATTTTGCCTTGATTATTGCTTGCTAAAATTAGACGCGATAAAACCTTCATAGCGTTATTTTCCTAATAACATATCGGAATACATAAAATCACGTTTCAAGCCATGTTTTTCAAATAAGCGTAATGCGGCAAAAACCATATCAGGCGGACCACTTGCATACACTTGGAAATTACTGAGATCCGCATGTTGCTTTACCACATACTCGTAAATATAACCCACATCCCCAGACCAAGTACCCGCATCGGGCGCAGATAACATTGCATGATAATGAATAAAAGGATAACGCTCAGCCCATTCCAAGGCAAGTTCATGCGCATAAAGATCTTCCCGTTTGCGAGCACCCCAGTATAAATAAATGGGGCTTTCTAGAGACAAAGATAGCGCTTCTTCTATTAAAGCTTTCATTTGTGCAAAGCCTGTTCCCGCCGCAAGTAAAATAGTAGGCACCGGCGGCTGATGGTGCAAAACACAATGGCCGTGTGCACCAGACAATAATAATGATTTACCGTCTTCCGCTAAACTCAACATTTTTTCAGCGAAAGCATTTTCTTGCGTGTGGCGTACATGTAGTTCAATGCGCTGACTATCATCGGCAGCATTAGCAATAGAATAGGCATGGGATTCTTCATCTTGCAATAAATAAACATATTGGCCAGAACGAAAAGGCAACGCTTCTTCTTTTTTTTGAGGATACAATTCTAATAATGAAGTATTCGGAGATAAAGCGTTATGTGCTTTTAACACATAAGCCACAGTTTGGCCGGGATCAATTTTAGGCGCTTCTACATTAGACATTTCTATAACTAAATCGCTTTGAGGTCTCGCGCTACAAAAGAAAGTATAGCCTTCTGCTTTTTCTTCCTCGCACAATTCGTCCTCGGCACCATTGCTGTATTCTATTTTGCCGCGCAGCACACGTCCCATACAGGTACCACAGACTGCATTTTGACAATTAAATGGAAAACTAAAACCCTGGCGTAGCGCTGCTTCTAGCACCGTTTCGCCAGGGTTGACCATCAAGATTAAGTCATTCGGTTTAATATGAACGATATAAGGAACCAAGGTAGTTACTCGCTTCTTTTTCTACAAAAGCATTAGCCCTTCATTGCTTCAAAAAATTCTTCATTCGTTTTAGTTGATTTCAAACGATCCGTCAAGAATTCTATCGCTGCTACTTCATCCATAGGGTGCAATAGTTTGCGTAAAATCCACGCTTTTTGGAGTTCTTCCGGTGCCATAATTAATTCTTCACGACGCGTACCGGAACGATTAATGTTAATCGCAGGAAACACGCGTTTTTCAGCAATGCGGCGATCCAAATGCAATTCCATATTACCCGTACCCTTGAACTCTTCGTAAATGACTTCATCCATCTTCGAGCCCGTGTCTATCATGGCAGAAGCGATAATCGTTAAACTACCTCCTTCTTCGATATTACGTGCCGCACCAAAAAAGCGTTTAGGTCGTTGTAGCGCATTAGCGTCCACACCACCCGTTAAAACCTTACCTGAAGCCGGTACAACTGTATTGTAGGCGCGGGCTAAACGTGTGATGGAATCTAGTAGGATAACCACATCGCGTTTATGCTCCACCAAACGCCTTGCTTTTTCAATCACCATTTCGGCTACTTGTACGTGTCTAGCTGCTGGTTCATCAAAAGTACTGGCAACCACTTCACCGCGTACAGAACGTTCCATTTCCGTTACTTCTTCGGGACGTTCATCGATCAATAAAACAATTAAATAGCATTCGGGATGATTAGCGGCAATAGATTGTGCCAAGTTTTGCAGCAACATGGTTTTACCGGCTTTAGGCGGTGCAACAATCAATGCGCGCTGTCCTTTACCTATAGGTGCAATCAAATCGATAGCACGTGAGGTTAAATCTTCACTGCTACCATTGCCGCGCTCCATGCGCAAGCGTTCATTTGCAAATAAAGGCGTAAGATTTTCAAATGGAATCTTGTTACGCGCCATTTCAGGTGCTTCGAAATTGATTTCATCTACTTTGAGCAGAGCAAAATAACGCTCACCCTCTTTAGGAGGCCGAATTCTGCCTGTAATGCTGTCGCCAGTACGTAAAGAAAAACGACGAATTTGGCTAGGAGATACATAAATATCATCTGGACCATGTAAATAGGATTCATCAGGATAACGTATAAAACCAAAGCCATCCGGTAAGATCTCTAATACCCCATGACTAAAGATATCCTCACTATTTTTAGCTTTTGCCGTTAAGATGTTAAAAATAATATCTTGCTTACGAGCTCGCGCCAAATTGGTTAGATTCAGGTCTTCTGCTAAAGCCATTAATTCAGTGGGTTGCATGCGTTTTAAGTCTGTTAGGTTCATAAATACTCACATTGATAATTGTTAACTTTGGGATATATATACTCTTCGCCTTTGCTTTTTAGGGGGTGTTGCCTACCCTAAAAACCAAATGCTATGAGTATACCCTTCGCATTTCAAGCTGCGAGAATGCTCGTAGAGGCACGCTCCCGTGCCTGCCCCTACGCACCGATTCGCATCTTGAAGTGTAACGGGTATATGACTTTAAATTCCAATGAGCCGCATCGGCAAACAAGCTACTTGTATAGACAAGTAGTTATCTTCGTATTGCAAATTTGGGGGATTATGTGGATGGGCTCTAATCTTAAAGCTTGGAACCGCCACAGTCAGTTCATTGAAGAATAATGGTCATATAAAACAATTTAGCACATACTCTAGAACATTGCAAGACACAATATCCTTTATCTACTCTTTTTTTGTAACTACTTGCTCCTAGTTTTAAGAAAAGCCCATGATCTCACATGGGCAATGACAATTCACAGCATTAAACATGCTCACTCAACCATGCTTTTAAATCTGTTTGACTTAAAACCCCAGTTTTCGTTGCCACAACATTGCCTTTTTTAATCAATAACAATGTAGGGATTTGCCGTATAGCGAATTTTGCAGGAGTTTCTGCGTGTGCATCTATATCCATTTTAACAAACTTCACTTTGCCGGCAAATTGCTCAGCAACCTGTTCTAAAACCGGTGCCAACATACGGCAAGGGCCACACCATTCTGCCCAAAAATCAATCAGAACAGGCGTGTCAGCCTGCAGTACTTCTTGCTCAAAGTCCGCATCGGTGACATTTGATATCCAATCACTCATAAAATTATACACCTCATTACCACTAGGAACCAGCATAATACGCCAATCCTAAAAAAACTGCAATTAATAACGCCACAGTTATTAACGAGATAATCTTAATATCCATAGCAATGGGTTTACTATGTAAAAAAAGAATTTATTATAGTTTTTTGTTTTATCCCTATGAAAACATTGATATTTACACATTTTATTAAACGCCCTTTCTTTTTTACGGCAATTAATAGGGATTTATTATTCTTTTTTCATCTTAAACTATTGCATTACACTAAAAAGAGTGATTATACTACAAAATGCTGCTTTTTGAAGCACATGATTCCCACTAACATTTTATACGTAATTATTGGAGGTTAAAAAATGAGCGTTATACAGCTACAGAAAAAGGAATCTACTAGTGAGCAAAGTTGGTTGGTACATAATATCAAACGTTTAATGACCGCAAAAGGTCTCAATGAAGCTACGCTTGCTAAAAGAACGTCCATTCCGCAGCCTACCCTGCATAAGATTTTGTCAGGAAAAACAGCGGATCCGCGCGTATCGACCCTAAAGTTGATATCCGAATTCTTTAACATTTCACTAGATGCCGTTATTTACACCCCGCCACATGAACAATTTGATTTGGCGATCAACGGTGTTAGAAGGCAAACGAAACATATCCCTGTTATCTCATGGCAACAATGTGTAGATGCAGCTAGCTTCTTGACCACATTAGCTCCCAGCAATTGGGAAGATTGGCAAATCGCAACTGTAAAATCAGAACAAGTTGTTTCTTTAGTCAGTAAAATCAGCATGGAACCCAGATTTCCTAAGGGTACATTGTTAATGCTAGATCTAAATGCAAAACCCGTAGATGGTGATTTAGTAGTAGTGCATTATCCTAATACGGATGAAGCAACCTTACGACAATTGTTTTTAGATGGTCCAGTTAAACGCTTAAATTCACTGAATCAAGAACCTGACTGTGACATCTTGGATGATAAAATACGTATCTTAGGAACCATTATACAAGCAACGCGTATTTTTCACGACAATTAGCCTTTTTATGGAAAGGGGCGGCTCACGAGCCGCCCCTACAGCACACACAGCTTCATTTAGTAAGAGTGTGTTGTTCTGAAATCTTCTGCTCCAATTCTTTGCAATGCTTTACCGGTTCAAATTCTGTGATCTTATAACTCGCTAAACCATGTTTATAGAATGGATCCTCAGTTATCAATTGAGTTGCCGTTTCTTTATCCGTTAACGCAATGATAATCCCGCCATCGCGCGGATTTTTAGGCCCGGAAGCAATGAATAAACCTTTTTCGTAATACTGATCTAGCCAGCATCTATGCGCAGTTATTTGCTTTTCTATTTCAGACAGCGGTTTTTCGTAAGTGAGTTCTATAACAAGCATTTTATTGTTCCTTTTATGTAACTACTTGCGCCTTGTAGTAAGAAAAACGTATATTAGCTAGATTAGAGTATATTTCCTCTTTCCGCGCCCTTTCGGTCGCGGCTCGGTAATATGTAACTACTTGCGCCTTGTAGTAAGAAAAACTGATATTAGAAGATTCGAGTATATTTCCTCTTTCCGCGCCCTTTCGGTCGACGCTTGGTTACAAATTGATAAACCGAATAGTTACAACATTATATCCATTACAACCTGATTTGACAACGGCAAAGTAAAAGTCTCTGAATTGATACAAACCGTATCTGCACTTTCAATGGAAAAGTTATCTGCAAAACTATGTTTGTCCGCGCCTAAAAAAACATAATATAGATTACCAGGGATAGGGGTCACGATTTCCATAAAGAGATTAGTTATAGTATCCATACTATATAAGAACTGCGATGTTCCCGTGCTATAATTTGCACTCCAAACGGATTTGCCATTACGCTTGATAGAAACACAGCCTTTAAAAGTGTTGGGTAAAACACCTAGACACAATTCAGGCCCTATAGCCGATGGTCGTAGCTTGGATACTGCAAATTGCTTTGTATTCTGTCTGCGCATCAGTGGATCGGATAGATCATTGCCCATAGCATAGCCTATAAGATGGGGGCTACCTTTTTCCCCTATAAAATAAACAGCTACCAACTCTGCTTCCTCACTTACGCTATGCGAATCTTTAGGCATAGTAATACACGTATTGTGTGCAAACAGAGTGAAGCCATTGCCTTTATAGAAATGCTCAGGAAATGCAGCAGGAAATTCATTCATGGCTCTATTTTTATGCGTATAGCCAAAGCCAAATACATGCACCGAAGTTAATGGTTCTAACAAAGCTGGTACCAACCAGATTAATGGCCCATCTACGCTGTTTAACAAAAAAGGTTTACTAGAAAAAGAACGTAATGTCTCCAATATATCGTCATTTCTTCTAAAACATTCTTGTAAAATATCGCAAAATTTAGCTTGCGTTTGAAAAACATGGATTAGATCTCGATTTTGAAGATCGGTATAACCCAGGTAAGCTTTGTTTTTATAGAGGAATTCTACTATGTTCATACTTTTTCAACAGGCAATGTCACCCCCACCTTCTCATGCTTACTGCATAAGTAAATACCGGCAACAATAAACACCAAACTGACTAAGTGATACGCCTGTAATTTATCATCTAAAAATAGTATGCTAAATAAACCTCCAAAGAAGGGAACTAAATGCGTGTAAATCTCTCCCTTCACCGCACCCACTTTAGCGATGCCCTTGCTCCAAAAAAGATAGGCTAGCCACGACGGACATATGACTAAATATAAGAGCCCAAGAAACAATGATAAATTAACGGTTATAGCATCAAAGCTATTTTTGCCAGTCAACAATATATACAGCGTGAAAGGGATTAAAACGATTGCACCTATAATAGAGGATATGGTTACAAACACCGTACCAGAAATGTTTTTGTCTTTTTTACGTAAGAAAGCACAATAAAGCCCCCAACTTGCAGCGGAACCTATAGCCCATAAATCACCTTGGTTTAGATGCGCCAAATTGCCTATATCATACAAATTGCCCTGTAAGATCAGATATACCACACCCACTAAACTGAGTACTACACCAATAATATTCGCTCTAGAGATATAATCGTTGAAAAACAGCTTACTAATCCCTAAGACCAGTATAGGTGTAGTAGATAAATAAATAGCCGCATTCAAAGGTGTAGTATATTGCAAACTGATGTAGAGATTCAAAGGAAATAACACTTGGCCACATACTGCTAAAAAAAAGAGAGTCCAGAATGAAGCTGTGATCTTGGGCCAGTCATTGCGCAAAGGCTTGTAATATAAAGCCAGCAGTAATAGCGCTGTAAGTAACCAGCGTAATTCAGACAGTATGATTGGCGATAACTCGCCAACCATAATATGTCCAACTATATAATTACCACCCCAGAAAGCGGCGGCAAGCGTTAATAGTAAAAAGGCCAAAATACTACTCCTTATATTTTTGAAAATACGACGTAATGCTGCTGTGTGCGCTTATCTACCCCATGATCATGCAATGATAGCGGGATCTGTTTAGAATAAGCAATGAGTTCATCATAATCGTAAGCCGCTTTGGTGCTAAATAAAATCTTGCCATTCTTATTGGAAACTCTAGCGGCTTCCGCCAACAACAAGCGTAATTCATGTGTGGAGATTTTCTTAACATTATTGTTTACTACTAAATCATACCCTGAAGACTTACCCGTAAAAACATTAATGACAGAACTTGCCAGCGGCAACGTTAAATTAAATCCCCACGGATCAGCCGTTTTTAGTCTAACGCTATAATTACCCGTATTCTGAATGCGTTGCAAAATAATGGCAACGGCTTTTTCTGCTACAAAAACACCATCTGCTAGAATATTTTTTGACGCCGCCAAACTGAGCAATTCACCATTTTCTGGATGCATATCCAACATTTTACTTCTTTTTGTGGGCAATAAAGTCAACAACTCCTTCAATTTATCAGAGACAGTGCTGGGTGAACCTTTTTGCTCTAACTCTAATGCAGCATACGCCGTTAACCAATGACGGTTGATCTTTTCCCAATCGCTTATTTGCAAAATATCTTCTAATGAAGGTTGCAGAGCTTCCATTATAGCGGCCTTATATGGCATATATTGAATAACTTTGCCGTAAGACCCTGTAATAGAATAATCACCCACCCATGAGTTTAAAAAGCTTCTAGTTGCTACAATAGAAAACTTGCCTATGTAATCGGCATCCCAACCCACCATCGCCTCGCGCCCTACCCAAGAAAATTCTTCCAGCCGTATTGGTGGCTGCCGTGTCATGGCGACTGTTCTGGAAGCAATTGAAGGCCTACCATAAGGATCATGATCTTGACGCAATAAACAACTGCCTGGCGATAACCACACACCATCGCCGATAGTAATATTTCCCCCAGCATTAACGGATGCATTTCTTCCAAAGCGCACATACCGGCCAATCTTAATTTGTGGGATATCTTTTGCCTCTATATCCAACTGATGATCAGGATGAGGGTGACTTAAATAAGCCCCATTCTCAAAGTGTGTAGGCGAAATAACATGCTCACCTAAACCTTCTTTAATCAGCAAGGGTTCACCGGACGTGTCTATGCTAAAATGGTGCGGCGGCAGTCTTAAGCTTGTGCTCAGATCATTGAGTTTATCTTTAGCCCAATGTGTAAAGCTTATTTCATCGTGCAAAGAAGCTATGCTTTGCGACTTCTTACGCAATTCTTTTAACACAGCAACATAGTGAATAATGGGGCGAACTGTGTTTAGCTCCCCTTCGCGTTGCTGTTTTAACTGCTCCTCCAACGCACCAATGGTATGCACACTGTCTCTATAAGAATGTGGTTCCACATCGATATGATCATTAATAAAGTTTCTTTTATCCCAAAGTTCAGGCGAGTATTTTGAGGTAAATGGCACTAGATTCCGATCGATGTTTTGGTTATAGCTGTCTATAGGTAACATCCAGTCCTTACTATAATGGGCGTCGAGTTTCTTATCATGTAAATGGCTACTCATACTTGTACTCCTTAGATTCATCTTAAATCTTCTCTTTCTGGTGTGAAGCCCTTACCTTAGCCGATTTATGCTTAGTGTTTTAATTTAAATATGGTTAAAAGATATTTTGAGCCAAAATTTCTTCTTTGTCAATCTGTTTTTTGTTTTTTTTGAATTTATTTTTGAGGAAGGTGAAGAAACTATTTTTATTCTATCGTTCGGATAGTTTCTCTAATTCATAGTCTCTGCGCGCAACCATAGCGTAGTTATCAAGCCTTTATTTTGTATTATATTTTTAGCTGCCTTATAATATACTCGAATGATCGCTATAACTATATTATCGCAAGATTACAAGACCATTCATCAAAATCTGGATATATTTTTGCAGAAGTTTATTCTTGAGGAAGCATAGTATAAACTTCGACTTTCGCGGGTGGAACATTCACCCAAACTAATTTTTTATGCGCAAGTTGGTATTGCTGCGGATAGAAACGTGCATTGTTTCGCAGATCATACGTAAACTGAATATATCGCCCATGCGGTGTTAATACCTCAGGTATAACCGATAAAATACGCTCCGTCATTTCTTTAGATAAAGAACGCAACGGCAGTCCAGAAACAATGGTTCCTACGGGCCTATTTTCATTTTTTAAGAGTTCTGCTAAATGAGAAGCATCACCTACAATCACCTTAATCTTGGGAAAATGTGCTCGAAAATTTTCAACTAAATCAAGCGAAGATTCAACAGCAATAATACGTTCTGGAGGAATACCACGATTTAACATCGCTTGCGTAATTGCACCCGTGCCCGCGCCCAATTCCACAATGAGTTGATTTTGAGAAAAGACGGCATAAGACGCCATTATCTTAGCCAAACGTTTTGAGCTAGGGTATATGGACCCCATTGCTTTTGGATCTTTTAGAAAAGACTTTACAAAAGCAACCTTATCATCTTGTTGGTTACGATTCAGCCAATGCTTAAATACACTCCATTGTTTTTTTATTTTCATTTATTTTTCTCGCAAAGCATTTTCAACCCAATGCAACGCTTCCTTCAGCCAAGCTGTGTATTGTTCTGGATTGTGCTGTAAGGCTATTTTCAATTCATTTAAATCGCACCAGCGATAGTCTACAATTTCGTCAACATTGGGTTGAATCATAGCAGGTTTGCCATAACCGATTAAAACATGATCTATTTCATTTTCTATTAGTTTTTCCTTAAGATGCGCGATATAATGAAACACACCCAGCGATTGTAAGGGCATGGTAAATCCAAATTCTTCTTGTAACCTGCGTTCTGCGGCAGGGATAATATCTTCTCCTGGATGAGGATGACTACAGCATGTATTGGTCCATAAGCCTTGCGAATGATATTTATTCCAAGCACGTTGTTGTAATAGAATTTCCCAGCCATGAGTTGTATGATTAACAATAAAGACAGAAAAAGCTCGATGGCGTAAACCTTCAATATGCGCTGACATCTTGTCGGCAGTACCAATGGCTTTGTCATTTTCATCTACTAAAATGACTTGAGATAGAATGGGTATCAAAATGACCTCTTATGGACTTTTAAATTGTGTTAAGGCTAACATAGCCCAAAGCTAAGATCAATTTGCCCTTCTCCTCAAAGAACACTCTCACTTTGTGCTTCTTTAGACCTTTTTGTCTATATAAGATCACAACCCCTTCTACTCAAAGAACACTCTCACTTTGTGCTTCTTTAGACCTTTTTGTCTATATAAGATCACAACCCCTTCTACTCAAAGAACACTCTCACTTTGTGCTTCTTTAGACCTTTTTGTCTATATAAGATCACAACCCCTTCTATCCGCCACGAGCTCTTGATATGCTGTGGTTAATAACGCTGTTTGTTCATAAATAATGTCAAATAGCGGCTGTAGTGTAGCCAGATCGGCGTTAGCCTGAACCTCAGAATATAAAAGTGCAATATACCTTTGTAAGCGCGGCACACCGCTATATTCTAAGCCACCTTTGATTTTATGCAAAATTTCGCGTACACCCTCAATATTATTGTTCACCTGTAATCGCTTGAGTTCAACGATATCTTCTTCTAAAGAATCAATTAACATGCCAATTGCAATCACGGCTTTTTCATCGTTGCCAGCACTGATGCGCTTCATCCCCAGCTTTAAATCTATGACAGCTAACTCGGCAGGGGCTAATTCGTCATTACTTAAAGAACAGCGTTCTAAATATAGATACGCTCTCGCTAAACTCAATGGCTTCATGACCACATCTATAAAACCGCTGTCCAATATGGTTTGGTGCTTCTTCTTATCTTGATGCGCTGTTAAAGCCACGAAAGGGGTTGTCTTATTTTTAGACTTAGCATCAGAGTAAGCACATCGAATAATATCCATGCCTGTGCCATCGGGTAGGTTAATGTCTGAAATAACCAAATCATAAGGGGTGGTATTGAGCCGTTCATTGGCTTCTTCTACGTCTCTGGCTATATCGACCATGGCCGTTAAGCGGAAAAGTATTTCGGAAGCAGCAAACAAAGAGAGATTATCGTCTTCTATCAATAAGATACGGTGCTGAAAAGGTAAGTCTAGTGATGCCATAAAGTGTCTTCGCCCATTAAATTAATTACAAAAGGTATCTTTCTCGCACTAATGTTCACAAAGTATAGACCACTTTTTACAAAACAGGGGGGCCTATAAGGACATTATTTGTGACTAATAGTTGACCTTATTTACTTTTTGGCTAGCCTTCTCGTAGCCAATAAAAAGTGATAGAATTATGCCTTCTTTTTTAACAATTTCTTGTATTTGGAGAAGGTATGGAACAGAGCACCGCACAGGTTCCTATGCAAACTATAGGGCCCGTTAAACTAATAGGCCCAGTGGTGGACGATGAAGTCATGGTCCCTTTGGCCACCTATGAACTGCCTTTGTGGCCATCGACGAACCGTGGCGCTAAATTATCGCGCCAATGTGGCGGTATTTTTACCACCATCATCGATGAACGCATGACCCGATCTATCTTACTAGAGGCCCCTAATGCGGCGCGCTGCCATGAAGTCAGTGTGGCCGTTAAAGTGCGCCAAGCCGAATTGCAACTGCAAGTAGCGCGTAGCAGCCGCTTCGCCAAACTCATCGACAGTCATACGCAAATCGTCGGCAATCTGTTGTATTTACGCTTAGAATTCTCCACTGGTGATGCCGCGGGTCATAACATGGTGACTCAAGCCGCGGATGAAATCATGGCTTGGTTATTAGCCCAATATTCCTTTTTACGTTATGTTTCCATTTCCGGAAATTACTGCACCGATAAAAAAGCAACTGCAGTCAATGGAATTTTAGGCCGTGGCCGTTATGTGGTCGCTGAATTATTAATACCGCGCGATATTTGTTTAGCGACTTTAAAAACCACACCCGAAAAAATCGTTGACCTCAATATAAAAAAGAATTTACTGGGAACTTTATTAGCGGGCGGCATACGCTCGGCTAATGCCCATTTTGCTAATTTGCTCTTTGCTTTTTATCTAGCGCTAGGCCAAGATGTGGCCAACATAGTTGAAGGCTCGCAAGGCATGGTTTTTGCTGAAGTGCGTAATGATGCGCTTTACTTCTCGGTGACACTGCCCAATATTATTGTAGGTACGGTGGGCAATGGCAAACAATATCCTTTCGTACAAAAAAATTTAGAGTTACTAGGTTGTAATGCGCCGCGTGCTTTAGGAGATAATGCCAGACGTTTAGCAGCCATTATCGCGGCAACTGTTTTATGTGGTGAAATTTCTTTGTTAGCCGCACAAACCAACCCGGGAGAATTGATGCGTGCGCACACTACTTTCGAACGCAATGCGCAACAAGATACATCAGAATTCTCCGCAACGCCATGATAACCGCTATTGCTCCAGGAAAAATTATTCTCTCTGGCGAGCATGCCGTAGTCTGTGGCCAACCCGCTTTGGCCTTAGCCGTGGATCGCTATGCTAAAGCATCCGTAATCCACCACAGCGCCCCCGCTACAGTGGTATTCGATTTGCTGAATTTAAAACACCATAAAGATACCACGGTCAAAGCCTTGCGCCGTCTAAAGTCCAGATTATCTGCAGATTATCATCTCTTTCTACAAGGTGAACGTAGTATTAAAGATGTATTAAAATTGCCGCATGAATTATCGCATTTTGTTTTAAGTAACTTCTTAGAACGGTTCAATCGTTTTTCCGATGCGGGTATCCATTTAAAAACAGAATCGACTATTCCTATGGGTTGTGGCATGGGTTCATCGGCCGCAATGATCTTGGCCGTTAAATTTGCTTTAGCAAATCATTTTAAAGAAGAAATTGATAAAGAGAATCTGTTCAAATTGGCGTTGGAGGCTGAAAATCTACAACATGGCTATTCTAGTGGCTTAGATCTACGTGTGTCATTACAAGGTGGCGCTCTAGAATATCATAATGGGCAATTTAGTCCTTTAACGCTCCCCCAATGGGCCTTGTATATAGTCAACACGGGCAGCCCAAACAGCTCTACGGGTGAATGCGTCATGCACACTAAAAAGTTATTTGAAACAACTGATCTCGCCACAGAAATTGGTTCCGTTACAATAGCCATTAAAACAGCTATAGAACAAAATAACTTTAATGATTTTCAAATAGCGCTGCGCGCCAATCACCAATTATTAGTGGCTTTAGGTGTAGTGCCTACACCAGTACAAACATTTATACGTCACCTAGAAAATAATGGCTTAGCCGCGAAAATTTGTGGCGCAGGCAGTATTAATGGCGATAAAGCAGGTATCGTATTGATTGCTAGTCCAAATGACCCTACCCCGCTGTGCCAAGGTTTTGGTTATACTGCTGAAAAAGTCGTAGGAGATACTCATGGCCTGCGATTGGATTAAAGTACGCGCACCCGGCAGCGTTATGCTGTTCGGCGAACATGCAGTATTAGCAGGCGAACCCGCAATGGTAGCTGCACTAGATCAGTATATCACCGTAACTTTGGAAAAACGTGCCGATGATGTGATTGAAATTACCTCCAATACCTTCCCTCCTTACACTACACAGTTAAAAGAATTAACGATAGCTAAACCATATACTTTTGTTTTAGCCTGTTTAATACAGCATAAGCAAAAAATAACACAAGGCTTAACAATACGCATAACTTCTAGTATAGATCCAACTTTGGGCCTGGGCAGCTCGGCCGCAGTCACCATTGCCATGTTGAGCGCTTTAGATAAACTTTTTCAGATGAAAATGGATGTTTGGCTGAATGCACGAGAATTGATCCGAAACTTACAAGGTCAAGGCTCCGGCATGGATGCATTAGCAAGTTTACACGGTGGCGTATTATATTATACGCCCGAAACAGAAAAAATTTTGGCTTTAGCGCCACGTTCAGATCTGCATTTATTATATTGTGGTTATAAAACGGCAACTTCTACGGTATTACAACAAGTACAGGATACCTTCAGCAACGCCGGAGATGTATTAAGCTCTATTTATCGCTCTATAGGAGAAACGGTACAATTAGCTTGTAATGCCTGGCAACGTGACGATAAGGTTTTATTGGCACATTGCATGGAGATACATCAAGGTTTGCAACACGCTTTACAAGTTAGCGATGCGCACTGCGACCATCTAAGACAGTGGCTAAAAGAACGCGTTGACGTAGAAGCTGTGAAAATTTCTGGTTCAGGTTTAGGGGATTGCTTATTAGCTTTAGGTGGCAAATGGCAAGATATTCGCAATGAAGAAATAGTAGCGTTACATCCTAAGGCACGCTACGTACCCTTAACGATCAGCGCTATGGGGGTGAGTCTTGTACAGTAAAGAGCAGATCATCGCTAATGTTTTAGCTGGAAAATCAAACGTTGTACAGCAAGAAAAAGGTGCTGTTTATGCTCCTGCCAATATTGCTTTGTGCAAATATTGGGGTAAAAGAGACCGCACATTGAATTTGCCAATGACGCCTAGCTTGTCCATTAGTCTTGCGCAAAAAGGCAGTCATTTTGCTTTTGAAGTGTTAAATGAAGAAAAAGATCGCGTAAAATTGAATGGCATAGCGATAGATGCGCAACATGACTTTTATCAACGTTTATTTTCTTTTATCAACTTGTTTCGCCGGAATGATGAACCTCGGTTGAATATTGATATTACCAGCACGATCCCCATCGCGGCCGGGTTAGCCTCATCGGCCAGCGGGTTTGCTTCGGTAGTCAAAGGTCTAAATATATTATATGGTTGGCAATTAAGTTGCAGTGAATTATCACTATTGGCACGTTTAGGCAGTGGCAGCGCTTGTAGGTCATTATGGGATGGCTTTGTGGAATGGCAGCACGGTTCACGCGACGATGGCATGGATAGTTTAGGGATACCATTAGACCTCGTTTGGCCACAGTTAAGAATAGGCCTGTTATTAGCCTCCAGCGACAAAAAAAGTATATCGTCACGAGAGGCTATGGCCATTACAAAACAAACCTCCCCTCTTTACTCTCTATGGCCAGAGCAAGTTGCGGCCGATCTGGCGATGATAAAAACCGCTTTGGCCGAAAAGAACTTTACAGATTTAGGCGAAGCCAGTGAACGTAACGCAATTGCCATGCATGCTACTATGTTAGAAGCAACGCCCGCGATTTCCTATAGCAATGCGAAAACAGCGGCGTGGGTGCAGCAAGTGTGGCAATTACGTCAAGATAATATGCCTGTTTATTTCACCCAAGACGCGGGACCTAATTTGAAATTGCTGTTTTTAGAAGACAGGTACACGGATATATTGCAATTGTTTCCAGACGTAGAGATTATTAAGCCGTTTTCAGTCTAAGTGACAGTTCGCGATTTTGATCATTTAGCTGTTAATAGTCCAAAGCTATTACTGCCTGCAGCGAGAATGACAACGCTATAGATGTAGAAAACGATATAGCAGAATATCAACCGCGTCGTGCAGCCAAACTCCAACCTAACACACTCAACAACCCTATAAATAATAACGCAGATAAAAACCGCATGACTGCAGAAAATCCTTGTAAAAAAGCAATGTTAAACACCTCGTGCAGCACAAATGAGATCTGTCCTTGTAATAGTGGCCAATATACACAGCGCTAGAAAATAAATATTCATGACCCATTGCAACTGCGTTAAATCAGCTTGCAATTCGCGCTGTATCGTTGGTAACGCAATGTTGACGACGGTATAGTCTAGATAGCAGCCAAAGGAAAGTAACACGATCCCAATAAAAGCTGACCATTTACGCGCATAAGGATTTGACATAATTAAAGCCTCTTCATAGTTTCGCTATACTTTATCATAGTCATATTTTCACGCAAGTACGCACAATATTGTGCGCTAGTATGGTTTTTTATACTGTACATAATAATGATAAATGTGTTATGATTTTTATTTTATAGGATAAAAAATGCCGCAATTAGACTTAAGATACAGCGATGACCTCCCTCATATTGCATTTGAATCTTTATTCCGTCAGATTGAAATAGCGATTAATGAAATAGATGACTCCGCTGGCGCCTGTAAAAGTAGGGCCTATCCGGCTTCAGACTATTTGCATACACATGTTTATTTGTGTGTAATGCTTCTTAAAAAGGAGTATCGTGATGCGACATTTATGAAAAAATGCCGTGACGCAATAGAAACCTGCCTCAAACAAGTTTTACCTAAAAATTGTTTTTATGCCATTGAACTCAATTTTTCTGGAGAATACTATTTAACTTCGACAACGTAAATGGCTTATATTTTAATATGCTCTTGAATAAAACAAGGGACTCGGTGCAACAACCAAGATTTGCCAAAACCTGGAATAGCGCCCGTTATAAAACCCACATGACCTCCTGTAGCTGATAGTTCTAATATCACCGAAGACGACAATTCGTCGACATCAGGAATAATGCTTGTATCAGTGAAAGGATCGTCTAGGGCGTGAATAATTAGGGTAGGAACCACAATGGATTTTAAATATTGCCTGGAACTGGATTTTTGATAATACTCCTCTGCACTCTTAAAACCATGTAAGGGTGCAGTTACTTTATCGTCAAAAGACCAGAAGTCATGAATATCTTTCATATCCGCATCTATAGGCAACAGCATTTTTCGTTCCTTTTTTAGGAACTTTTGCTTGAGTTGTTTTATCAAATGCCATTGATAGAAACGCGAAAAACCGTGTTGCATTCTATCGGCTGATTTATTAAGTAACATGGGCACGGAGATGGCAACAGCGCAGTGTAATGGATTGTTCGTACCAGTTTCTCCCAACCATTTTAATAATACATTGCCACCCAGAGAATAGCCGATTGCCCCTAGCGGGGTTTGCGGATAGCATTGCTGTAACATCTCTATAACGCAGTGTAGATCTGCTGTGTCTCCAGAATGGTAATAGCGTGCCTTACGATTGATTTCGCCACTGCAACCGCGAAAGTGCATCAACACCGCGCGATAATTCAATTGTTGCAAGGTGTATAATATACCGCGCACATAATGCGAATGGCTTGAACCTTCCAAGCCATGTAAAATAACGATAATAGGTGCATTTAAATTTTGATTGACCCAATCTAGATCGATAAAGTCACCATCGGCTAATTCTAAACGTTGCCGTGTAATCGTGGGCTTTTTCTTAGCCCAGGAGAAAACCGGCCACAGCGTTTGCAAGTGCGGCCCCGGTAACCACCAGGCGGGTTTGAAAGAAGATGGTTTAATCATATAGATATAATAACAAATAGTGTCATTTTATTGCAAATTTCAGCATAATTTGCTATTGTCAGCGCATTCAAAGAAAATAAAGGTCACAAAACCATGCCCTGGCAACAATTACATTTCACCGTCAATTCGGATGAAGTTGAACTCATCAGCGAGTTATTATTTGCAGCCAATGCATTATCCGTCAGCTGCAGCGATAATCAGGACAACGCTATTTTTGAACCACAAGATGGCACCCGTTTATGGGAGCAAACACAAATCGTCGGTTTGTTTGAGGTTGAATATGACATGAATACTGTCTTGCAACACATTGCCTTAGGTCTTACACCGCAACCCTTACCACCCTATCATGTGGATATTTTAGAAGATGCCGTTTGGGAACGTGCCTGGTTAGAGCACTTTAAACCGATTTGTATCAACGATACTCTGTGGATCTGCCCTAGTGAAGGTGAAAAACCTAACGACGACAAACCCGTATTGTGGCTAGATCCAGGATTAGCTTTTGGTACCGGCACACACGCCACCACAGCCTTGTGTTTAGAAGCTTTAACAGAATTACCACTCAAAGACTTAACCATTATGGATTATGGCTGCGGCTCCGGTATTTTGGCCTTGGCGGCTTTAAAATTAGGCGCTAAAAAAGTGTATGCTATAGACAATCATCCCCAAGCATTGTTGGCAACCCGCGACAATGCTGTGAAAAACAATATTGCTGAAGAAAGTTTAATAGTGTTGTCTCCCGCTGAATGTCCCACCGTGCATTACGATCTATGGATAGCCAATATTTTGTTGAATCCATTAATAGAATTAGAACCCTTGTTTGCTGCACGCATCCCAGCGGGTAAAACCTTATTATTATCCGGCATATTAGATCGCCAAACAGATGAATTACTGCTGCATTACGAAAAAGATTTTATTTTGCAGGAAAAATTAAAGAAAGATGAATGGATGTTCTTGTTATTAACGCGAAGGAACTAAATAAGTTTCTTCAAGGGCTAGGACTATAGGAAAAATTCTCTAGCTCCTGGCAAAACCGTTTTGGATTTTCGCACGCTGCCTCTTCATCTATCCTTTTTCTTTTAAGAGATTGATTTCTCTTAAAAAAAGACCATGCGGTCTCTTCCACTATTTCTTGTGGTACCCATTGAATATAGGAGTTAAATTCCGTTTTTTCCATTTCCCACAGATCCCATATAGTCCTGCACTGAAAAATAGGAATTAATAGCTCTTTTATTTTTTCATCGCGAACATTATCCCAGATTTCTTTTCTATATCCCTCATCTTTCCAATCTATGGCATCTTCTTTATCAAGAAAAATTTTCACCATGTCAAAAGAACATCTATCCCGAGGTCGATTCCCCTGGTAATCAGAGCTAAAACATCCTACCGCTGCAAGGTAGAAAGGGGGACGTCCTTCATTGCACTCTATATTCACATCAGCTCCACAATCTATTAGATCTTTTACTATGTCGATCGCTCTTTCCTCTACTGCTATATGTAGAGGTGTTTTCCCTTCTTTGTTCTGTCTGTTCACCTCGGCGCCGAATTTTATGAATATTTCTATCGCCTCAAGTTCGTTCATCCAGACTGCAATATGCAGAGGCGTATTACCATTTTCATCTTGATAATTTAGGCTAGCACCGTGTTGTAACAACGCTGTTCTAATCTCCTCTATTCTTTCAGTGGTACCCGCATCCTCGCATTCTATCGCAAAAAATAAAGGAGTCCATCCACATTCAGCAGGTAAGTTTACATTAGTCTTTTCTGATTCTAAGAGGATGCTTACCATAATAACATTTTCGCTAAATGCTGCTGTATGTAAAGGTGCTTCTCCTTCTTCATTCTTTAGATTGGGATCAGCACCTTTTTCTAGCAGGAGTTGTACCATTTCGGAAATTTCAGGATAACAAGTGCGTGCAAGAAAATGCAGCGGCGTATCTCCTTTTTCATTCCGAGAGTTGGGATCGGCACTGTCGTCTAACAGAAGTTTAACTATTGCAATATTTATCTCTCTAGGATGAGCAAATGCGACAATATGCAGAGGCGTATTACCATCTTCATCCTGAAAGTTTGGATCAGCGCCGTGGAATAGCAACGCTTTCACAATATGCTCTGCTTCATCACCGAAAGTGTCTAAGCGGTAGAAGTCTTCGTCTTTCTCAATATTCTCTTTCTTCCCATAAAAATATAGGCCAGGGCCCACTGCTTCGAATAGAGGAGTACATCGGCGGTTATCCTGTAAATCTACCTCAGTCTTTTCCGACGCTAAGAGGACATCTACCATCTGAGGATTCTGTCGTCTTGCTGCAATATGTAAAGGCACTCTGCCTTTTTGGTCTTCTAAATTTGGATCCGCGCCTTTTTTCAACAAAAGCTTTGCTATTGCAATATTTACATCGTCATCATAGAGCGCAATAATATGCAGAGGCGTTTTTCCTTCTTCATCCTGTAAATTTGGATTGACACCATTTTCTATTAAGCTAGCCACCCCTTGAATATTTTTCTTAATGACTTCGCCGTGAATGGTCCGAGATTTTTCCTTAGTCTGTAAATTTGTAAAAATGTAACCGAGCATATCTTCACCATATTTAGGCATAGCTATCAATCCTATTCGATTTTTTTATTGTCTGTAGACAAATATGGCTTGCACCAAAGCAACCATAACATATAATACACTCTGTGAAATGTCAAGACGCCCCCCAGGTTTTTTGGATCCATTCTAAAGATCGATGTTTTGTTTCAGGCAAAAAGAAGTAGCAAAAAACAAAACCTAGCGCGCAAACACTAGCATATAATAGAAACGTAGTCGCTGCACCAAAATAAGATAAAATCGATAAAAAAGTGACGGCCACAATAAAATTAGCCGCCCATTGAATAGCAGTAACTATACTCATGGCAAAACCGCGGCATTGCAATGGATAAATCTCGGCAATAATCACCCAAAATAAACCGCCTATACCCAAAGAATAACCCGCAATGTACAACACCATCAGCGATAATAAAAGGATTTTGCTCTCAGCTCTAGATCCTATTTCTGGTAAAACGTAACTGAGCAACAATAAACTAATGCCCGCAATGGCAAAACCATATAACAATAAACGTCGCCGCCCTAGTTTATCTACAAACAATAAAGCGACAATACTCATTAAGGTATTGACCACGCCCATAATAAATGTGGCAAAAATAGATGCCTGGGTATCGGCAAAGCCCAATTGGTTAAACAACACTGGTCCGTAATACATAATGGTATTAATGCCCACGAATTGTTGTAACACCCCCAAAACGATACCTATCAATAATACTTTACGCCATGGTTTTTCTAGCAGACTACGCCACTTGAAGGATTGCACATTGAGGGTATCGGCAATTTCTTCGAATTCGCTGTCTATATTGATATTACCGCGCAAACGACTCAAGGTTTCTTTTGCTTTTTTAGCCTGCCCCTTTAACACCAACCAACGCGGCGAGGTAGGCAATAATAATAAACCCAATAATAACAATACCGCGGGAATTAAACCCGAACCCAACATCCATCGCCAGGATTGCGTTACGGCTAAGCCATAATCCACTAAAAAGGAAATGGCCTCACCGCTGGTAATCATCACCACACTTAACAATATCAACGCACCGCGTTTATTGGCTGGCGCCATTTCAGAAATAAATAAAGGTGTGGTATACGATGAAATGCCTATGGCTAGGCCGATGATCAATCGGCCACCAATTAAAGCCCACACCTGCCAGGCTAGCATTGCCGCTACTGTGCCCACTATAAAAAAGAGTGCTGATAATAATAACATCATGCGCCGACCCAGGTGATCGGCTAATACGCCGCTACACAATGCTCCCAATAATGCGCCTAAAACTACGCTAGACACGACACATTCCGCTTGCAGTGTATTCAATACAAAATGTTGCTGTATAAAAACCAGTGCGCCCGAAATAACGCCTGTATCATAACCAAATAAAAATCCACCTAAAGCGGCGATGGATGCAACTACCCATAAAAAATAATTTTGATTTCCGCTATTCATCCTTTTAATTATCCTTTTCATAAGGACTCGCGCCATATAGTAAGAAAAATGCATAAACGGTCGCGGCTTGGATTATCCGTTTATAATGCTCCCTCATAAACGCATTGTGCGTCGCCTTCCATCCACACTGGCTCGTTTTTTCCTTGCCAATGGATAATTAATTCGCCACCCATTAAATGCACCGTCACGGGACTCTGACAATACCCATCGCGTATGGCAACGATGGCGGCTGCACACGCACCGCTACCACAAGCCAAGGTTTCGCCTACACCGCGTTCATATACGCGCAATGCTAAACGATGCTTACCTATTATTTGCATAAAGCCTACATTGCTCTGTTTAGGAAAACTTGGGTGCAAGCACAATGCTTTTCCCACGGTTTGCACTGGGGCATTGTCTATAGCTTCTACTCGCAATACCGCGTGTGGATTGCCCATGGATAATGCCGCAAAACGATACGTTTTATTATCTAAAACAATTTCATATTGATCTTGCAAGGGCAGCTGTAACGGAATCGCTGCCGGTGAAAAATCAGGTGGTCCCATATCGACCTTAAATCTTTGCGGGCCTACCCTTTTAACCGTCATCAATCGATTGCAAGTCAGCAATTGTAACGCTTTGCTGTTATCGATTTTATTTTTTAGCGTCAAATACAAAGCCACAGCACGCGCGCCATTGCCGCATTGCTCTACTTCACCGCCATCGGCGTTATAAATTTTATAATGAAACTGATTGTCTTCTTTTTTCTTGATCATCAGCAGCTGATCAAAACCTATGCCCGTTTGTCTATGCGCCAGTTGTTTTATCTTTTCACTAGACCAAACTTCAGAATTCTCATCTAGATCCAATAATACAAAATCATTGCCTAGTCCTTGCATTTTAACAAAAGGTTGTTGTTGTTCGTGGGATAAGAGATCGGCTATCGTTTCGCGTCTGCGTATCAATTGCGTTTTATCCTTATAAACCAGCACTTCAGCACAACGGGGTCTAGCATTATAACGTGAACCCATACTAAAACCATAGGCGCCTACGCTACGTATGGCAATCAGATCGCCTGGATTAATGGCCAATAAACGCGATTTTCCTAGAAAGTCACTGCTTTCACACACAGGCCCCACTAAATCCACCATAATTTCTTTCTGTGTTAATTTTTTCACTGCAATAATTTTATGGTAGGCATCGTACAAAGCAGGACGAACCAGATCGGTCATGCCTGCATCTAAAATGGCAAAGGTTTTGCTGGCAGTTTCTTTGATATATTCTATTTTAGATACTAAAATAGCGGCATTGGCGACAATGACTCGCCCCGGCTCCAGCCATAAGTCTAAAGGATAAGGCGCTTGTTTTTGTAAGGTATTTAATAGCGTAGCGGCATAATCGTCTAGAGAGGGTGGTGTTTCGGCGTCGTAACACACCCCCAAACCGCCGCCTATATCCACATGCTGTAAAATAATGTTTTGTTCTTTTAGAGCCGTCACCAATTGCAACACACAGCTTAAGGCTTCAGCAAAAGGAGATAACTCTAAAATTTGTGAGCCTATATGACACGCCATGCCCACGGCTTTTAAGGCTGGTAGTTGCTGTATGGTTTTGTACACCGCCAGAACATCGTTTTTATCGATGCCAAATTTATTATGAGCTAACCCTGTGGAAATATAGGGATGCGTATGCGCATTGATATCGGGATTAATGCGTACTGCCACGGCAGCAATTTTGTTCATGCTGGCGGCAATATCGTTGATGCGGTGTATTTCAGGTAAAGACTCTACATTAAAAACACCGATGCCTGCGGACAAGGCTTGTCTAATTTCAGTGGTTGTTTTACCCACCCCCGAAAAAACAATTTTTTGCGGATCTGCACCGGCTGCTAGTGCACGCGCCAATTCCCCCCCGGAAACAATGTCAAAGCCTGCGCCCAATTCGGCCAGTATTCTTAACAACGCTAAATTGCCATTGGCCTTGACTGCGTAACAAATGCGATGCGGATGTTTGGCAAAAGCGGCATCGACTGCATGCCAGTGCCGTTCTAGGGTTTGTTGCGAATAAACATAACAAGGCGTGCCATACTGCTCGGCAATTTGCGCCACGGCAACATCTTCGGCATACAGTTCATTCCCTCGATACAAAAAATAATCCACACAAAACCCCTAATATGCTCGGGCAAAAACGATCTGCTGCTTCGTTTTCTGTCCGGTGAAGATACATGTCCCTTCGTTGCCATCTTGCGCCAAGGGAATACAGCGCGCGCTGACTTTCAGTGGTTTTAGATATTGTTCGATCTCGGGTGAGTCTATCGCGTAACAATGGGCAAACCCGGCATTATCTTCCCTGCTAAAATAGGCTTCAAATTCATCACGGCTGGTCACGGTGACACTACGCTCGCGCCTATACTCTACTGCTCGTGCAAATAAACCGGTTTGAATTTCTTCTAACATTTCCGGTATCGCTTCCACTAGTTCCGCCACTTTTTTATTTAGTCTGGCTTTTACATCTTGATCACGCCTATACAAACACACGGCATCTTCAGCGATGTCTCTAGGACCAATTTCCAAACGGATCGGCACACCTTTCTTAATCCACTGCCAATTCTTTTCGCCACCAGCCATGTCTCTAGTGTCGATTTGTACTCGCAGCTTTTCATCGCGCCACAGACATTTTTGTAATTGCCGTTTTAACGCTTCACAGAAAAACAAGACATTTTCTTTATCTTCTTCTTTTTTATAAATGGGCAAAATGATGATTTGTTGTGGCGCGATTTGTGGTGGCAATACTAAGCCATTGTCATCGCTGTGCGTCATAATAATGCCGCCGATCAAACGCGTAGATACGCCCCAAGAAGTAGTCCAAGCATGTTGAATGTCTCCTTGCTGATCCGTAAATTTAATGTCATAACCCTTAGAAAAATTTTGTCCCAAGAAGTGCGAAGTGCCCGCTTGCAAAGCTTTACCATCTTGCATCATCGCTTCCATGCAATAGGTGTTTACGGCACCTGGAAAACGCTCGCCTTCTGTTTTCTCGCCCACAATAACGGGCATCGCTAAAACGCCTTCTACAAATTCTTGATACAGATTTAAAATTTTCTTCGTTTCAACTTCTGCTTCATTGGCAGTCGCATGAGCGGTATGCCCTTCTTGCCATAAAAATTCAGCCGTACGCAGAAATAAACGCGTACGCATTTCCCAACGCATGACATTAGCCCATTGGTTTAATAGTATAGGCAAGTCTCTATAGGACTGCACCCATTTGCTGTACATCGTTCCGATAATGGTTTCACTGGTAGGACGTATCACATAAGGTTCTTCCAATTCGCCGTCGGGTTTTAAACCGCCTTTGCCATCGCTGATCAAACGATGATGCGTTACCACAGCACATTCTTTGGCAAAGCCTTCTACATGTTTCGCTTCTCGTTCCAATAGGCTTAACGGAATCAATAAAGGAAAATAAGCATTCACATGCCCCGTTTCTTTGATGCGTTCATCCAATATTTTTTGAACACGCTCCCAAATGCCATACCCCCAAGGTTTGATGACCATGCAGCCACGCACGGGCGATACTTCCGCCAAATCGGCTTCCGCTATGACTTGTTGATACCATTCTGGATAATTTTCTTGCCGAGTAGGCGAAATAGCGCTTTTTTGCATATAAAGGGGACCTGATGTAATGTTAAGGACAATCATAGCATTATATAAATAAGTGGGAGGTATTACAATATAACGTATGGTATAGGTCAGGGCAAAATCATACTTTGTCCTGATTCTGACCAAAGACAATTTCATGTCTAATTTCATCGGACCACATAGCCATCCTAAGTTTCCCGCGCATGCTATTTTTCATTGGATTTAGTCTGGCCAGATTCAAGGCAAGCCGCCTTATGACTGCAAGATTTTCAGCAGCATTTTCCCGACGGATCCTGGATGCATCTTCTTTATAAATTACATCAAGCACCCAATGCGCTTTATTTTCTACTTCCCAGTGGCTTCGAATAGCATTCGCTATAAATTTTACATCAATAGGCAGTGAACTTATATAATATTGAACTTCATTTTCTTGCTTTTTATTCACTTTAAAATAACGTTCCCTTTTAACCTCTATAATACTTTTTACTCCCGCCCATTTTTTAGCTTCAGGAATTAATTCATTTATCATCAGTTGTGTATAACTGCGTTTCTCAATACCGTAATAACAGCGCCTTTAAGTTCAACTAGGTCAAGTAGTTCTAATACCGTCTTATTTTCATTCTTTTTCCCTTCTGAACCAGATTGTGCCAGAATAAGACCATTACTTTTGTTCCAAACCGTTATGCTGTGCAATGCTGTTTGGCGGTCATTTGTTTGAAAAGAGCGTTTCAGCGTTTTTCCATCAATTGATATAATCTCTTTTCCAACATAACTACGAAGCTCATTTACCCAATCAATAAAACATTCTGTGAATTTCTCTGGTACAAGTGCGCTAATAATCCTGGCTATCGTATCGTCCACAGGGATCCCATTGGCAAATGCTCGATACTGCCTTAACCAAGATAGCTTTGCTTGCCCAAAATCATAGATATCTTTCCATCCTTCACAGCCAGAAATAACCGCCGTTACTGTTAAAAATAGGACTTCCAGCAAGCCATGCTTAATATTAATATCCATTCGGGGATCTTCTATACTGGCAAAATGAGCATAAAACACATCTTTTTATCTCCATTTATTGCAACCATTTTCTACAAATCCATTACAACTGGTTTGATCTTGCCCTGATTTATCCATCATTTTCTCTTTACATCGCGAATACAATATGATAGATTTTAAAACAAAAACAATAGCTCACATAAAACTATAATTCAACGGTATAGAGTGTATAAAATACATAATAATAACGAAAACTTAACTACTCACCCATTTGGATTCATCCCAAATGTAGGTTGGGGCTTGCCCCAACAAAATACAATAGAAGCATTCCTGTTGGGCTAAGGCCCAACCTACCTATACAGCAGATGCTGGTGCGTAAGTAGTTACGAATAATAACTAACATTTAGGTCTAGAAAAAATGAGAAAAAAGCATAAAAAACCGCAAGCACCAGAAATAGGGCCTGACCAACAAACTAAAATTATTCCCTGGTCTTATGCAGAAAAAATAGAACAAACCATTGATCTTAAACTGACACTTGAAATTCTAAAAAACCAAACTAATGAAGACATGACCAAAACAGCTGCTTACATGTTTTTATCCACTATTCTTGGTTATCTTGTTGAAAAAGCACCCTTATTCGAGGAAAGAAAGCTCCCTCCCATGCAAATGGAATTTTATTCTGTGATCTTTGTTGCCGCCTGTGGTGGCATTTATTGTTATTGGAGAAAAGCTCAGATCCCCGATATTATTGCTGATGGTTTTGATTCTTTGGATGTTTACGACCCTAATATTTTAAACTCCCGTATTAACACATTGCTATCTGAAAATCATGGTCAAATGGGTGCAAAATCCCTTATAAATACCATTAATTCAACCTC
This sequence comes from Pseudomonadota bacterium, assembly GCA_021781965.1. Taxonomy (GTDB): domain Bacteria; phylum Pseudomonadota; class Gammaproteobacteria; order UBA1113; family UBA1113; genus VFKP01. The sequence continues at coordinate 80,716 of JAJXVU010000004.1, forward strand.
CATTTACGCCATCATATTAATTGCTTTTTTCTCTTGTGTAAATGGTCAAATGTCCTCTGCCATTTGTACGGTCCTACCGCTATTATTTTTAAAAATCTTTTTAAACAGAGACGGTGCTTTAAGGCGGGTTCTTTACGATGAAAATACCATCAACTTAAGAACGGTTCAAAACATATTGACAACACAATATGGGAAAATCATAGACTTACTTGAAGAGATTAACAAAAATAATAAATTTTTAGAAATCAACTATGAAGAGTCGAGGGACAGTTTAGACCAAAGGCATCATCAAAGCATCTCTCTTAGAGATAAGAGAATTTTTTGCACTCTACAATTATATAAAAGGTATAGAAATTTAGATATTAGATATGTGAATAAAGAATTATGTTATATGTTAAGCTTAATGAATGTTCTTTCTTACCCAAATCTTTACACCAATCGACAAAGAAAAGGTATTACCATTATGACAACGAGTGCCTTTTCTAAAAAGGCACCGCTCATCAGTAAAGATCATTTAGTCAAAACACTAAATCAAAGGCTAGATTTTATATGTGATGTTAAGTGTGCTAAAGTTTCAGTCCCTACACTATTAAACACAATATCCAATCGATTTAAAGGAGATTGGCACTGGTCTTACATAAACGTCAAAGAATACAACTTGGCTCTTTGCTTTTCAGTATTACCAGACTCCCCCGCAGATAAGGCGGCGATAAAAGAATTTTTTAATCGGGCAGCACCTACTATCCTTAGCGAGGAAGAAGATGAACAAGAATGTCATATTATCTGTTATGATATTAATCGCTTAATAGTGCTTTTGGGTTTAGATCAAAAACAACAATACCACCCATTAAAACAAAAAGAACCGGAGCTATCTTCTAACCCTAGCTCTAACCCATGTCCCATCCCCAGCATTCCTGAACGCATTCTTCCTAAAAAGGAAAAAAGGCATTCTAATCCGTCAGATTCCACTTCTTCTAAAAAATTTGTTTTTAATCCTTCTAGTGCATCCAGTTCTCATTTACCCTCCATTGCTTCTATGCAAGATACCCCTAATAAGGCTACGGTGCAAGATGAAAAAGGCATTCGAGTGAATGGGTTTCAGCAACCTAACCGATTCTTTTATGTCCCAAACTCCGCCTTAGAAGAGATGGATTCTGTTATAAGTAACAAAAAAGCCTCAAAAAAAATGTGTCTTATCTTACGCACAGGAACCTGCTTGTCCCCAGCGGATCGGGGCACACAAGGTATAAAGGTCTATGGTACAAAAAAAGAGGGTGAACAAGAATTTAAATTAGTACTAAAGCCTAAGGCAGCCTTCGGCAGTTTACGCGTTCACTTTATACAATCAGCAGTCATAAAAGAAAAAGATGGTTCCACCAAATATGAAATGTCCTTTCAGAAAATGGAACGAAAATAACCCGATCACCCTGGGAGTTTGAAAATCTCGCACCTTCAAGTGTAATACGTATATAACGACGAGTTCCTTGTATAATAACCGTACCGTGAAATTTTAGAGTTTGTTGTGGCTCATTCATGTTCGCGGAAATCTCTCAGCCCGCAAACCGTCCCTACGAGCATAGATCACATTTCACCCCCGCAGCTTTATCTGCAGGGGCTTTTTATGAATGGCGATTAATCGTCAGCGCCATTATCACTGTTGTCGCTATTATCATCATTGTCGTCAGATGAATCGTCACTATTGCTGTTATCGCCAGTAGCACTACTGTCATCGGGTGATCCTTCATCACCAAAACCACTATCGTTAGCAGCATTGTTGCCTGAATTACTATCAGTATCGTCAGAAGCATCCGCATCGCCCAAATTAGCAGCGGAAGAAGAAGCAGCTGTAGGAGCATCCACGAGTAAAGCTGGTTTTGCAGTACTGCTCGTCGTAGCAGCTAAACTTAAGCTAGCAAAGCCTACCAATAACATTGTGGATAAAACAAACCATACACGTTTCATAGAAAAATCTCCAAATTAAGAACAAAAGTTGTACTAACCGGGCGTCTTTAAATGGGCCCAGAGCTGTAGAGTACTATAAAAGGTTTTTATCTTTGCCGCAAGCCACTGTAATTGCTGTTTAACGGATCGACGATTTTTTTCCCCTGTGAAAACATAGTTAAACTATTGCGCTTGTCTGTCTGTGGCGATGATTCTTTCGTGTCCGTATACTTATCTAATGAAGCTACAAATTCGGTGTACTCCTTAGAAACTCCTGCTATAACTTCCTCATGCTTTCTAATAAGGTCTTGTTTCTCTAAGCGCAACTGCTGTAATTTTTCGTCACTTTTCTGGTCGTTAGAATCTGACGCCTTTATCGTTGCGGTTACGCCCAAACCACCCAAGAAAAAGGCATGAGACAGCGCGGCTCCAAATCTAAAAAAGGTAAGGGCTGCTAAACCAACTGCAGCAACAATGCCTGCACTCACAATAGCCACTCTGCGCAAAAAGCGCTTTGATTTTTCGCTAGCGATAGCTCTATCAATTTCTTTTTTCTTTAGTTTATAGTCATCCGCGCTATTCGACGCCTTAGTTAAGAGTTCTTTAAGTTTTATCGCACATTCGCTTTGTTGTTCCGCTGGACGCTCACTTATTGTAGAGAATGACTTTTTTAAATCAGGCGCAGAAGATAAATTTTCACCGCCAATTGCCTCTAACGTGATTACATTTTCATGATGTATATCATAAACAATTTTTTGAGAAAGTTTTACGAACTGACTTTCACATTCGCTTTGCTTCTTAGCGTCAGATGCATTGTTTAATATGTCCATTAAGATGCTATTGAAACTTAGTTCATACTGTGATTGATTCTGTTTTGGGCTATGTTCAATCTCTCTCATTACCCTTTCTACTAAAGCCTTTTTTCCTTCAGGTACCTTTTTTGCCATATGTTCATTCTGCGCATGTATCTTCTGAATAACTTCTTTAGACAATGCTATAAGCTGAACCTTACATTCGCTTTGCTTCTTAGCGTCAGATGCATTGTTTAATATAGCCATTAGGATTATATTGAAATCGCGTTCATACCCCGCCTGATGTTGCTTTGGGCTTTTTTCTATTTCTTTCAATACCTTTTCTACCAAAGCTTTTATCTCATCAGGCACTTTTTTTGCCATGTTTTTATTTTGCTGGCGTATAGCTATAGTTGGTATACCACTATAGAATTCCATTATAATTTGCGTTAAAAGACTTTCTGCATCGCGAGCTTTCTGATCTTCAAGATCTATAGAGACATTAGGATCTGTAAACTTTCTACTATTATAGTAACTTTCGTCAATCTCTGTAATTTTTCTCTCTCTGTTACTATTATCCACGCAAATTTTTAAACACAACTCCGTTTCCAGTGCTAAATCAGACAAAAGCAAATCGGCTCGCTCTAGAGAATCCGCTTTATTTTTTTGTTGCGATGCAAGCATATTGAAATAGCGCATAGCTTTTTTTGCGAATTCATCTTTGACTTCATCATGTCGTGTTTTATCATAAGCATTTATTATCGACAATAAGTCTTTTAGAATAGCTCGGCGCTCTAGTGTAAGTGCTTCTGCGGATTGTGGTACAGCGGCCATAGTGTTTTTACCCCCAAACAGATTGTCATTATTTTTGAAAAATACCTGCCGTTAAGTTTATCGAAAAAAAGGTATAAAAGTCAATCATTTTACTCCATATTGTGAGCGATAAGCCTCAATAGCGGCCAATACAGTTGCTAAGCTTTTATCTGCAGCGGTATAAACCAATAAATCCTTTAATGTTGCAATGCTTAGTACCGGTATATTGTAAGTATCCTCAACTTCTTGTATTGCTGATAACGCACCCAAACCTTTTTCCTGTCTATCCAGCATAAGAACCACGCCACAGGGCTCGGCCCCAGCGGCTTGAATCAGGGTTATGGTCTCGCGTATGGCTGTGCCAGCGGTAATCACATCATCCAAGATTAGCACCCGCCCTGCCACGGGTGCTCCCACCCACAGCGATTTTTCGCCATGATCCTTGACTTCCTTGCGATTAAAGGCATAAGGGATACTCCTTTGATAGTGCTCAGCCATTGCCATAGCGGCGGCACAAACCAAGGGAATACCTTTATAAGCCGGACCTATCATCATGTCGAATACCAAGTCAGAAGACTGTATCGTTTCTGCGTAAAAAGCCCCTAGTTGTGCAAGGCTTTCTCCCGTATTAAAATGGCCTGCATTGAAAAAATAAGGGCTAATACGCCCCGATTTCAGGGTGAACTCACCCCAACGTAAGGCCTGATGCTGTAGCGCGTAATCAATGAATTTTTGCTGCAAAGATGGGTTCATTTTTATTCCAACCTAAAGGATACTCTTAATGAAACGAATTATAACATTAAACGTCAATGGCATTCGTAGTGCCGCTAAGAAAGGCTTATTCGCTTGGCTAGCGCAGCAAAATGCCGATGTTATTTGCTTACAAGAAGTCAGAGCCGAAGAAACTCAACTAAGCGATCCGCTATTTAGCCCACAAGGATACCATTGCTACCATTTCTCAGCGCAGAAAAAAGGCTACAGTGGTGTGGCGCTGTATAGTAAAGAAAAACCACTACACGTGCATTCGGGCTTAGGACACGATTTATTTGACTTTGAAGGTCGTGCACTCTGTGCTGAATTTCAACACTATACCGTGGCTTCTTTGTATTTTCCATCCGGCACTCGCAGTGAAGAAAGACAAAATGTGAAGTACGCTTTTTTAGATTATTATCTTGAACATTTAAAAACACTGCGCCAGCAGCAAAAAAGCGCTATTTTATGCGGTGACTGGAATATTGCCCATAAAAACATAGACTTAAAGAATTGGCGCGGTAACCAAAAAAATTCTGGCTTTTTGCCAGAAGAACGCGCTTGGTTAACCCAACTCTTTGATCAATTTGGATTTGTGGATGCTTTTAGAGTCATCAATCAAAATGCAGAAGAGTACACTTGGTGGTCTAATCGTGGGCAGGCCTGGGAAAAGAATGTGGGTTGGCGTATAGACTACCAAATCGTCACTCCTGACCTTGAAAAAAAAATTTTAAACGCAAGTATTTATAAAGACGAAAGATTTTCCGATCATGCGCCCGTAGTAGTCGATTATGATTTGTGAAAACAAAAAAGATAGCCTAAGCTTGTAGTGTCATGTTGTTTTAAGGAGTTGTTCAGGTTCATGCTTTACACCTCTTTCATCCTCATGCCACTACAAAGATTAGTTTAAGATAGCCACACGCAGTGATTGAGTGAGCGGTATTATAGTTCTCTAGTAATGTCCTCACTCAACGCACGGTTGAAACCGAAAGGACTATACTATGGGGGTTTAAAATGAGCGCGGCACTACAGTACAACGAATTCTACGATCATGTCACCCAAACTGCAGCACAGCTAGAAGAAATCAGCGGTGATCTGTATGCATTAGAAAGCATGATTTCATGCGCAAACGATATAGAAGATTTAAATTTATTTCAAGCACATTGCCGTCGCTTAGAAGCAACCATTTATACTTTACACGAAAAAATAGGTTCTTGGCAGCATAGCGCTAAAAATCGCCGCTCTCAATTACAGAGCAGTCCATATAAACGGCAGCTAAATCAACTGGATAAAACTTTAGTGCTGGTAGGCGATTACATCGTCAAGGTGAATAAGCAAGAAGAAAAAATAATGCACTTACAGCAAATGATGCTCGATCAAAAAGCGGCATTTATTGCGGTACAGCACGCAGCTCAGGAAGAAGAAACGGCATAAGATTAAGGAAGGGCGACTCGAGTCGCCCCTACACAGCTTTACAGCATATCGTATAATTTTAACTTTTTACGTAAAGTACCGCGGCTTAAGCCCAATAGTTTAGCTGTACGCGATTGGTTGTTATTGGTATAAACCATCATTTTACGCAATAAAGGCTCTTCTACCTCACGCATCACCATATCATACACGTCATTAGGTTTTTGGTTACCCAATTGGCCAAAATAATTTTCTAAAGCACGGCTCACGCTATCACGCAGTGAAACAGCATTTGCGGCAATGGCATCAACAAATTGTGTCATTTTAATAATCCTCTTAAAAATCAAGAATATAAATCAGCACTATGGGGTATCAGTGCAGAAATTGCCCCGTATAAACAGGTTCAGAGCATATTATGCACAACTTCGAAACAAAAAGCAAGGGGGTTTGTTCATTTTTCGTATTTTAATTCATTTCTTAAACAATCAGCATCTATATAATCCCTAAACCGGTAATAACCTAACTTGCGGGTTTTTGCTATATTCTTCCAAAATCAAAGTCACCAATTCTTCTATAACCCCTTCCGTCTCTTGGGAGGCGACATTACCCATCTCCGCACGCAAATTCTCCATTCTGGCTTCCAACCAGTGTGTAGCCGTACCTGTAGGGAATATTTGTGCCAAAACCTTACGTGCCTTATCCGGCCCTAAACGGTTATATAAGATTTGTCGTAACTTTGCATCTTCTGCCGTAGTACTAAAGGCCCATAATTCCACAGGGCCTAGAGTAGCCGTTAACAATTGTGTGTTCATACCCGATTTCGTAGAGAATTGAGCTAAGAAGGTAGCACCCCCTTCCCTAGGCCCATGTACACGGCGCGTTAACGCAATTCGGGCCGTTTCAGATAAGCCAAAAATCTCAGCGGTTCTTTTCACCGATTGTTGAGGTCCTGCATCCATAATAAATACGGAGGTGGCGAACTCTACCATCACAGGATCAAAATCGTCTATGGATTGTGAAATCAATCCGACTTGTACTTTCCATTTACGCCCTTCGCGCATATCCACCAACACTTGCTCACGTATGGCGCGTGTTTTAGCAGTACGGTGAAATTCGTCGTAAATTAAACGTTTGGGATCTTCGCGAATTTCGCTGATACGTTGTTGATGGTATTGTCTATAAGCTTCCGGCATATCCACCACAGAAGCTTCTGTTAGATAAAAATGGCGCGCTGTTACTTGTCGCGCCAACATATACATTACCCCGGTTTGTCTATCGGCAGCAGCGCCGCCTATACGAGCCACTTCGTCTAGATCTAGAGACACGATCCGCGCATCGCCTAAATCAAATTGAGTAATACGCGATAAGATAGGATATTCACGCACCGCCCCGGAAACCATACGCGAGAAAGAATCGATTAAACTCTCACCGGTAGGTGCTTTAATTTCACCAAATAAATCCACCACTGCGTGCGTTCTACAAATAGATGCCGCATCAGCTAATAACGGCATCGCATGTCTTTGTGCCAATTGCGCTTCATGAGAAAACCCTGCCAAAAATAAAGCATCGGTTACTTCCCACCAGGTCGTATGTGTATCACGCACAAAATCCATTTCTTCTAAAATGCTGTCTACAATGAGTTCTAATCCCGGTGTGTACGTATACGGATTACCACCCTCGGCTAAGGATTTATATAACTCATCTACCACCATTCCCGCCATATCGGCCATAGCATCATAAGGATTTTCTGCACCCAATGGCGTAACCAGCAAAGTTAAAAAGTTTACTAGAAAACTACGATCTTGAGGCATAGGATATCTGCAACCGAGTTGGGTATCAAAAGGGTTGATCGCATATTCTGGTGTCATACGTAAGCGATGGTATTGCACCCAATGTTGATTTTCCTTAGGCAAAGCCTCGCGTATCAAGGAAATTAAACCACTACTAGAAGGACCTATATCGACTATGGCAATACGCGGTAAACGTTTTAAGCCGCTGGATAAACACAGCGCTAAATTAATAGCATTAGATAACACCGATTTACCCGAACCCGGTCTAGCATATATCAAATCAATCCACGTTGTTTGTTGCGTAGACCCCGGATGATATGGCCATGGCTTACCATCAGGAGATCGAAATAAAACCGCGCCAACGCGCCACTGCGAAGCAGGACGCGTAAATGGAAGCATATAAACTACTTCAGACAAAGGTGCCAAAGTAGCCACCGCATCGCTAGTCCCCGTGACGGCCAACATACTGGAAGCTGCACCGCTAAAAGGATCGCCGGAAACTTCAGTTACATCGCAAGTACCCCAGCCTTGTATTGCTTTTGCCAATTGCGAAGTACGTGTGCGCAATAAGCGCGGCTCGTCGGCAGGCGCCCAGGTAACAGCAGCAACGCGCAAACGCACAACCGCATCATCACTATTGAGTTCTATTTCTTGTAATTGAGTAATACTATCGTGCAATAAACGGTTTTGGGATGAAGAAAACGATAGAATTGCAGCAGCCGTTTTCTTAAACTTAGTCACATTGGTCAGTCCCTTGCTTTCAATTAAGAAAGAGATGCGCCACGGAATATGCGTAGGTAAAGTACGACGCAATAGGCCCATAAAGGATTGCACTTCTTTAGGAAATAGATAAATAAAAACGCTGCTATAAATTCGATCGCCTATGCGTACGGTACGTAAATCGATGCGTTCAGCATCACGCACAAAGAGCTGATCCGACAAAGTTGGATACATGACACTGGATATATCGTAAGGAAAACGGTCTAAAACCCTTTCAGGAATTTTATCTCCAGGCAAACACGGCGACCAATGCTTATCGGTAAAACCGCTGTCTATAGACATCCGCACTTGGCGTAACGCTTCATGCACCGGTAAAATATTCAATTGTAAGCCTAGACCCGTTAAATCATTGTAAAACGAGCGCACAAAAGAATCGTGGGCATTTTTTAGATCCGGAATGGCGGCAATAAGATTCTGTGTGTCCTGAAAAGGTGGAATATCGAATTCTTTCATCTTCTTTTGCTTTTCACGCATAGTACTTTTGACTTGATCATTCGTCAATAGATATGGCCGCGTCCATAATACAAAAAAAACTGTTTCATGGCCACAGTAGGTAGATAAGTTTTCTTCGCGTTCATCGAGTAGATCGTCTAGAGCCAGATTTAAATGTTTTGCCGTTTGTCTAGCGGGTAATAAAATATTTTTAAGTTCTTCGCGTACAGCTTCTTTATCGTAACTAAACACACATTGTACGCTGTGCCCTAATCTAGAAAAGCTGGTCATTAAAGACTGACAAATACCTAGATGCAGGCGTTCGAATTCTGGATCACCCACCAAACCATTCACACCTTGCATGCGCACAATTGTCAGTAAAGAACCGTCTTTAGCCACTAAGGTATGTTGATCTTCAGCCGTTTCTAAGACACAATAAGATTGTGTGGTTTGGCGTAGTCCCGTGCTCACCCACGACAATAAGGTATCGAACATATCAAGCAAGTAATCCATAGGATTCACAACCGTACTCCTTAACTAAACCGCAACATTCAACTGATGTGCAATACTATTGTCTGCAGCTAACCAATCTTCGATTTCTTGTTTGAAACAACTGCGTAGAGGCAGTAAACGCAATTTATCGAGCAACTCTGCAGGAGTTTTTTTGTTGTTACGCTGATAATCGATCAGCACCTTACCAAAATGATCGGGTTGACTCATACCCTCACCCAATTTAGTTTCAACTAGAGGAGCGCGATTACGCAACGCTTGATAAATATTTTGCGCCGTTTCTTTGTAATCACTATTGGCTTCCATCGCTTGCAAAAGCACATGGCTTAAGCCACATAGCTTACTTTGCGACAATTCAGGTAAAAAAATCAAAACACCGCCGCCATAATAACCTGTAGCTAAGCCATTCAAAAAATGGCATTGAGCACAAAATATACAGGAGGTAGCGAAATTAGACAGTTTGTTATTCTCATAATTGTTGTCACGATTGACCACTTCCATATGCTGTATAGCCTGAAAACCACAGTATTGACAAGTATATTTATCGCGCACAAACACTTCTTCTGCTAGTTTTTGAAACACAGGATGTTTTTTGCGGGCTAAAAAAGCCTGAAAATTGGTTGCCGAGGCTTGTAAAGTGAGTTTAAGCACGCTGTATCCTTTTAACACTAAGCCGTTGTAAAACCGACCTCTAAAGTGATTTATGACTAATATACTAACAGGTAAATATTGGATTTACCAGGGTTTGCGGAAAAAAATCCGCGCAACGACCGTCAGGGAGCGGATAAAAAATGGAACTGAGCCCGCCCCTCAGGGAACAGAGATTAACGCATAAAATCCTGTTCACCCCCTACAAAGTCTAGAAACAGCGCATATTCTTCTAGATTAGACGCCTTGTTTTTTATGTGTGTTTTTTGTTTGGCTAATTTTAAAGGATCGTTCAATACGGCTTTAGCTTCCTCATAAAACCCGCTTAACCACAAGGCATCTAATAACCAATTATTGTCATCACCTTCCAACGAACAACTCAAAACATCTAAATTATTTTCAAACACTAAAAACTTTAAGCGTACATTGGCAGACATCAGGTACTGATAACTATTGAGATCTAAGTCATTATCGCTTAACCACTGTTGCATCTGTTCCATGGTTTTTAGCTGATTGCTGAAACGAAACTGGTTAGCATAGTCTTCTAAAATGTCAAAATCCGGTTGTAAACCTAATCTCAAAGCGCACCGTTCGATGAACCACCAACCATGGGCCATACACAGCATTAACTGGTATTTCTTGGGTTCGTTTTGCTTAAATTGATTTAGAAATAGATCTTCATTGTTAACAGTCGGATATTTGTTTTTTATGTTAGAATAGTCTTGAGACAGGCGCATCAACAATAATAAATAATCCTGCGCTCTTCCCGGTAAATCTGTTGTTTGTTGTTCTTGCTTCAATAAAGCGTTTATGATTTGCATGCGCTTTAAAAAACGGGTTCTTTCTACAGGAATACAATCATGCACCTCAAATTCATGTTCATCCATAAAAACAAATGACTCTTCGTCGCTAGGCTCTATTTTTCTTTGCTTAGCAACGCTATAACACGCAGCTAATAGATAGGCCAATCGCCTTATTAAAATATAGGGTTGATCTAAATAGCGTGCCGCCAGGGCTACTTTTTCTGGCAATGGCAACCAAGGCTGGTAACTGGAAAAAGGTCTGCAAGCAGTGTTTCTTTGTAAAGCTCTAAAAAATGCGCTGCGATTGAATGTAAATGGTTCGGTAGCTGCAATTTTGTCGGTCGAAGACGACAGAGTTTTTAATAACAATATGGCATCGTTGCGTTTAACATCACTCTTATTATCTGGATTTTCTAACCACTGTTCCAGCACTGTAATTTGTGCTCTATCTATGTCTTCCTCATGGGCTAAGCGTAAAATCTTCTGCCATAGTCGCTCGCGATAATGAAGATTTTTAGCCACCGTTAAGATACAATCAAAAGTGTTTCTAGTTATAATATTGTTTTGACAGGCTGATTCCAGGGTTGCTCGTATATTAAATAAGGCTTCTGTTACACCTACATAACCGGATGGATTGGTGCCATGCAACAAGGCCACTTCATCATCGTCATTGACGATTCCAGATAAATAATCTTGCGCTATTTTTCCCACTGGAATCATGCCATAAGCAGCTAGTTCGCTGGCACGCAATGCGCCCATGCTAGAGCAACCCATAACACGCACGCCTTTTGATAAGGCATATAAGATTTCTTTATGCCAAACGGCTGACACATTTTCAAAATAACCATCGATGATGCCAATTATTTTTGGGTTTACGCGTAACACCCGCAGGATATCGCCCGATTGTACCGGCGGCAAAAAATGTGCTTGTGGCAATATTCTTTGCGCGTCCTCTAAAGCTAAAGAAGGGCCTAAGAAGATAATGATCACCTTAGATCCTCCTGCCATTGTATTGCATGCCCGGAACGAATAGATGCACCACCGGTATTTTGAATGTTTCTTTAGTGTGATTGACCACCAATATTTGTTTAAAGCTATGCGCATATAAACTATCAACCATAAACGCAAAATGTTCCGCAAAAGTGGGTTTTATTTCTATAGGCTTAGATTCATCGAAGCTTCTTAGGCCATCTATACTTTGGCTAGGATAATGAAACGTCGCTTTCTTATGATAATGGTCATTGAATACATCGTCTCTAGAGCCCGAAATTAAAGTCAACCTAGATTGCGCTGCTTCGGTGATGGCTCTGGATAAAGCAATTTCTTTGCTTAAATGCGTGCCCGTACCGCTGAACAAGCCTAGATTGCGCAAAGGATTGGTATCAACTATAACACAGTGATACGTGGGTATACCCAATTTGGAAGTAACTTCCCATATTTTTATGATTTGTTGTGCTGATTTTATTTTCTCAATGAGTTCTTTATTCAAAGTTGACGTAATACTGTCTAGCTTTATTTGTTTCGTAAATCGTTCTTCTACGCTTAGCTTTGCCCACTGATACAAAGCATCGCGTTCAATGATTTCGTACAGAGCATGACATTTAGCTTCATCCAATGTATTGCCTGCAGCCAGGCCATTGGAACTGACGCTAAAAAAACTATATTCTGGGTGAATAACGGTAGAATCTAAACAACTTAAAGCATGCGGGATCAATACCGTTTTATTCGTTACACACTCACTGGCCTCAGCCCAGCCCATAGCCCATTCTTCACACTGAGTAATTTTAAAAAAACCCTGTAAGAAAAGTTGCGGTGTTATAACCGAATGTTGCTTTTTGAGTGCAGAATAAGTCCCTACTACTACAGCCGGTTTTGCATTTTCGGCATGATACCCTTCTATGGATTCCATAACAGCGGAAATCCAGGCCAGTTCCCAGTTTAAGCCTTTGCCTTGAGAAACGGCCAGATGTTTTGAATTGGGACGTATGCACACAGCAACCGGAATATCGATGCAGTCTAAGCCAGTAACATTAGCAACGCGGGTTATTCCTAGTGAGGGTAATAAGCGTTTAAGCCTTTCTATGGTATTTACACTGGTCTCGCTGCGCAAGGTGCCACCTAGGTTTAAATAAGATTCTTTAGTATTCATTGTCTGTAATTATTCATTTACCATTCTCTTAATACACCGCCATCTGCGGATCGATTTCTTTAATCCACGCTACAATGCCACCACGCATATTTTTAACGGAATTAAAGCCTTGTTCTTGCATCATTTTAACCGCCTTACTACCACGGCCACCGACCTTACAATGTACTATATACAACGCATTTTTATCTAAGAAAGGCACAAACTGTGGCAGTTGCGACAAAGGTATGAGTTTGCCGCCTAAATTGCAAATAGCATATTCATACTCTTCTCGCACATCCAGCAAAACATAATCAATCCCTCGTTCCTTTAAGGCAGCAAATTCACTGGTTGTTATTTCAGGAACATTCAGTAATGTGCACGCTGCTGGCATATGATGCGGCAAGGTGTCGAAAGCTTGATGTTGAACACATAACCTACACCCAGGATCGCGTTGTATTGGCCATTCCTGAAATTGCATACTCAGTGTGTTGATGGTCAGTAATCTACCCACCAACGATTGGCCTAGATTCAGTATCAATTTAATTACTTCTATTGCTTGTAGAGTACCCACTAAACCCGGCAACACTCCAAATACGCCACCTTCGGCACAATTCGGAATTAGGCCCTCGGGTGGAGGAGCAGCATAAAGGCAACGATAACAAGGCCCTTCCTTCACATTAAACACCGAACACTGACCTTCAAATTGCGCAATGCTGGCGTAAACAAGCGGTTTTTTTAAATGAAAACACGCGTCGTTAATGAGATAGTGTGTGTAAAAATTATCGGTGCCATCAACCACGATGTCATAGTCTTGCAGGATCTCTAAGGCATTGTCGTGCGTTAGACGCACGGGATGGGTAATGATGTGACCATACGGATTCAATTCTAAGAGTCTTTCTTTAGCCGTAGCAGCTTTTCCCAGGGCTAGATCATTCGTGGTATAGAGTATTTGCCGTTGCAGATTGGATAATTCGACCGTATCTTCGTCTACAATACCTAGAGTGCCTATACCCGCCGCCGCTAAATACAGCAATACCGGCGAACCCAAGCCTCCCGCACCTATACATAATACTTTGGCGGATTTTAATTTTTCTTGCCCAGCCAACCCCACATCCGGCAATGCAAATTGGCGGCTGTAACGGGTGAGTTCTAGAGAGCTGAAGGTATTGTTGTTCATATACTCTATTCTACTATACAGTAATAGATAACTCTAGCTATCATCTACTTTCAAAGTTTATTGTAAAATCTCCAACAATTGAAACAGCGCTCGTTCAAATGGAATGGCCTTTATTTCCTCATGATATTCCTCATGGTCTCCACCATAAATAAGATATAGCTTTGCCATATCATAATCTTTTTTAAATGCCTGCAGTCCTTTCATATCCATACGGCTGATCTTTTTCTTGCGTTTTATTTCAAATGCATGCAAACCTCGTTCACCGTAGGCAATAAAGTCCACTTCTACATTATTATTCGTGCGCCAAAAATAAAATTGATAGCCTAGTCGATAATAATCATTTAAAGCTCGCAAATGCTGTAAAAACAGAGTTTCTAAAGCAGCGCCATCAATTTCCTCTATGGAATCTAACGGCCCTTTGGGTCTAAGGATACGATAAATACCCACATCAAAAAAATAGAATTTAGGATGTACCGCCATACGACGTTTTGCTCTTTTAGTAAAGCATGGTAGCCTGAGCCCTAATAAGAGATCTTCAACAATATTGAAATAACCACTTACAACCCTACGATCAATCGCTGCCTCACGACCAATCTCTGCCAAGCTAAGTGTAGCGCCTTGTGAAAAACTGGCAATTTCCAAAAAGCGCGCAAATTCCCCAATATTACGTGTGATTCCTTCTTGTAAAATTTCTTCACGCAAATAAGTCGTAATATAACTTTCTAAATAAAGTTCTATATCGATATCATCTTGGTACACCATAGGCAATAAACCATATTTCAATGCCTTGCTGAGTGAAAACAAAGAACCTAACTCGAAACAGGTTAATGGGTGCATATAGTAATTGAGCGCTCTTCCTGCCAATAAATCAACTCCTTTTTGCTTTAGACTTCTAGCACTGGAGCCTGTTAAAATAAAGCGATAGTGCTTATCTTCAATTAAGCGGTGTACTTCACTCAAGAGCGCTGGAATCTTTTGCACTTCATCAATGATGATCCAATTATCAAATCCTTCAGGAATGCGCCACTCTAAGTCGCTAGGATTTGCCAATAGTTCATTATAAGTGCTTGTTTTTAATAGGTCTAAAACTAAGCCATCACTTAAATGCTGTTTCAACCAAAAGGTCTTGCCAGTACCTCTGGGACCAAACAAAAAGACACTTTGAGTCTGCTGAAGGTTTAAATTAAGTAATCTGTCAAAGCTTTTGACATTTTTCATTGTTTTATGTCCTTATCGCTGCCATTTTACATAAAATTATAGCCAAATAGCCTTAATTTTGCAAGGATCGAGGCTGTCATGGATAAATTCGAAGCAATTGAAGCCCGCAGGCGAAGGCGATATACTTCCAATCACATTCACAGGAGCACCCCATAAAATGGCCTACAGCAGCACCCATCATCGCGGATTGTATGTCTTAACCTTTGCCGAGTTTTGGGATCGCTTCAGCTTTTATGGCCTGCAAGCGGTTTTGGTTTTATATGCAACCCAAGCGCTGCTGTTTACGGATAACCACGCCTATGCCCTGTATGGTGTTTTTACCGCTTTAACCTTTGCCACCACTGTTTTGGGTGGAATATTAGCCGATCGCTTCTTCGGTATGCGCCAAACCATCGTCATGGGGGCGAGTCTAGTCATTGTAGGCAATAGCTTGCTTTTTTTAGCGGGACAACACTTTTTGTACCTAGGATTGTCCCTCATCATCTGTGGCATAGGTTTATTCAAACCCAATAGCGCCAGTTATGTAGGTGCATTATACAAAGATACCGAGGCCAAATCCGAGCATGCCTTTTCTATCTTCTATGCGGGCATGAATGCTGGCGCTTTATTGGGCCCTTTAACTTACGGTTATATTTCACATCGTTATGGTTGGTTATACGGCTTCGGCCTAAGCGCTATAGGCATGCTATCGTCTTTGACTATTTTTCTGTGTGCTAAGATAAAGGCTGCAGAGGATGAATTATCTATTGTGCGCTTGCCTGCCAGGACTATTATTTATATTGCATTATTGATTACTATTGCCGTATTCACTTTGCTGCTACAGCATCCCAGTTTTTTTGGGAAGTTATTACTTTTCATTGGTCTAGCAACAATTATTGGCCTAAGTATAGCCGCATTGAATAGTACTGAACTTGATAGAAGACGAATCCTGGGCTTAAGTATATTAGTCTTTTTTTGCATTTTCTTTTTTGCCGCATCCCTGCAAACAGCAACAACGCTGACTTTATTCATTGAAAGAGATGTCTCTCGCACTATTTTGGGGTTTAATATTCCCACGGCGATGTTCTTATCCATAGAACCTTTTTTTATTATCTTAACAGCGCCTCTGATAGGACTTTTTTGGACTTTTCTAGAACGTAAAAAGTGCGATCCTACTTATGCAACTAAGGTCGCAAGCGGTTTGATTCTTGCTGCAGCCAGTTTTGCTGTTTTTGCATTAGCGTCATTATACAATGATAAGGCAAATCATTTATCACTCACTTACATCGTTTTAGGCAACTTATTGTTGGGCTTAGGGGAATTATGCGTTTTACCGGTAGCACTATCGGCCATAGCGCAATTCGCGCCCATTCATATGCGCAGCACCATGATGGGTATACTCTTCCTTGCGTTGGCTTTTTCCGGCTACTTGGCGGGCGTAATGGCTAGCTTAGTAAGCACTAACGCTAATAGCCATGCTGTAGTCAATTATGCGCAAGCTTTTATAGAGATCGCAGCCGTCACTTTTTTAGTAGGATTGATTATGTTTATGGTTAATATTAAGTTACGAGTGTTGTTGCGAGAATCAGCCACCCGCAATAGCTAAGATCATCGCGATTACATCATTTTCTTTAACTTCCGTTTGCAAACCATCTATAAAGCGTATGTCTTGTCCATTCACATAGAGATTTACAAAATGGCACAAGTTTTCGTTATCGTCCAGTAGGTATGGTTTAAGTGCTGGATAAGTTGAGATAAGTTTCTTTAAGCTATCTATTATTTTTCCATTAGGAATAGAGAGCACTTCTCCTTGTGCTACAAATTTTCTTAAATGCAAAGGGAGTTGTATAATTGCCATTTAAAATAAATATAGATTAAGTAGTCATCATTTTATCTAGTGCATTCTCAACTGATGCAGATAGCGCATTTGCTAGCCCTAATAATAACTCTTTTTTAAAAGCAGAATTATCTTGTAGAATTATTAAGTTACCTAAAGATAATTTTTTTGCATTCGTATCTAGTATTGTGTTCATAAGTATTTCCCCATAATACGGTGTTAAGACTCGTTTATTTTTATAAAACAACCCTTTGCTAGGTTCAGTTTCAACGTACAGCCCATTATATATCCAAACTTGTAAAATAACAAGTAAAAATCATCACATTAATCTGATAGAGTGATCCGAATACAACCACGTGTAAACGGACTAATTTCTGAAAAACCATTGCAACCAAACTTTTTTGCACAACGTATTAAATTTTTATCTTCCTTAGGCATATCACTGTTAGGACGGATACCCTCACCCGCATCGCTGGAACTGTGAAAAAAATCAAATTGCATTTTTTTAAGGGTGTTATAAAGATGCGTGCCGACTACTATGTATTGGAGTTTACCGCTCAAAGCGGCTTCACAAAATTTCTCTGCTAAACTTTTAATCTCTCTTAAATCATCGGCTATATTACTTTTTTCTTTTTTAGGCTTAGGCGTATATTCAAAATAATTCGGTACTTGCAAAGACCAATAGACCGGTCTACCATCGGTAACAGAAAAGTGTTTGGGTACGATGATGGTAGGAGCGAAATTTTTAAGCCCATAAATTTCTATAAAATCTTCTTTAAGACCTTCAATGGGGGCTATTTCATCGTCTATCGCTGGGCTAAAACCTGGAGTAACACCTAAGCGTATGGCGATAAGATGTCGCACTATATTAACTATATGTGGTTTCACTCTAATGTGCTGTACAGTTAACACCTTTGCAAAACTATCCCAAATCAGATCATGCAGTATCATACTGCGCCAATAATCCGAACCTTTCCAAGCGATTTCATACAAAAACAAATGAAAATCTTTAGAGCCCACATCATCGCATTTTTCCAGGCAAGCCTTGGAAAAAAACAACAATTCAGCGGCCCAGGGAGTTGCAAAATTTTTATGCTGTGCTATCTGTGCCAACATGGGGCCTTGATCTAATAAAGTTCTAGGCATATTGCGTTTCACATTTCTTTTTTTACAAAGCTTCTTATAAGATGGAGCATCTTGAATTTTAGGCAACACAAAAACACAACGCGCGCCCGCTGTTATATTCCAATTTTTAATTACGGAAAAAAGAGTTGGGCTTGTAGTGTGGCCTAGTGCGCCCGTTAAACCCAACAATTGACCTTTTGTGTATAACGTAACTGGATTAATGCGTTCTTCACATTGTATATTGAGTTCAACAGAATGTTTTAAAACTAGGGCCAGTGGTATAGTATATTGGCTATAATTAAGATCTTCTTTAACCGTAGCAGGAACACGCGGATCGTCTATAGGCAAAATCATACCGTTGTTCGGTACACAAAACGTGCTATCACGCAACACATCGTTACCAAACGCATATTTAGCCTTGTACAGCCCTAATTCGTCTACATGTGGTATGCTATCCATAATCTTAGCCAAGGCGGGATTAACCTTGTGCACGTCTACTCTGACATCCGACCACTTTACCTTTTCCAAACTAGGATAATCGACTTTTTTGATCATAACCGTTTTTCTCTCCATACTCACAATGCCGTACTTTGAATATCCAATAGCGCATACCTAAAACACATTCTCTCAATCAATTAAAGCATAAATAACATGTTAACCCTATGGAATCAAGTATTACTTCTACAGTACATTTTCAAGATGCAACGTAACTACTCTCCCTCTCCGCGCTCTAGCGATTTTCAGCACCCTAACGGTCGCGGCTCGGAAAATCGACGCTCGATTACAAACTGATGAACCCACCCCATACCCTTGATAAAAAAAATATTATATTAAAGTGATCAGCTGGAGAATAACCCCAGCTGGCCACTGAGCAATCATAGACAGACAATGTAACGCAATGGCCTTCTAACTCTACACGCTTTGATGATGAGAATGTCGTCTATCACACCATCTCCCAGCCTCTCATTATTCGTGCTATTGTTTTTGCTTTAATACGGTCTACACCCAGTCTGCAACGACATGCGTAGCTAAGCTCGCGTATAAAAGCGCGGACACTAGCCACTTAGGTACGAGTGCTTGCTAAGCTCGTATTTATCCGTGCAGACAAAGCAATGCCGCGAGCGTTTAAACTCGTGTTAGTGCGGGTCGGTTTGGGATAAACTGCGTGGTTGTAGACACTACAGTCAAAGTGCGCAGGCATGCGTATAAAAAATATGCGGCCTACTTGTGCGAATGCATGGTTATGCCATGGCAATCGCATGAAAGTAAGTGTTTGATTTTAAGATAGATTCATGTAGAATGTTCATATTGAGAACATTTTTAAGCAAGGATTAGCCATGGATTTAACGGATACGTTTCTTTCGCATTTTGATG
>JAJXVU010000005.1 GCA_021781965.1 Pseudomonadota bacterium
TCTTGATAAACTTGATAAAACAGTCAATGCTTTTATATAGCCAATTTGCGGGTATAAGAAATAAAAGCGGCTAATTCTTGGTGTCTTAAGGCCTTTTAATTTTCTAAGCAGTAATTCTGATACACCTTGATTAACAAAAACAATAGTCTTGAGATTGGGGGGGTATATAAGGTTTGCTTTATCAAGCGCTGGTCTTGTAATCTGTTTCGGTATATTTAAAACGATTGCGGTAGTAGGGTCTGAACTTAAAATTGAGATTGATGGCTTGGTGTTAGCTGGCTTTAAATAGGATAATAACCATTCCCTGGAAGGGTGGCTTCCCTCTATAGGAGGAATGTCGAGAACAGGGGGATCTATGCGTGTAATGGGGAAGTTCTGAGTGGTGCTACTTAAGTTATTACCGCCTTGCACTGTTTCTACTCCAACAGCAGAAATATTATCCCCATCGCCGGTTTCATCTGGAGCAACAAAGGCATCACCGTTGTCATCAGCATTAGCGTGAGGTTCTGGGCTTGTAAGATTAAGGAAGTTCTGAGCAATATCCCACCATTCAGACTCATTTTCATTTTCTTTTATAGAAATATTGCCCTCACCTTCCTTTTGCTCATCAGAAAAATCCATATAATCGTCTTTATCAGAGTCAGTGAAGGTTAGCATAGGAGAGTCGCAGTTGTTGCGAGAAATACCCGAAGCTGAGCGGCAATCAGGCCCTTCTTCAGGCATAGCGCTGCGCCCATCAGAGGGCGTTAAAATAGAAAACAAAGGGGGCGCCGTTCTAGTAGAGGGAAGAAAAACCGAATTAAGATATTCTTGCTGAGGTTTGACTGCAGGAATTAATTGTACAGTAAGCTCCTTGTCTTTAACCAACTGCATTACCTCTGGAGATTCACTAAAAATAAGTGAGGGCGATATTATTGTGGCTACCGTAGCAGGCAAGTCACGAACACCGTCTATTGAAATTGTTGGCGGAAAAACCACTGTATTAACTGTTTCCGGCAAAGCTCGAACCTGGCCCTGTGAAACTGTTGAAAGTTTTGACCTGAGACCCACTGCATTAAATCTTTCCTTTAAGACGGCCACTTTTGAGGCAAATCGAGATAATTTTAGGCTATACCCTTTTTCTCTATAAACATCCCTGGCGAAAACAACTTTTGTGACAGAAATAGGTAGAGCGCTAATGGCCTTTCCTGAAGCCGTTGGTGGAAAAGTAACACTGCTAACGCTTGAAGGGATGGCTTTAACGTTTTCTTCTGAAATATCTTCTGTTAAAACATAATTATCAAAATAGGTAGCAAAACTAAGGCTTTTGACAGAATCAGGTAGAGCGCTAA
Organism: Pseudomonadota bacterium; assembly: GCA_021781965.1. Taxonomy (GTDB): domain Bacteria; phylum Pseudomonadota; class Gammaproteobacteria; order UBA1113; family UBA1113; genus VFKP01. The sequence continues at coordinate 1,332 of JAJXVU010000005.1, forward strand.
TGGCCAATGCCGAAACCTTGGGTTGAAAAGTAACGTTTATAACTTTTGAATGGAGGGCCTGGACTTGTTCTGCTGAAACCGTAGCGCCAAAACTAACCGCTGTGACAGAGGTGGGCAGCGCCTTGATGATGTCTAGTGAAATATAGGGTGAATGCAAACCGACATTTTTAACCGTTTTAGGTAATGTTTTAATTATTTCCTTTGAAATATTGGAGTGAAAAATAACAGTGCTAACCAATCCCGGTAAATTTTTAACTACCTCTGAGTTAAGTTCCTGGTTGAAATGAACCTCAGAAATAAAATATTTTATTATTCTGTCAATATCCTCTTTAGAATTAGCATGTTTTTGAAAGAATATAACGGGATAATTATCTAAACTATCTTTTATAAAAAAAGAAACGTAAGCTTGAGCCTTGCGATTAAGAACTGGGTCAATTAGTTTATTACAAATAGGAGTGTTCAAAAACACATCTCCTTCAAAGCTCGATAAATTAACCATTTCTCCTGTATAGTCAATTTTTGGGTATGAGAAATAAATGTGTCTAATTTTTGGTGTCGTAAGGTTTTTTAATGTTATAAGCAGTAATGCTGATACAGCTCTATCAATGAAAACAACAGTTTTGAGAGCGGGGGGGTATATAAGACCCGTCTTATCAAACTTTGCTCTTGAAATATTTCTCGGTATATTTAAAGCGATTGCGGTAGTAGGCTCTGAATTTAAAACGGTGATGGATGGCTCAGTACTCGCTTCGTTTAAACAGGATAATAACGATACCCACGAAGGGTGGCTATGCTCTATAGGAAGGTCGGGAATACGGGGTTCTATGTTTCTGAAGGGGAAATTCTGAGCCTTATCCCCCAATTCAGACTCATTTTCTTTTTCTTTTATAGAAACATTACCCTCGCCTTCCGTTTGCTCATCACAAAAATCCATATAATCGTCTTTATCAAAGTCAGTGAAGGTTAGCATAGGAGAGTCGCAGTTGTTGCGAGAAATACCCGAAGCTGAACGGCAATCAGGCCCTTCTTCCTGGCTACGTTTTCTTTTATGGGTAGGAAGAATGGTCTCTTGACCAGCACTAGATTGGCCTGAATAGGATGATCGGGTTCTCTTAGGCCGTGAATTATTTCTTAGCATAAACTATATTATAAATTATGTTCTAGATAGTTAATATGTTTGAATTAGCCCGCCTAAAAAAGAGGACTTACTATGACATGTTAGCAAATCTAGAGACTGTTGTCAAATTTTATTGCGCAACTCATTTTACATACCATGCCTCACACAAACAGACAACCGGCACCCATAGCCTTTTAAACTACAGACTATTTTATAAATATTACCCTGAAATTCTGTCGACAGAATTATTCCTATGACAGGTGTACTTCAAAAAAATTCTGTTGCTAATATCAAAAAGTCCTCAGAAAAATCGTAACTACTTGAACCCTTCGAACGAGCTCGATAGCACGAAAATAGCCGTACCGTCATCAACTCTGTTTTTTAAAAAATTTGCAATAGACTATGCCCGTATCAAGATCGACCTGGACAATTGCCGCACTCGTCATTGCGGGCCGATGAGCGCCAGCGAGTCGTGCAAAGCAATCCAGAAAAACGTTGGGCAATAACCAGAATCTAACTCAGAGGGTGTGAGTAGTTATGAAAAATCTTGATAACCCTAAATAAGATTATCACCTAAATTTCTCACCCCAAAAAATCAAATATCTTATAATCGTCTAAGCTCTGAAGAACTTCGTTTAGCATATAATTTCCACTAGTAATTACTCACCCATCCAAGCGTACCGTAAATGTAGGTTGAGCCTTCGCCAAACCTACATACAGTCGTTGGCATTAAACGCAATCAAGACGAAAAAAAGAATGTGGCTTATGTAGAAGTAGATGATGGTGATTACGATTATGAAATGATCTAATCTGTACTCTGAGCATTCTTATCGTGCACCACAGAAACGACACAAAAATCTTTGCCGATTGGAATACTAGAATCAATAATGGAATACATATTTTTACCTCACTTATGTTTTACACAACGCTTATAAAGCGACTCGGGCACAACATACCAAATGCCACATAAAAGTTCAATATTTATACTTTCTTACCCTATTCAATAACTTGCTCCTATTTTAACCCACCTTGACTCAATCTCCCTGACGATTTATCATACAACATACAAAACACATAAGGTGTATTATGGATCGCCCTGAAATCGCTATCACGCCACCTATACGCACATTACAGCACTTAACCTGCATTGTGCCCGTATATAATGAAGCTGAAAATCTGCCGCAATTTATTCCACAATTGATCACGGAATGCAAAAAATTTGCGCAAAAAATAGACGTTATTGTCATCGATGATGGTAGCAGCGACAATACGGTCCAGGTATTAAAAGAACTGCAAAAAGAGTACGCCCTAACAGCCTTAATTTTTTCGCGCAATTTTGGCAAAGAAGCCGCTTTAACCGCGGGTTTAAGCCGCGTTGATCCACAAAGCGACGCAACCCTACTCCTAGACGCCGATTTTCAGCACCCCTTAGCCTGTATTGGTTCTTTTGTTGAACAGTGGCAACAAGGTTATGAGATGGTCTATGGGGTTAGGCTGCATCGCAAGGATCGGCCCATCATGCTGCGCATGTTATCAACCTTCTTTTACAAATTGATAGACCGAATCACTCCCATAGAAATCCCCCATGATGCGGGCGATTTCCGCTTATTAGACCGTGATGTGGTATTGGCCTTAAACCAATTGACCGAGCGCGAACGATTCATGAAAGGCTTATATGCATGGGTAGGTTTTAGCAAAACGGCGATTGCTTATGTACCTGAAGAAAGACAACAAGGACAAAGTTCTTGGGGTTTGAAAAAGCTTATTGATCTCGCCATTACGGGCATTACCTCGTTTTCCAACCTCCCCTTGCGCATGTGGTCGGTGATAGGCGCTGTTATCTCTACTCTATCGCTATTATATGCGCTGATGATCGTACTAGATACGCTGATATATGGCGTAGATTTACCGGGTTATGCCACCATTACGGTCGCCATTACTTTCTTAGGCGGAATACAATTATTATCCATAGGTATTCTGGGAGAATACATTGCCAGAATTTTCACCGAAGTCAAACAACGCCCGCCTTATATCATCAGCCGCGTTTTAACTTCTGAACAATCAAAATGATCCATTATGATAATGACTTCAACTAAAAGGATTATTGTCTGCGCCGATGATTTCGCTTTAAACGAAGGCATTTCAACGGCGATTATTGAATTACTCAATAATCGCGCTATCAGTGCCACATCTTGTATGGCCACCAGTCCGCTATGGCCAGAATGGGGGCCTCGTTTAAAAGCTTTAGCTACTACAGCCGATATAGGTTTACACTTGGATCTGACGGAATTCACACCCTTAAGCGCACCATTGGCGGATGGCTTACACCAACCGCTATCCATAGGACAAACCATCATCAAGGCGTATAGCCGGCAATTGCCTTTGGCGGCATTGGTGCGCGAGTTCACTTTACAATTACAACGCTTTTATGAAGTAATGGGTTTTAATCCGCATTTTATAGATGGACATCAGCACATACACCAATTTCCGCGTATACGCGATGCGTTGTTAATAGCGTGTAAAGACCATTTCAAAAATAGCACCGTACCGCCACTACGTTTAGTGAATGGCTACCCTTTCTTTTCGTCATTGCGCGATAGTGCCTTAAAATTATTGATACATACCTTAGGCCGCAATGCCTTCAAACGCGCTTTAGATAAAGCTAAGTTATGCTATTATAAGGATTTTAAAGGCATCTATGTTTTTAAGGGTGAATCCAATACAGCGCTTTTATTTAAACAGTTTATTCAACAAATTAGCCCCGGTGGTATTATCATGTGCCATCCCGGACACCACTCTACAGATGGTATCGGTCACATTCGTGAACAAGAGTATGTTTTTTTAAATTCCGCAGCATGGCAAACGCTGCTACAAACTGAAAAGGTAGAATTATGTCGTTATCAACAACTCACAGCTCTTTAGAAGCTCCTAATAAAAAAGAAGCTTTTATTCTTTTTATTCTGTTCGCTATTTTCTATTTTTTATTTTTAGGCAGCCACCCTCTGCTATTACCCGATGAAGGCCGTTATTCCGAAGTAGCTCGCGAAATGCTCGCCGCACACGATTTCATCACGCCCCATTTAAATGGCTCCTTATTCTTTCATAAACCCATTCTATTTTATTGGTTACAATGTATTCCACTGTCCATTTTTGGAGTGAATCCCTGGAGCTTACGGATTATGCCTGCTTTGTTTGGTGTAGGCGGCATTGTATTTTTGTATTGGGCAACGAGTGTACTACTAGGGCGCAATGTAGGAAGAATAGCGGCTATTATTTTAGGCACTACACCCCTTTATTATGGTGCAGCACATTATGCCAATTTAGATTTAGAAGTGGCGGTATGGTTAAATGCCAGTATCCTATCGCTACTGATTGGTGTTTTGCAGGAAAAGAAATCTTGGCTGTTCAGCGCTTATATTTTCGGTGCTTTAGCCTTTTTAACCAAAGGTCTCATTGGCTTAGCCTTCCCGGCGGGCATTATGGGGCTTTGGATCTTAAGCACGCGCCAATGGTCAGCCATTAAAAAATTGCAGCTACCCTTAGGACTCGGTTTATTTGCCCTCATTTGCTTACCCTGGCTGATCGTGGTCAGTCAACGCAATCCTGATTTCATACGCTTTTTCTTTTATACACAACAGTTTCAACGCTTTGCCGGCTCAGGATTTAATAATGTTGCCCCAGGGTGGTTTTATATCGCCATTGTTATCGCGGGATTCTTACCTTGGACTTATTTTTTATGCCGTCATTTTAAAACACTGTATAGTCCGCGTCCGCAAAATCCTATCACCCTATACTTAACCATCTGGGCCTTTGTCGTGCTAATTTTCTTCTCTATTCCCAGCTCTAAATTGGTAGGTTATATTCTACCTATTTTTGCACCAATGGCTATTTTAACTGCCATGGCAATAGCACAAACGGGTTTGCAAAAGAAAGTGTTTAAGTCCATTGTGCTCATTTTGGTAGCGTTATCTCTGATCACAGCTTATGTACTGCAATACATGCCCATTAGAAACATGCGTAGCGTACGATCTCTAGTCAACGCTCTGCCTGCAAATATAGCCCCCTTGTCCATAGTCAGTTATCATACTTACTTTCAAGATTTGCCCTTATACAGTCAGCAGACTGTGCGCGTAGTTTATCACTGGAGCAACATACATGGCGATCATTGGAGCAGCGAATTATCTTACACGCAAGGGCAAGATCCACAGCAGAAAAATCGCTTGATTGAGGAAGAACCATTCTGGCAGTTATGGCAACAAGATTCGCCTTTGTATGTGTTTTTGCGTCGTAAGGAATTAGACTCTTTTGCAGAACAGGCGGGTCATTTTAGACAAGTAGCTGCAACGAAAGATACGGTGGTGGTTACGCAACGATAAAAAACAAAAGTAGTAACGATCTGTCGTAGGGGGAAACCCCCTGTGGCTGCCCATCTAGGGCAGGCACGGGGGCCTGCCCTACGAATACCGCATCTAAACACTAAGCAATAGCGGCCGCTTTCTCTTTTTCTGCTACATAAGAAGTCAGCAATGCCTTAACGCGTTGTACATATCTATCTGTACGATATAAACGGTCCATCATGATGGCGCCGCCTAATTGAGCGACTATATCTTCAGACAACGTACGCGCTACTTCTGGTGTATACGATTGTTGTAGAATATGCGCAACTGCATTTAACCATAGTGAGAAATATTCTTGAAATAATCCCAAAAACTCAGGTTGTGAGTCGGCCAATTCATGTACCAAATTATGCACCAAACAGCCACCATGATGCTCTGCCAAATATTGACCCAAGGTAGCGAAAAGTAAATCGATTTTCTTGGTGCTAGACAATTGTTTGTCGTAAATTAAATCAAAGCAATTCTCTTTAAAGAATTTTTGTACCTCACGCATCGTTATTCCCACCAAATCTTTTTTCTCAGAGATGTGGTGATAAATACTTGCTTTGCTCAAACCACAACCCTGTGCGATATCTGCAATAGAGGTACGATGATATCCCTGCATACGCATGAGTTGTCGTGCTTGTTCGAAAATTTGATTTTTGTGATTTGTAGAGGCTTTACGTGCTGTCATAATCCTTATCCCTGTATAAAAATTTAGTCTCAATGGTGATCCAAGTCACCGCCCTTTCCTTCACTATATGTCCTTAGCATTTCAAGCTATACTCCTACTACGTATTTACCTATATCCCATTATACTCTTCGCATTTGCTTCTGTGGTAACGGTTCGCTCCTGCGTACGCACTAAGGTCTCTTGCAATCCTCTGGATTATACTCTTCGCATTTAATTCTTAGGCTTTGTTGCCTTCACCCATCTCGCATCAGTCATGTAGAGTACTACACTCCTGATGCTCGAAAGCTAGCCTTCTCGCCTAAAAATCAACTGCTGTGAGTATATTATGCTGTTTAAATTATAGCAACTCCACTTTCTGATCTTATCACATCGCATAACTGTGACATCATAGACTAAAAAGCTTATCCGTTAATTGTAGCAGAATTTTTAAAAAAGGGTTAATGATTTTGATTTTTATTTATAGTTTATTGTTTTTTAGTTATAAATTTTTCCATTAAAGTAGTAACTCGGCAATTTCTACTGCATTCAAAGCAGCACCTTTGCGCACATTATCAGCAACAATCCATAAATTGATGCCGTGCGGATGCGATATATCTTCACGGATACGCCCTACGTAAACAGCATCCTTTAGAGCCTTTTTCATTACCGGAGTGGGATATTGATCATTCTCTAAAGGATCTTTAGCAATGATGCCAGGCGCTTTATGTAGTAACTCATACACTTCTTGCGCAGAAATTTTAGCACGTGTTTCAATATGAATTGCTTCGGAATGCCCAAAGAATACCGGCACACGTACCGCTGTAACATTCACTAAGAGATTATCATCCGCAAAGATCTTTTGTGTTTCCCACACCATTTTCATTTCTTCACGAGTATAGCCATTGTCTTGAAAAGAATCGATTTGTGGGATGACGTTAAACGCTATTTGACGCGGAAATACATTCTGTCCTAAGGGGTGTGCATTGAGCACTTGTTGTGTTTGCTGTGCTAATTCTTCTAATCCAGCACGCCCTGCTCCTGATACGGATTGATAGGTAGCCACATTAATGCGTGCAATACCCACGGCATCGTAAATAGGTTTTAAGGCCACAACCATTTGTATGGTGGAGCAATTAGGATTGGCAATAATATTACGTTGTCTATATTCTTCTATGGCACTACTGTTGACTTCGGGCACAATCAACGGCACATCCACATCATAGCGGAAAGCGGAACTATTGTCGATGACAATACAACCCGCTTCTGCTGCGCGCGGTGCATACTCTAAAGCCACCGCATTACTTGCCATAAAAAAAGCCAAGTCTACTGTACTGAAATCAAATTGTGCTAGATTTTCCACCAGCAATGGTTTCTTACCAAACAAAATACTCTCCCCTTGGGATCGCTCGCTGGCCAAAGGATAAAGTTTAGCAATAGGAAAATGGCGTTCAGCCAATATTTCTAATAGGGTTTCACCCACCAAACCGGTGGCACCAACAACTGCAACGCGAAATGATTTTGACATATTATCCTCTTAATTACTAACTACTCGCGTCCTATTGAAAGAAAAACGCATATAGGACACATTAGAGTTATAACCCATTCATCCGCTCCCTGACGGTCGCGGCTCGGTATGCGCTTCGGTATACGCTAATAACGCTTCACGCGTCAATACAAAAATACCATCCCCGCCTTGCGTTAGCTCAATCCAAATAAAAGGCAAATTGGGATAAGCATCAACTAAGGCGCCGCTGCTATTACCCACTTCTACCATCAATACGCCTTGCGGATTTAAGTGTTGTACTGCGCCCTTGAGTATACGGTGTACGATATCTAAACCATCTACGCCAGCTGCCAGAGCCAATGAGGGTTCATGGTGATATTCTTGCGGCAAACTCGCCATATCTTCGGCATCTACATACGGTGGATTACTGATGATTAAATCAAAAGTTTGCCCAGCTGGAATATGGCTAAACACATCCGATTGCACTAAATGAATCTGATGCGCTAGATCGTGTTTGGCCACATTTATTTTAGCGACTGCCAACACTTCGGCAGAAATATCCGCTGCATAAATTTCAGCCGAAGGGATTGCCAAAGCTGTGGCTATAGCGATACATCCACTACCCGTACCTATTTCTAATACCGATTCTACACTCTCGGAAGCTATCCATGGGGCAAATTGAGCTTGGATGATTTCGGCAAAGGGTGAACGTGGGATCAAAACCCGCTCATCCACATAAAAAGGCAACTCCGCAAACCAGGCTTCATGGGTGAGATAAGGCACCGGTATTTTTTGTTCTATACGGCGCACCAATTGAGCAAACAGCATAGTCTTTTCATGAGGCAATAAACGGGTACCCCATATCCACTCTGGAATATCTAGCGGTAAAGACAGAGATCCTAAAACAAGGGCTGCCATATCATCCCAAATAGAGATTGTACCATGGCCACAGTAGAGATTAGCTAAGGTTGCCTGCGACACTGCAAAACGCAAAAAATCACCTAAAGTATCTAGGTTTTCGCTGGCTTCGGTTTGTAGATCAGTTAATTGAGTCATAGAAAAAATGTATGTAATAGATTAAGGATGTATAGTATACAGGATAAAATAGACTTCTTGCAAAACCACTCCCTTTTGCTTAACTGTAATGTTACAACTCTTGCTGCGAGCTCATTTATAATGTATAAAAAAACCTGCTGGAAGAAAGTGTGGCGTGTTATACAGAAATTATCTTGACTCCCCCGAGATCAAGGCTTTCTTCCAGTATATTTCCTAATACTTCTTCCAGCAGGGTTAGGCACAACTTTGTATTTACGCACGAGCCAGGCCCAATCCGCAGCGACAAAGGATGTTTATCAAAGCTTATAGTGTAAGATCAGCCGCTTGCCTTATCTCACTACAATGAGAAACATCTCCCACAGGAGGCTTATGTGCTGTGGAGAAGACGTACACAGCAGCCTAAGCTTTACGATTAATACTTTAAAGCATTTTATTTGTATTGTCAACTGCATTTTAGCTTTTTTGTTTCTTTTTCATAAAAAAGATGCGTTTGCACATAGTTTTGGTGTATAATCATTGAGGTTTAAATAATGATGAATAATGAATCAGTTAGCGTATACAACACATTTGGAGAATATAGGAATGTCAAAATTAAGCACTGTCTTAAAAGCTTTAATGCACGACGTAGGGATCACAGTCACCGAATTGGCTAGGCAAACTGGCGTAGGCCAGCCAGTTATTCATCGTATGGCCTCTGGCGAAACCGATAACCCCAAGGTTGGCTCATTAAGCCCCATCGCCAAATTCTTTGGCATTAACATTAGCATGTTAGTGGGCGACGAACCGTTGTCACCTACCCGTTTTGCGGGCAGTTATAACCCTTATTACCGCAGTTGGAGTCAATTGCCTTTATTAAATTGGGAACAATGTACAGCCTGGCCAGAAAAACATTTGCCAGCAGAAATTTGCAGCGTCATCTCAACGGAATCCAATGTTACGGACAAGGCCTTTGCTGTACGTATGGAAGATCACACCATGGAACCGCAATACCCTAAAGATACTTTAATGATCTTCGAACCCAGTATTGCTGCCAGTGACAAAGATATAGTCGCTATCTATGTAGAAGGACAAAATAAAATTCAAGTTAAGCAACTGATGCTAGATGGCAAAGATGTGTATTTGAAACCTTTAAACGCCGATTTTGAGATCAATCGCATTGATAAACCGCACCGCATTTTAGGTGTATTGGTGCAATCCTTGACCGAATACTATCAAGACCAATTGCGTAAAGAAGTTGAACCAGAAGAAGCTTCTCCTGTTAAAAAGAAAAAGTTTTCTAAGGAAGAAATATCATAAAAAAGAGAAGCGTACACTCACAGCAGTTGGTTTTTAGGCGAGGCGCCGAGTCCTCGAGCACCAGGAGTGACCTACTATGTCATATATTGGGGGCGAGATGGGCGAAGGCAACAAAGCATAAAAATCAACTGCGAAGAGTATAGCGATGCATTTTGGCGTACTAGCTAATATCATTATCGTATTATTTGCTGCGGTAGTCGTTACCACCGTTTTACGGCGTTTACGACTACCACCCATCTTAGGATACTTACTCGTCGGCATGATAGTCGGTCCTTATGGACTAGACTGGATTGCCGACTCAGAAACCGTCATTAGTCTAGCTGAATTTGGTGTAGTCTTCTTGATGTTCACCATCGGCCTAGAATTTTCTTTACCCAAGCTCATTGCCTTAAGGCGCAGCGTATTGGGTTTAGGCAGCTTGCAAGTGGTTATCACTAGCGTTGTTGCTGGTTCATTGGCTTTTTGGTATGGCTTTAGCCTTACTGCTGCCCTAATAGTAGCCGCAACCATTGCCATGTCATCTACAGCGATAGTCAGTAAACAATTAAAAGATCAATTAGAATTAAATCAAGCTCACGGTAAAAATGCCATAGGCGTGTTATTGTTCCAAGATCTGGCCGTTATTCCCTTTTTGATTTTAATCCCTAGCCTAGCCAATGGTAATCATGATGTATGGAAACCGCTCATTGAATCCTTGTTTAAGGGCGGCTTAGTGCTGTTAGTCATGTTATTTTTAGGTCGTTGGGTGATGCGCCCCCTATTCCATGAAATTGCCAAAGCACGCTCGTTAGAATTGTTTACCCTCACCGTATTGCTGGTTACTTTATCTGCAGCTTGGTTAACCGAAATAGCCGGTTTATCCTTGGCCTTAGGCGCTTTTTTATCCGGCATGATGTTGGGTGAAACCGAATATCGCCATCAAATTGAAGTGGAAATTAGACCTTTTAGAGATATTTTACTAGGCTTATTTTTTATTTCTACCGGCATGTTATTAAACTATCATATTTTACACAAAGCTTTATTGCCTTTGATAATGTTGATCTTAACTATCACTGTCATCAAGGCAATCATCATCTACGGCTCGGCGCGCTTATTGCGCATAGACAATAAAGACAGTTTAAAAACGGCCTTGGTATTAGCACAAGGGGGTGAATTTGGTTTTGCACTATTATCCATCGCTTTTGGCGAAAACATCATCCCAGTTACTCATGGGCAAGTTATCCTAGCTGCCTTAGTATTCAGTATGGCCATGTCGCCTTTTTTAATTCGTTACAACGAGCAAATCGCTTGTTTCTTCCTAAGAAAGAAACAAGAACCCTTGTCTCCTCCTCCAAAGACGCTCAGTCAAGAAGCCTTGCAACGAGTCAGCGGTGTACATGATCACATCATCATCTGTGGTTATGGCCGTGTGGGACAAAACATGGCGCGCTTTTTAGAACGTGAAAACTTTAACATCATCGCTGTAGACATGGATCCGAAGCGCGTTATAGACAGTGAACTAGCTGGTAACACCGTTATTTTTGGCGATTCCGGTAATCTGGCCTTGCTAAAATCTATAGGGTTGGATAAAGCACGCGCATTGGTCTTTAGCTTCTTAGATAGTCATACGGTCTTGAGTGTACTACCACAAATTCGCAGAGAATTACCCCATTTGCCTATATTGGTACGCACCCGCGATGATTCCCAATTGGAATTGTATCAAAAAGCTGGCGCTACTGAAGTCGTACCTGAAACCTTGGAAGCAAGCCTCATGTTATCTTTTCAAACCATGATATTGCTAAACATTCCGCCGCGCAAAGCGATGCGTCATTTAATGCATGCTCGTAAAAATCGCTATCAACTGTTACATGAATATTTTCCAGGTGAAGAGCTAGAAGATACACCAGACATGACGCCAGAGAAAAAACAATTGGCCGTGGTAACCCTAGACAAAAATGCTTTTGCTATAGGCGCTTTAGTCAAAGACTTAAGCTTGGAAGATGTAGCTCTATCCGCCGTGCGCCGTGGTGGTATACGCGGCGACGAACCCTCTCCTAATACAGAACTCAGAGAACAAGACGTGTTGATACTCTATGGTACAGCACAACAATTGGCCCGAGCCGAGAAAAAATTGTTGCAGGGGTGATGTAAACTAAGCAAGGAAATGAAAAATGAATTCAAGTAAGCCCAGTAAAATTAAAGTTGGCACTACGGCTGACTATGAACCATTTAGCTATTTTCAACAAAATATTCACAACGGCTTTGACATTGAACTGATACAAAAATTGGCAAATAACCTTGACATCACCGTTCAATTCATAACAACAACCTGGGCCAATCTAGCAAAAGACTTGGAAGAGGGTCTGTTTGATATGGCCGTTGGAGGCATATCGCTTACTGAAAGCCGCCTACAAAAATTTTTGGTATCAAGCCCCATTATGTTTGATGGGAAAGCTATACTGGCGAATAAGAAACATTATAATAAAATTAAAACGCTTGCCGATGTTGATGTGCCAGAAATGACCGTCATTGTAAATATTGGTGGAACTAATGAATTGTTTGTCAAAGAAAATATTAGAGCTGCTAAAGTGATTACTACAGATGATAATATGTCCATCTTTAATCGATTAGCCGCTGGTGAGGCAGACGTTATGTTCACCGATCGCCTCGAAGCCATTTATAGACAAAATTTAGACCCTAGACTTTATACAGTAGATCCAACCCATCTTTTAACCACGCCAGTCGGCTATGGCTATATTTATAGAAAAGATAATATAGCATTAAGAAATACCATTGAAGCAAGTCTGAAGGAATTTATGGCTCAGGAGGATTTTAAAATATTATTTACCAGATTTTTTAACTTTGATTACTCAACACAGTTTAACCCTTTTAAGTTTGACTGAACTAAAAGCCTACTTTGGCAGTGCAACAACTGATTTCGTATACGGGTATAACGTGCTTGTTTGGTAAACAATAATGTAAACGCCACTAATCAATCTCCTCGTCAATAAACTGGGCATAGCTCCTTCGCTTTGAAACATGTCCTTTTCTAGAATCTTCTAAACCTTTAGTCACCTTCTTTAAAGCTGTTTTATTGTCAAATAACCACTTTTTATGCGCATAAAAAAGGCGGTAACACATCAATACCACTAATAATAAACCTATACCGCACAACGGAACTGGGGGTAATAATAGAAGCGTAAAGAGCCAGAACACGCTCAGAATAGTAGGAATAAAGAAGCAGTTGAGTATGCCTCGTCTTATTACTGTTAAAATAAAAATGAATAGGGGTGACAAAACCATACCCAAAAACCAAATAATATCGCTGGTTTGTGATAAACGAATATTCTCTCCAGCTTCCGCACGTGCTTTAATGCCTATTAAAGTGCGCCTTTCCATAATAAAATGAAAAGGAATAGCCACATAATGAGCAGATCTTTCCTGCAAATTCTTACTTCTTGTCACTTGTGTCCTTATTATCAAACGAGTCTGTTCGCCATTAATTGGCTCTAATAAAAACGTTCCCCAATTCTCTAAAACGAATGTTTCTTGTGGTTTAATAGACAGAACTTTGAAGTTATAAGGAATGATACTCTGTTCTTCATGAATGGAACCTCGAACCATATCCCCTACTTGCAGATCTTTAAATTTAGGTTCTCTTAGATCTTCATCCCGAGCCACATACCCTAATGGCCTTTCAATAAACTCATAGCTATAAAATCCAGACCTATCCGCACCTAGCTGCATCAGCCATTTCCAGACATCCGACTTTGTAGCATTGATAGAAATTGCTCTTGTAGACGTTATTTCTAAGTTCTTATCATCACCAGCCAATGGCATGGATATTTCCTTTTTAGATGCCCCCCACGTTGTAATGATTGGTTTTAAATATACGGCGTAGATCAGTAATTGAATTACGCTGATGGCAAGTACAATTAATATTGATTTAAGTACGTTATACACTTACTACTTCACCCGTCTCATCAACACATACCCTACCCCCAAAAATAACAATAAAGGGAGCAAGGCGGCAAATATAGGTGGAATTTGATACAGTAAACAGAAAGGGCCTATAAATTGGTTAACGATGTAAAATAAAAAACCCAAACTGATACCCGCCACCAAACGCAATCCCATAGTAGCGCTGCGTAAGGGTCCGAAGATAAACGGAATAGCTAAAAACATCATCACGCAAGCCGTTAAAGGCGCAAAGATTCTTTGCCAAAAGTTCAAAGCAAAATCCGCCGAGCGTAAGGCATTGTGATTTTGATAATAGATTATTTTTTGCAGTTTCAGTAAAGTCATTTGATTTGGTTCAACTGAAGCGATGCGCAAAATGAGGGGATCCAATTGCAATGGCCACCATTGCTTGGCCACGCTATCTGAGGTGGTTTTATCTGCAGTAATATGAGTGATTTCCACTCCTTTTACTTCCCAGCCATTGCCTTGATGCTGCCCTTCTTGAGCAGAACTGACTGTTGTTAAATGATGAGCATTATCAAATTGATAGCGCGTTAGACCGGTAACCGCACCACTGCGATTAACGGCATCAAAATGAAAAAAACTATCGCCTTCACGTACCCATATACCGTATTGAGTAGCCACCGCTTGGCCACGGCTGCGTGCAACGGCTTTCATAATTTCCGCTTGATGGTTTAATCTAGGTGCCAGTGTTTCATAAAATAAACACACTATCAACACAAACACTAAAATAGAACTCAGAATAATGCGTACAATGCGCATTAAGGTCATACCTGAGCTACGCATCACTACTAATTCACTATGGCTAGCCAAATGCCCCAATCCCATCAACGCACCTAAAAGACCCGCCATAGGAAACATCGTATATAAGTCATTGGGCATGGTCATTAACACATAAGCAACTGCCGTCCACAGGGTATAATTGCCATCGCCCACATCGTTAAATTCAGTCATAAGGCGCACAAAAAAATCCATACCCAAAAATATCAGTAACACTATTAATGTAGTGAGCGTAATAACCTTAAATAAATAACGCGATAGTATAGTCATACTGTTTTATTCCAAAACTGCAAGCGTTTCCAGATTTTCTGCCATTGATAAGGCTCTAGATACAAAGATAGTGCTATCAATAATAAGACTATGTGTAAAAACCATAACCCTATGTAGGATGGAATGACGCCATCTTCTAACCAGCCTCTGGCCACAAATTGCATATTGGCATAAACAGTATACAATAAAACAGCCGGGATCAATTTACGGTATCGTCCTTGTCGTGGGCTAACTCGGCACAAGGGTAAGGCCAATAAGACTAAAATGGGTATAGACAGCGGCATCGAGATACGCCATTGCAATTCTGCCATTGCTTTCTTATTGGTAAACGCTTGTGCCCACAGTTCTCCTAAGCTTAGGCTATCATAACCCACTTTACTTTTAACGGTATCGGTATCGGGAATGCGTGCACCATATTGTTTGAAATGAATCACACGAAAATTGCGCTGTCCAGGAACACCGCTGTACTCTATGCCGTTTTCTGCTACCACAAAGGAACCACCCAATGCGGTATTTTGCATTTGATACGCCTTATCCGCCGACAACACGCGCCATACCGGCACTTTGGTAGCCACATCCACGCCATTTATTTTTTTATGCACAGTCACGGATTCTCTTTTAGCTATAAAAATATTTTGTGCTGTTTGTGTTTGATTATCTACATTTTCTACATACACGACATTTTGATCGTTAAGGCTTTTAAAGCGTCCCGGCACCAAGGTATTGATGATAATGGTGGCGGGATTGGTAGCAAGAATTTTATCTTTATCGCGTACCAACCAGGGTGTAATATAAAAATTCATTGCCAATACCAAGACAAAAACGACACTGGCAAAAGTAAGTGTATAGTTGAGTAATTGTTTTTGGCTCACGCCGCAGGCTTGCAATACGGTCATTTCACTGTCTACATAAAGACGGCCATAGGCCAATAAGATGGCCATAAATAAACCTATGGGCAATAAAAATCCCAATAATATGGGTATTTCCAGAGCCATGATTTTAAGCAACATACCGCCTGTAAGTTTACCTGCAGCGGCGCGCCCTAAAAATCGCACCAATTGGTTACTTAAGAAGATCAATACCAAAATACCGCTGATAACGCATAAATGGGCGTAGATTTCTTTGGCCAGATATTTTTTAATAACCATTGTAACCACTCACCTTTTTTCAAGACAAGCCCTTATTGGGCACACATTTAGAGTATATTTCATCCATCCGCTCCCTGACGGTCGCGGCTCGGTATGCCGTTTATAACTGAGCGCCGCGACCTTGTGGAGCCAATGAGGAGCGTAGTGACACACATAACCGCTCTTAAAACTCGCTTTGTTAACTCAATTTCGCTATAATTTTAACCCTGGCCCATTATTACACTATTTGAGGATCATCATGAATTTTACGCTAAGCACCGACGCACCACAACAAATCAAAGCAGATTGTTTGATCATTCCTTTGTTTAAAGAGGCTAAGGCTAAAGATCCTCAGGTCAAACTACCCCCTAAAATTGCCAAAATTTTAACCGATTCCGTACAATTAGGCAATATCAATACCGATTGCGGGGTAGTAAATTGGCTATTTGATATCAAAGAGTGTACAGCATCGCGCCTTTTGGTGGTTGGTTTGGGCCCAGCCAGCGATTTTACAGCTGAAAAAGCCGTTAAGGCCCTACAAGCAGCCATGGCTTCCTTATTGCAAAAGCAATATACCAGTGCCGCCCTTGTTTTAGATGGCCTGGCCTGCAAAGCCTTAGACGAAGCACAGTGGGTACAGCAAGCAGCATTGGCCTTCAACGAAAAAGCCTATCAATTTAATACATTTAAGACTAAAACAGCCGCTAAAAAACCTACTCTAAAAGCCATCTCTTTTTGCATGGACAAAGGCAGCGTAAAGAATGGACAGAAAACATTGGATTATGCTCTTGCTCTAGCCGACGGCATGTCTTTTGTTAAAGACTTGGCCAACACCCCGGCGAATCATTGTACGCCTAGCGCTATAGCCAAAACAGTTCAAGAAATGGGCAAAAAGTACACTAAAGTCAAGACCACCGTTCTATCTGTAGCTGAGATGAAAAAGTTGGGTATGAATACCATTTTAGCTGTAGGTCAAGGCAGCCGCCATGAACCTAAATTTATCATTGTAGAATACAACGGCGGTAAAAAATCACAAGCGCCCATCGCTTTGGTCGGTAAAGGCATTACTTTTGACACTGGCGGTATTTCCCTCAAACCGCCCGCTACCATGGATGAAATGAAATACGATATGTGCGGTGCAGCAACCGTGTTAGGCGCTATTAAAGTAGCAGCTGCTCTAAATCTACCCATCAATCTAGTGGCATTTGCCGCTTGCGCCGAAAATATGCCGGGTGGTAATGCCATCAAACCCGGTGACATCGTCACCACGCTATCGGGTCAAACCGTAGAAATCCTCAATACCGATGCCGAAGGCCGTTTGGTATTATGCGATGCTCTAACTTATTGTGCGCGTTATAAACCTGAAGTGGTATTGGACTTTGCCACATTGACTGGCGCCATGGTGGTAGCCTTAGGAACCCACACTTCTGGCTTTTTTACCGATGATGAAGAATTAGCAAGTGCATTAAATGAAGCTTCAAAAAATAGCTTGGATCCGGCTTGGCGTATGCCCTTGATTGATTGCTTTATAGATGACTTAAAAAGTAATTTTGCCGATCTAGCCAATATTGCTCCACACCGTTGGGGTGGCGCAATTGAAGCAGCAGTTTTCTTAGCGCAATTTACAAAAGATTATCGTTGGGCACATTTCGATATCGCTGGCACAGCCTACGCTTCAGGCGCCAACAAAGGCGCTACCGCGCGCCCATTGCCTTTGCTGATGGATTATTTGTGTCAACGTGCTTATGGAAAATCATGAGTCTTAATGTAGATTTTTACGTATTAAAAGAAACGGGCGCTGAAGCCAGTGCCCTACTCGCCTGTCGCTTAGCAGAAAAGGCCTACTTACACCATAAAACAGTTTACATACATTGTGCTGAAAATAAAACAGCAGCGGCTATAGATCAGTTGCTATGGACTTTCAAAGAAGAAAGCTTTATCCCTCATACCAATACTGCAGCCGCCACAGCACACGATGCACCTATAGTCATAGGTTACAATAACGATAGGCTAAACCGTGATTATGATATTTTAATCAATCTACATCCTGAAATTAACCCTGACTGGCAAAAATTTAGTAGAATATTAGATATTATTGCCAATGAGCCGTTATCCAAAGAACTAGGGCGACAACGTTATAAATATTATCGTGAAGCCCAGTGCCAATTAAATCTACACGAACTATAACAAAGAGTATACTATGAACGAGCCTTTACCCCCTCAATATATCCCTGATACTTTAGAAAAAGAATGTTATGCATTTTGGGAACAACAAGGTTATTTTAAGCCACAAGGTAACGGCAATCCCTATTGCATCATGTTGCCTCCTCCCAATGTCACTGGCAGCCTGCATATGGGCCATGGTTTTCAACACACTTTAATGGATATTCTGACTCGCTATCACCGCATGCAAGGTGATAATACTCTGTGGCAACCTGGCACCGATCATGCAGGTATTTCTACGCAAATGGTGGTAGAAAGACAATTATTACAAAAAAATCAATCGCGTCATGATCTGGGCAGAGAAGCCTTTGTAGATGAAATTTGGCAATGGAAAAAAATATCCGGATCACGCATTACGGAACAAATGCGCGTCATGGGCAATTCTTGCGATTGGACGCGAGAACGTTTCACTTTAGATGAAGGGTTATCTGCAGCGGTCAATACTGCCTTTATTAAACTATACGAACAAGGTTTGATTTATCGTGCTAAACGTTTAGTGAATTGGGATCCTAAATTATTAACTGCAATTTCTGATTTAGAAGTGTTAAATGAAGAAGAAGATGGTTTTTTATGGCACATACAGTATCCCGTTATAGGCTGTAAGGATGTATTAACCGTCGCCACCACACGCCCGGAAACTTTATTGGGCGATACAGCAGTTGCCGTGCATCCAGATGATGGTCGCTATCAACATTTAATAGGAAAAAAAGTAGCCCTACCTTTAACCGATCGCGAAATTCCCATTATTGCCGACGACAGTATAGATATGGAATTTGGAACCGGTGCGGTAAAAATAACTCCGGCACACGATTTCAACGATTACGACATGGGCTTGCGTCATAACTTAGCCACGATTAACATTCTTACGGCCGATGCCCATTTAAATGAAACCGTACCTAAGGCTTATAGAGGCTTAGATCGTTTCGTTGCTCGCGAGAAAGTAGTAGAAGACTTAAAAGCGCAAGGCTTACTCATCAAAATCGAGCCACATCGTTTGAAAATTCCGCGTGGCGATCGTTCCGGCGTCATCATAGAGCCTTATTTAACGGATCAATGGTTTGTTAAAATGGCTGACTTGGCTAAACCGGCCATAGACGTAGTCAAAGAAGGCAAAATACGATTTGTGCCCGAGAATTGGCAAAACACCTATTTTCAGTGGTTAGACAATATTCACGATTGGTGCATCAGCAGACAATTGTGGTGGGGACATAGGATCCCTGCTTGGTATGACGATCAGGGTCATATTTTTGTAGGCAAAGATGAAGCCACGATACGCGCGCAGCATAATATTGCAAACGATATTCCTTTAAAACAAGAAGAAGATGTCTTAGATACTTGGTTTTCTTCGGCATTATGGCCTTTTTCTACTTTAGGTTGGCCCGAGAAAACTGCCGATTTAAAAACCTTCTACCCTACTTCGGTGCTCATCACCGGCTTTGATATCTTATTTTTCTGGGTAGCGCGCATGGTAATGATGGGTTTAAATTTTATGGGCGATGTTCCCTTCAAAACCGTTTACATTACTGGCCTGATACGCGATCACGAAGGGCAAAAGATGTCTAAGACCAAGGGTAATGTCTTAGACCCTCTAGATTTAATCAACGGCATCGATCTAGAAACATTGATTGAAAAACGCGTTAGCGGTTTAATGCAACCACAAATGGCCACACGCATTGAAAAAGTCACTAGAGAACACTACCCGGATGGCATTCCTGCTTTCGGCACCGATGCTCTGCGCTTTACCTTTTGCGCTTTAGCCTCTACCGGACGCAATATACGCTTTGATTTAGCACGTTTAAGTGGTTACCGTAATTTCTGCAATAAATTATGGAATGCAGCACGCTTTATTTTACTGCAGACCACCGATAAGCCTATAGCCAAAAGCTATAGGCTGCAAGAACTGTCTCTAGGTGAACGCTGGTTGTTATCGCGCTTACACCATACGATTCAATTATCCAAAGAACACTTAAACACGTATCGTTTTGATCTATTGGCACAACAATTGTATGAATTTGCTTGGGATGAATTATGCGACTGGGGCTTAGAATGGTCTAAAACCATCTTACAAAGCGATACCTCCGAAGATAAAAAGGCCCAAACTCGTTACGTTTTAATCCACGCTTTTGAAAGTTTATTAGCCTTGTTACACCCTATTATCCCATTTATAACCGAAAAACTATGGCAATCCTTTAAGCCTTTATTGGCATTAACAGAGCCGTCATTAATGCTGCGCGCCTATCCACAGTACAATGCCAGTTTATACGATAAAGATACTGAAGATTTATTTGCTCTAGTACAAACCATCATTGTAGCGGTAAGGAATATACGCGTAGAAATGAATATTGCGCCAGGAAAACCTTTGGCCTTATCTTTAATGACAACAAACAATGCCGTGCGCACTAGATTAAGCCCTTATTTGGACAACCTAAAGCCGTTGGCACGTTTATCAAACATTACCTGGATAGATCAGCCCCCCAGCCAGCAACAATTTGCCACGGCAGAAATTAAGGATATCACTTGTTTTATAGATTTAGCGGGCCTTATAGACATGGCGGCCGAAAAAGAGCGTCTTAGTAAAGAAAAATTAAAATTAGAACAAGAAATTAGCAAATGTCGCGCCAAGTTGGACAACGCTCAATTTGTAGATCGCGCGCCTATTGCTGTGGTCGAGCAAGAGAAAGCTCGTTTAGCGGAATTTAGCGTTACTTTAGAAAAGATAATAATGCAATTGCAACGGTATTGAGTGTATACTACAGTAATACTCGCGCCTTAATTGATGAACCGAGCCGCGACCGTCAGGGAGCGGATATTATGGGCTCATTGCAAATCCCATAAAGCGCGCAATCCTACTTCAAATGGCACTAAACTCAACTAAATAGAGAACCTACCGCAGTTTAAGCTAAAAATAGGTCAAAGTAAAAAAGTAAACGCTTTGCTCGTATTTTTCATGAAATTTCTGTGCCCCATTTCTAATCAAGATATGAGGTTTAAGCTATGCAGAATTTCCATCCAAAACTAGGATTTGAGCAAGCCAAATTTTTGAACATATTTTAAACAAAAAAGACTTTAATCTGATTAAATTTTGAGCTTTTTGACTTCGTATCAATAATTTAACCCAATCCCTCTTGCTATTTAGCGGCAAATCCACTACGATAGCGCCTTGTTGTTCCCCGATAGCTCAGTCGGTAGAGCAAGTGACTGTTAATCACTGGGTCACAGGTTCGAGTCCTGTTCGGGGAGCCAAACTACAACATTCGCTTCTTCATCAAAATAGCTAAAAAGTACTAGGCGTTACTACGCCACCCATTTTTTTATTGTATAATCGAAACCTAAATTAAAAAACATTCTAATACAGCCAATTGGTAAAAGAAACTATAACACTATTAAATAATACGGATTTTAAAGAACTTATGAAGGAAGAAATCGTTGCAACTTCATCTCAAGATGATATTCACTCAGAAAACAGTCAAAACGAATCTTTAGAGATAGTAATTACTCCTGTAAACAACACTGAAGTTAAAATCATTGACTATACAGAAGCGCTAAAAGAACTATTATATTGCGCCCTACCCTTTACTGCAGCCAGAGGTATTAACTCAGCTTATTGGGTCACAACAGGATTTATTCTCAATAAATTAGGTCCAAATGCATTTGCAGCGGGGCCGCTCATTCTATCTATTTCATATGCTACCGGAGGAACTATGCGCGCCGGTTTACTATCTACGACCGGTTTAGTAGGGAAATTAGATGCAGCGGGTCAAAAAAAATCTATTGGACCATTGGTGCACCGCGGGTTTGTATTGGGCCTGGGTTATTCAATACCTTGTATTTTAGTCATGATCTATTGTGATAACGTGCTGAACGCGATAGGAATATCTGAAGATGTTAGCGCAGCTGTAGGAGAGTATTTTGATGGTGTAGCCTATGCCATTCCTGGCATTGTCTTCATGACTGTCGGTATGTGCTTTGCAAATGGCATTAAGCAATCATTGATTACGATGATCGCCATGTTTGGCTGTATAATCGGCACAGCGGCCATTGGCTATCCTTTGGCGCTGGGATGGCCAGATTTTCTGCCTAAAACGGGGGTATATGGCTTAGGATTAGGCATGTCTATAGCCGTTTGGATAACTGATGTAGGGTTATATAGCTACTATTTTCTGAGCGGCCAATTCAAAGAGTATAATTTATTTAACTTTGATAGAACCAATTTACGCCTTATATTTTATTCTGATGTTGAAAATCAAGATAAGCCTATTTATTTGCAAAATATTTTACATAGCATAAAGTTAAGTCTACCAATGAGTGCAGAGAATTTAGCAGAATGGGGAAATCTGCTCGGAATCTCAATTATTTGTGGGCTCATCGGGAGTGATTGTTTACAAGCACAACAAATTTCTATGAACCTAGTTTCTCCCTATACTATGCTTTACGTAGGGTTCACCAATACGGGCTATATGTTGGTAAGTCGCCACTACTCTGCCGTACGTGCAAATGCTTCTCACGATGCCTTCATGAATGTCAGGACGATTGGCACTGTCACAACCCTATTGGGAGTGGTTGCAGCGACTACCGTAGGAACTTTCATGGTCAGCATGCCTAGACAAATCTGTAATTTATATATTGATGTAAATGATCCCCATAATGAAGAAGTTCTCATTATGGCGCAAGCATTTTTGATTACCAATGGTATAGGCCTGCTGTTTGACAGCATGAGAATAAGCAATGCCGATTTATTAAAAGGACTGGAGGATGTGCTATATGCGCCTCTGTTGAGCCTTTTCTTCATGAGCATGGTTGGCCTCACAGCCGGTGGTTGTATGACATTGATCTTAGACTGGGGCGCAGATTGGTTGTTCATAACGCGGGACGTAGGCGTTCTGCTTGCCGCTATAAGCATAGCGTATAGATGGTTAAAAAAGTCTTCCACTATAGAGTTAGCCGCTGAGCATGACCTAATACTACCCAGCCAAGATTTAAAGCAAACGCTATGTCCCACATTCGGCGGGGAAGAAAGAAATTGTTTCACCTTTTTTCATTGTAATGATAGTGATGAAGAGGAAATGGGGCTTCTAGACGTCACGACTATCAATGACACTCCTTATTTGGGAACTCGTTATTCATAGAGATTAGAGGACAGCTACTGATTTATGAGTATAATTGTATATCACGTTCATTTTCATTATTGAGGCAACCAAACAACAATATCTTCAATCTCATGGCCTTGCACCACGCCTCTGTTTTCATAACGGGTCTGTGGTCTTGCTATGGCTTCTATAGCCGACAACGGTTTTTCAAAAGATAGTTTGGGACACGATGTCAGTAGCTCTCGCACAGACAAACAATAATCCGCCCAATCGCTGGCAAAATGTAAAAAAGCACCTGGCTGCATATGGGTTAACAATAAATCTAAAAATTCTCTTTGCAACAAACGTCGTTTATGATGGCGTTTTTTAGGCCAAGGATCGGGGAAAAAGAGTTGTACTCCCGCTAGACGGTGCAAGGCTAACTGTTCTTGGAGCAGTAACACTACATCACCGTAAGCAATGTGCACATTCGACAATTGTTTTTCTTGCAATAAAGTCGCTAAACGCGCTGCACCCGGTAAAAATACCTCGGCGCCTAAAAAATGAAACTGCGGATACCGCTCTGCCTGCCACGCCAAACTATGACCCATGCCAAAGCCTATATCTAAGATCAAGGGTTTATCCACCACCGTATCCTTAGACCATACATACTGCGGCAATACGGACTCTACAGCTAATCTCTGTGCCGGTGTCATACGCCCGGCACAACGAGCAAAACTTTTAATACGGCGTGGTGGGTAGATAGATTTGCTCATAAGCAGGTTACTATTTCTTTGACTAATCCGGGTCCTTCATAAATTAATCCACTATACAATTGCAATAATTTAGCGCCCGCTGCGCGCTTACGTTTTGCATCGTCGAAGGACATAATACCGCCCACGCCTACTAAGGGAATAGCCTCTCCTAAAGCACTATAAAAAGCGGTCAATACCGCATCGGCACGAGTGTTTAAAGCACGACCACTGATTCCCCCGGGCTGATCACGCCACTCTATTGGGACATTATCGCGATTGATCGTCGTGTTGGTGGTAACAATAGCGTCCATTTTTTGTGTGCAAAAAATATCGGCTAACACTTTAATCTCTTCATCGCTTAAATCTGGTGCGACCTTAACCCACAAAGGCACATAGCGTTGACTATGATCGGCATAATCTCTTTGTGCTTTTTTTAACCCAGCTAACAGCTGGCGACAATAATCGCCGTGTTGTAGCTCGCGCAAGCCTGCCGTATTGGGGGAAGAAATATTAATGGTGACATAGTCACAAAAAGGCGCCACCTTATTGAAACAATAGAGATAATCTTGAAGCGCATCTTCTAAGGCTGTATGAGTGTTTTTACCGATGTTCACACCCACAATTTGACCTGCGGGTCTTTTCTTGAGGTTTTCGACCAAGTAATCCACCCCTTGATTACAAAAACCCATCCGGTTTAATAAGGATTGCTGGTCTTTCAAACGAAACAAACGTGGCTTAGGGTTCCCAGATTGTGCCTTAGGCGTAACGGCACCCACCTCAATAAAACCAAAGCCTAAATGAAACAAAGCCGGTAAATGGGCGGCATGATTGTCAAAACCCGCAGCCAAGCCAACCGGGTTTGGAAAAGATAAGCCAGAGACTTGCAACGGTGTTTGCCGTGCCCATTTTGGGTATGTATTGACCACTTTTGCCTGCAAATCTAACAGCCCTAAGGCTAGATGATGCGCCCTTTCAGGAGGCCACATAAATAGTAAAGGTCTTATTATTCGATATAATTCTTTCATGTTCTGTTTTCTTCATCTACATTTCAGCACTAAGAGTATATAAAGAAGTGAGCTCTATGTACAGTTATTGTTGTTTAAGCGCCTATCCTACAGAATAGGTTAAACCCGCTGATATCATTTGTGCATGAATGGCTGGGGTACTTAATAAATAGCTATAATAAATATCGGCCGTCATGCTTTGTGAAACGGTATACCCCGTTCCTAAACCAATTATAGGGCGTATCATATCATGGTGATCGCTGGCGCCATCGCTGACTAAACCTTGGTCCGTGGCAAGTAGATCCGTACTAATCAAGGCTTCTCCTTCTTTAAGCAACAAATTTAGATTTCGCGTTAAAGGCACACTTTGTCTAGCAATCATTTCGTAGACATTGTTTTTAGGCATATGCATGTAATTATTGTATTGCATGTCTGTCATTTGATGAATATTGCCCATTGTAAAACGAGAGTACCGCCCTTCTAAAGCAGAATAATCGTTAAAATGATAGCCTACATAGATTCGCCCACCTGGGTCGCTGTTATTGGTTAAGTTGACGGGTACATTCATAACTTCCATATTGTCTCCCATCGCATGCAATTTTGGATTTTGCATGAATAGGTAATCGGTGGCATTTAAACGTGTACTATAATTTGCTTGTATCCCTAAATAAACTCCATTGTTTAATAGCATTATTTTAGACACGGAATTGGTAAATGCATTGGTATTAGCATTTAAGAGCATAGGCACATCTTTATTCCGTGTAGGATATGGCGATAACCTAGCTAGACCGGGTACAGAATAACCATATTGAGTGTAAAGTTCATAAGCCGTAGGCTTGATAGTACAACTATCTTCAAAGATAGAACAATTTGTATAAGACAAGTCTATAGCAGCATGAACTGTCATTGCCATCAAACTAAAAAATATAAACGCTAACTTTTTAATAGTTTTCATAACCATATTGAGAATATATACCTAAGCTTATTCATAAGGGCAGTTCAAAAACCGCCCTACAAATTTATTATTTTTCTTTTACTGTTGCTAATACTTCTGCTACATGTCCTTCTACCGTTACTTTGCGCCATTCCTTGACCAACTTACCTTTTTCATCATACAGAAAAGTACTGCGCTCTATACCACGTACGGGCTTACCGTACATCGTCTTATCTTTAATAACACCAAATGCATCGCACAAAGCTTCATCGCTATCAGACAATAAAGCAAAGGGGAATTCATATTGAGTTTGAAACTTTGCGTGCGATTTAATTGAATCGCGCGACACGCCTAAGATAACCGTGTTTTCTTTTTCAAATTTTTTATATGCATCGCGAAAATCCTCGCCCTCACACGTACAACCTGGTGTATTGTCTTTAGGGTAAAAATAGATAATCACGTTTTTACCTTTTAACTCGGTAAAATCAAATTGCCCTACGGACTCAATAGCCGTTAATATGGGTTTTAATGCGGTTAATGTTTTGTAATCACTCATGGTATGCTCCTTGTTATATTTTATCCGCTCCCTAACGGTCGCGGCTCGGTGCTCATCATTCATATCGCCACGTTGTGGTATCACCACTGTCTTCTATCATAACTCCTTTTTGTGCCAATTGCTGCCGGATTTCATCAGCCTTGGCCCAATTTTTTTCTGCACGCGCCGTGCGACGCAATGCGATCAAGCGTTCTATTTCGTCTGCATCGATGGCAGAATGGGCATCTTGTTGAAAATAATGTTCAACCGGTTCAGTTAATAAACCCAGTACTGCGGCCAATTTTTTTAGCATCTGTGCCAATGCCGCCGCATTATCTAATCCTTCGGCCTTACTGCGGTTTAATTCACGGGCCAAATCAAATAACACCGACAAAGCCACTGGCGTATTAAAATCGTCGTCCATGGCTTCCATAAAACGCGTTTCATAAGTCTTAGCCAATTCATTTTTTATTATTTCTGTAGGCAACTCAATACCACGTAAAGCACCATACAAGCGATCTAAAGCGCTTTGTGCGCCCTCTAGTGCCTCCAGTGAATAATCCACGGGGCTGCGATAATGGCTGGCTAAGAGGAAATAGCGGACCACTTCATGCTTCCATTCACGCAATACATCGCGTATCGTAAAGAAGTTATTTAAGGATTTAGACATCTTTTCTTTGTTGATTTCAACAAAACCTACATGCATCCAATAATTGACAAAGGGTTTGTCACAAGCGCCTTCTGCTTGTGCTATTTCGTTTTCATGATGTGGGAATTTTAAATCGTTGCCGCCGCCATGAATATCGAAAGGTTGCCCTAACTCTAAACTGGACATGACCACGCATTCCGTATGCCAACCTGGACGACCATTGCCCCAGGGCGAAGGCCAGTAGGGCTCATTTTCCTTAGATAATTTCCACAATACAAAATCTAGGGGTGTTTTTTTAGCCTCTTCAATCGCTATACGTGCTCCAGATTCTAATGCTTCTAAATCTTTATGCGCTAATTTGCCATAATCTTTAAATTGCATAACGTCAAAGTAAACATCGCCCGTACTGCCACCATACGCTAAACCCTTGCTTATGAGCGTTTCTATTAGGCTTATCATCTGAGGAATATAATCCGTGGCTTTAGGCTCAAGATCGGGCGCTAAAGTTCCTAACGCTTCCATATCTTCCGTTAAAGCGTTGATAAAACGTGTGGTTAAAGATTGCATGGATTCTTTATTTTCAAAGGCTCTTTTAATAATTTTGTCGTCTATATCGGTGATGTTACGCACATACTTGACTGTATAGCCGCTATAACGCAAATAACGATTTATCATATCGAAAGCCACCATGGCTCTGGCATGGCCTATATGACAATAATCATAGACGGTAATACCGCACACGTACATACTGACTTCGTTAGCTCGTATGGGTTTAAAGATTTCTTTTTGTTTGCTTTTACTATTATAAATACTTAGCATAATTAATTCTCTGCGTTAAATAAGGTAGCAGCAGCCGCAAAGCGGTGTAACACCTGCTCGCTGCCCATCAGCTGCAATATATCTTCTAATTGTGGCCCGTGTAAGGAGGCCGTTAACGCCACACGTAAGGGTTGAAACAAAGCGCGGCCCTTGGCGTTGCAAGTTTCTTTCAACTGCTGTTGCAGATAAGCGTAATCTACGTCTTTTTCTTTAACTGCTTCAATGGCCGTGGTGAAAAAGCTTTTACCCGCTTGCATGAGCACATCACGCAATTCGGGCTCCAATGGAAGTGTATCTGCATATAACCGCGTGGCCCAATCGTCAAACTCATGGGGGAAAACAATATTGGGTTGTATAATTTTTAAAAACAGT
This sequence comes from Pseudomonadota bacterium, assembly GCA_021781965.1. Taxonomy (GTDB): domain Bacteria; phylum Pseudomonadota; class Gammaproteobacteria; order UBA1113; family UBA1113; genus VFKP01. The sequence goes on from JAJXVU010000005.1 coordinate 29,848, forward strand.
TCTTGTTTGGCCGTTGGGATTAAATTAAATTGTGCGCTGTGCTCGCCAATCCATAATCTGAATGCAGAGGGTGATAATTGCATCACTGCTTCTTTTTGCCAATGCAATAATTGTTGTTCATCAAAATGCGCTGCCGATCGGCTCAAATGGCTAAAATCAAAATTGCCTGCCAATTGCGCTAAACTCATAAACTGCTCATCACCGTAATAATGCCCCAAACGCGCTAAATAATTGTTGATAGCTAAGGGTAAATACCCTTCTTTACGCAAGGTTTGTATATTGCGACTGCCATTGCGTTTAGACAAAGGAGTATGGTCTGCACCCATGATCAAGGAAATATGACAATATTGCGGTACTCTTAAACCCAATGCTTGCAAAATCAATATTTGTCGCGGCGTGTTGGTTAAATGATCTTCTCCGCGGACGACGTGGGTTACTCCCATCATGGCATCGTCTATGGCGTTGCAATACATGAAAGGTGCGGTACCATCAGCTCGACGTATGATAAAGTCGCCAATATCATCGGTTAAAAAGCGTTGCGGTCCTTTGGCTAAATCGATAAATTCTACCGCTTCGCCATCGGGCATTCTAAAACGCAATGCGGGTTTTTCACCCGCAGCAATTCTCGTGTTGATTTCTTCAGCAGATAAGTGCCTACAAGTACCTGCATAACGCGGTGGTAGACCTTGAGAACGTTGCACTTTGCGCATTGCTTCTAAATCTTCGTCGCTGCAAAAGCAAGGATAAGCATGTAAACCTAAGCGTTGATAATCGTTATCGTAAATGGCTTGACGTTCTGATTGCCAATAAGGGCCGTTGTTACCGCCGACCTCAGGGCCTTCTTGCCACTCTAATCCTAACCAATGCAGATCGGCCATCAATGCTTCGGTGTATTCGCTTTTAGAGCGCTCTTTGTCGGTGTCTTCAATGCGCAATAAAAATGTCCCCTGCAGTTTTTGTGCCAATAAGGCATTGAACAATGCCGTACGTACATTACCGAAGTGAATCAAACCAGTGGGACTGGGGCAAAAACGGAACTTTAGGGGCAATGTTTGCATAACCTACTCTTATTACTCTAGAATGTCTTATTATTTGGAGATATACCAAACGCGCTTGGAAATGCGAGAATGCACGTAGGGGCAGACCCCCGTGCCTGCCCTAGATGGGCAACCACAGGGGGTTGCCCCTACGCACCAATTCGCTTCTTGAAGTGCATTGGATATATTATACTTGAGATCGCGGCGAATAAAAACATGTCTATACTTGTTATTTCCGACCTACACTTAAATCCAGCAGAGCCACAAGGCTTGACTGCTTTAACTGCATTGAGGCAAAAATGGGCCGCGAATTGCTCCGACCTATATATTTTAGGGGACTTTTTTGAAGCGTGGGTGGGTGATGACGACAATAATGCTTTTGTAGAAGCCACCGTCGCCGAGCTACAGGCCTGGCATCAATTGGGTATAAAGCTTTATTTTATGCCGGGAAATCGCGATTTTCTATTGGGTAAAGACTTTGCCAAGCGCGTGGACTGGACTCTGCTTTCTGACCCCCATATCGTTGATTTTTATGGTATTTCGGTGTTGTTAAGCCACGGGGATTTATTGTGTACGAGCGACTTGGCTTATCAACGTTGGCGTCATTACGCCAATAGTCACTGGGTACAGCGCTTATTTTTAGCCCTGCCCTTGTGGTTACGACGTAAGATGGCACGAAAAGCCCGTCAGAAAAGTAGAAATTATGTACAAACTATAGATTCTATGAAAATGGACATCGTCACCGAGGCTGCCCTCGCTTCAATGAAAGAAGCTCATAGCAATGTACTAATCCATGGACATACCCATAGGCCAGGTTATCATATTTACTATCAAGATCACCGCGCCTTTACCCGCATCACCCTCAGCGATTGGCATGATGGGGAACACGTATTGGTATGGGAGAAGGACAGCCATTTTAACCTCTAGCGCGCGCCAAAGCTTCTAAATACTCAGCATCGATATCGCCGGTAATATAATCGCCGCTAAATACGGAATCTTCAAAACGAGTGATAGCTGGATTACCTTCACGCGCTGCAGCAATTAAATCTTTGAGATCTTGGAAAATCAAACCGTCAGCACCGAGTAAAACCCTAATTTCCTCCACACTGCGATCATGAGCAATCAGATCACTCGCTCGCGGCATATCGATACCATACACATTAGGTGCAACCACTTCAGGTGCTGCAGAAGCAAAATAAACTTTTCTGGCCCCTGCCGCACGTGCCAGCTCGATAATTTCCTTAGAGGTCGTGCCACGCACAATAGAATCATCGACTAAAAGTACATTCTTACCCTGAAATTCTAAATCGATGGCATTTAATTTACGTTGCACCGACTTACGGCGTATTGCCTGACCGGGCATAATAAAAGTACGGCCTATGTAATGATTTTTAACCAAACCTTCGCGGTATTTCAAACCCAAACGCAAGGACATGGCATAAGCTGCGGTACGGCTGGTTTCAGGCACGGGCATGACTACATCAATATCGTGATGTGGCCATACGCGCAATAATTTTTCGGCCAGATATTCACCCAACTTCAGCCGAACCTTATACACCAATATCTTAGACATGATGGAATCGGGTCGTGATAAATAAACAAATTCAAATAAACATGGCGATAATTGTGGGTGCTTGGCGCATTGTTGCCGCTGCATCTGTCCATCTACGCTAATAAAAACAGCTTCGCCTGGGGCCACATCGTCTAATAGTTGAAACCCTAGGCTATCTAAAGCCACGGTTTCAGAGGCAAAAAGATAGTCTGGCGCGGCATCCTCGTTTTGTCTTACACCCAAGGATAAAGGCCTGATGCCATAAGGATCACGAAAGGCTAACAGCCCATACCCAGCAATCAGCACGATTACTGCATAGGCGCCTTTGCATCTAGGATGCAGTTGACGCACGGCCTGGAATAGTTTTTCGGGTGTTAACTCACCTACTGCCACACGTTGCAATTCTTCCGCAAAGACATTCAACAATACTTCTGAATCTGAGCGGGTATTTAAATGTCTGAAGCCTTTTTGCCACAATTCTTTTTGCAAGCTAGCGGCATTGGTTAAGTTGCCATTGTGTACTAAGCATAAGCCATAAGGAGAATTGACATACAACGGTTGCGCCTCGGCGGCAGAATCAGTGCCCGCAGTGGGATAACGCACATGCCCTAAACCATAATGACCGCGCAGACGCAGTATATCTTGAGCATGCACCACATCGCGCACAAAACCCTTGCCTTTTTGTAGGTGTAATTGCCGGCCTTCACAAGTAACCATGCCCGCTGCATCCTGGCCTCTGTGCTGTAATAGCGTTAAGGCATCATACAATTCGGCGCTCACATTTTGTTTAGAAACTAAACCGACTATTCCACACACATTCTACTCTCTTCTGTTGATTAATTTTTTTCCGCTCCCTGACGGTCGCGGTTCGGATCATTCATTTTACGTTGTTTCTTTCAATTCCGATGCTGTATCGGCCGCATCTGTGTCACTACTGGCATTGGCAACAGAAGTATAATTACTGCGATATTGATCTAGCCAGGCAAAACTCTCTTGCAAATATTTAACCACGCCCGAATCCTGCCACCATGGTTTTTCTTTTAAGGAAGTATTAGAAATACCCCACACCACCAAGGCTACGACTACAAAACCACGCAGAATACCGAATAGAAAGCCCACAAATTTGTCTAGATAAGTGGATTCGGATTTCTTCATAAAATGCAGAATAATCTTTTTAAGCACTGTACCTATCAATAAGGTTGCCAGGATAATGCTGATCACCGCTGCCCACAGCCTAGCGCTGGTATTGGGAATAATGTCTACAAAATAAAATTCCACTTTACCGGAATATTCAAAGGCTAGCCACAGCGCTATTAATACTATGAGTAAAGACAAGGATTCGTGTACAAAGCCCCGCATAAAACCAATCAAACTAGACGCAATCACTATGGCAATTAAGATATAATCTAATGTCGTTAAGGTAATCGTCATGCTATTTCTCCTCTCTTCATATAACTATTTGCGTAACTACTTGTACCATGTAATAAGAAAAACCTATACTGGATAGATTAGCGTATATTTTCACTTTCCGCTCCCTTACGGTCGCGGCTCGGTTTATCCTTTTATAACCGGGACTAGGTCATTAGGGTGAGTAGTTACCTATTTGCTTCACCCGTTTGTCACCGCCGCCACCGTATGAAAAGAGCCAAAAACCAGGATAGTCTCGTTGGCAGCAGCATTAGCTCGCGCAGCGCGATACGCATTCTCTATTGTGGCATATTTTTGATACGCTGTAATCCCTAGCTCGTTAAAATCAGTCACGATGGCCTCTAAAGGGGCGGCTTTTTTATCTTTTAAGGGCGCCAAATACCAGTGGGCATCACAATCTTGCCAGGGTAAAAGGCTAGCCAATCTGTCCTTAGTCGCCAACATGGAAAAGACGATATGCAAGCGCCCTTGCCAGCCCAAACGGCTAAGTCGTCTATGCAACTCTTTACTCGCTTGCGGATTATGCGCCACATCGACTATACACCTAGGTTCAACGCTTACAGTTTGAAAACGCCCGGCTACACGGACTGTAGCTAAACCCTGACGTATCGCTTCTGGCGTAACGGGCAATCTAGGTTCCAGCAAGGTTACGGCTTGCAAGGCCAATGACGCATTGTGCAACAATACTGTGGGTTTAGGGAGATCATTGTAATGGTGATTGGTATTACGCCAATGCCAAGTTTTTTCTTCTTCCTGAAAATAAAAATCCGACCCTTGCAAATATAATTGAGCGCCTATGTCATTGGCACTTTCAACCACCGTACTTACTTTATCACTATCACCATAAATGGCTGGCTTACCCGCCCGAAAAATCTCCGCTTTCTCAGCGCCAATTTCCTCGCGGCTATTGCCTAAATAATCGGTGTGGTCTATATCAACCGTAGTGATAATGGCCACATCGCTATCGATGATATTGACTGCATCTAAGCGACCTCCCAGACCCACTTCTAAAATAACCACATCCAATTTATTTTTTTGGAATAGATACAAGGCCGCCAAGGTAGCAAATTCAAAATAAGTTAAGGTAATAGTATCTCTAGCTGCTTCTATTGCGGTAAAGGCCTCACACAAAGCGGCATCGCTGACCACTAGTCCATCGATGACTATACGCTCATTGAATTGCACTAAATGCGGTGATGTGTACACCCCGCAACGATAGCCAGCAGCGCCGTAAATAGCTGCCAATGTCGCTACCGTGCTGCCTTTGCCATTGGTGCCTCCCACCGTAATGATGGGACAATTGAATTTAAGCACAGAAAGTCGGGCTGCAACGTCTAAAACCCGCTCTAAAGACATGTCGATCTCGAGTGAGTGCTGTTGTTCTATCCAAGTGAGCCATTCCGCCAGCGTCTTATTCGCCATTTCTTTATTGCGCTACTAACTTAGCCAGCAACCCGGCGATGCGATCGCGCAGTTCACGCCTATCGATGATTAAATCGATATGGCCGTGCTCTAATAGAAATTCACTGGTTTGAAAACCCTCGGGCAATACTTCACGCACCGTTTGCTCTATTACCCTAGGGCCCGCAAAGCCGATCAAAGCCTTAGGCTCAGCGATGATGATATCGCCCAACATGCTTAAACTGGCCGACACCCCACCCATAGTGGGATTCGTCAATACAGAAATGTAGGGTAATTTTTCTTGATGAAAACGCTGCAATGCAGCACTGGTCTTTGCCATTTGCAACAAAGAGGTTAAGCCTTCTTGCATGCGGGCGCCACCGCTGGCGGAAAAACACACAAAGGGGCATTTTTGTTGTAAAGCGCGTTCAACACCTCGCACAAATTTTTCACCCACCACAGCGCCCATAGAACCGCCTATGAAGGAATATTCAAATACCGCCACCACTATAGGATTTTCTTTAAGCCGCCCTTCCATCACCACCAAAGCATCTTTTTCGCCGGTATTTTTCTGCATATGCACTAAGCGATCTTTATAGCGCTTGGTGTCTTTAAACTTGAGTAGATCGCTGGCATGTAATTCATTGGCCAATTCTTTGCCACTGTCTGCATCCAACAATTGGCTTAAGCGCATCCGAGCGTTGATGTAAAAGTGATGGCCACATTTTGGACAGACTTCTATACTGCGCTCCAATTCCGGCTTATACAGCATACCCTTACATTGTGGGCAATTAACCCACAAACCTTCGGGTACATTGGCACCTTTGCCTTCAGTAGAAGTGCGGATCTTAGATGGTAATATTTTGGACAGCCAGCTCATGTTGTTTACCCTTGTGTCATGTTATGCGAAATTCTAACATACTATAGGTGAGGCCACTACTGGCTTTTAAGCAATATTTTGAAAATAATTTTTTGTAGTAAACACTATTCTATGCTATAATGCATTCTTGAAATCTAGCTAAACACTGCGCAATATATAAACATACAGTTAATATTCAAGCTCTGTGTTAATATGCGACCATTATTATAGATAGATATGAGTCATATCGTGAGTGAAAATAAAAAACAAAATTCGACCATAGCCTTACACAAGAAAGCGCTGCACGAATACCACATTGAAGAACGTTTCGAAGCAGGTTTAGTGTTAGAAGGTTGGGAGGTCAAGAGTCTACGCGCGGGTAAAGCACAACTCGTCGACAGCTATGTATTGCTTAAAAATGGCGAAGCTTGGCTGATAGGCACGCATATTAGTCCTTTAAACACCACCTCAACTCATGTCAAAGCGGTCCCCGATCGCACGCGCAAGCTACTGATGAAACGCCAAGAATTGAATAAATTAATAGGCTATGTAGAACGTCAAGGCTATACCCTTATTCCTCTAGATCTACACTGGTACAAAAACCGCGTCAAGGTTAACATTGCCCTAGCCAAGGGTAAAAAGCAACACGACAAACGCGCCAGCGAACGCGACAAAGACTGGGCTCGCGATAAGGCACGGTTGATGAAGGTGAAGTTGTAGGGCGTATTTACAAATAAAAACCCTATTGATATTAATAACAATAGGGTTTCTTTGGAACTAGAAAAATAAAGCGTCTATAAAATCTCAATTTGCATTAGGATATACTAAAACCTTTAGCAAGCCAAGAAGAATGCTTGGAAATCAAGTCTCTTTCTTCGGCATGCTGTAAAGATTCTGTTGTTTCCGCGGCTACTTGTTGATCCTTACGCGCAAGTAGTGTTGGTGAAGCCGATGATCGCTCCCAAACACTAGTTTCAGATTGTTTCCGACGCTGTGGCTTTTCAGTCTGGCATACCTTTGAAACATCAGGTGAGTAATTAAAGCTTACACTGCTGTTTAAGCCGGCATCTCTTCTTTCCTTTACTTCACTAGACCTCTGTATATCAGATATGTCCGCCTTCGGCGTATTCTCTGCGCTACTACCGCATAGTTCATCTAGTGATGACAATATATCCTCTATATCTGAATCTGAATCAGCATCTACGGACAATACATCCTCTATATCTGAGGCTATATCTGATTCTGAATCTGAAACGGCATCTACAGTATCATCTGAATCTGCAGTAAGTTGATCAAACCTTGGCGTTGAAGGTTGGGAAGCAAATGATGTAATACCAGCCATCGCAAGTGACTCTTCACTATCTAAAGAACTACTACGTGTCTTTTTTGCTACGGGATTATCAGATGGAGTTAACATCATACTAACAGCCCTTCTTTGATGTACCTTAGCATTGCTCATTGACTCTTCATCTACATTAGCTGCAGATATGGATTTTCTGGCACTTAGAGATCTGCGCTGCAAATGTGAGGTTGCCATAGAAATAGGCAAAGATGATTTATCATCACCCACAGGCTGTCCATGATAGTCTATATCAACATTTTTAAGCACATCTTTGAAACTATTTCGGTCGTACGATACTGCTAGACCTTCAGATAACATGACTATATTAACACCAATTTGTATTTTGCGCTTAGTAAGTGTCTCTCTTGTCGTCTCAACAGCCTTTCTTTTAGCTTCTACGTTTGCACACCGCAACTGAATATCTTTAATTTCTCTGTCTAAATTACTCTGCTTCTCTAATGCTTCTTTTCGTGGAGTGGTTAGCGCTTCAATCTGCCCTTTTTGGTGTTTTATTTCCTTAGAAATCTTAAGAATCTCTCGTTGTTGGCTAGTAGACTGGGCATCTAATTTTTTCTGCTCTTCTCCTAACTCAAGTTTTCTGTTCAAAAGATCTTCATTAAACCATGGTAACTCCATTTCTAGCCGAAAAAAGTCTCTATAATCTTCAGTGAACCTATTACAGAAATCTTCTACCGCCTTTGATTCTTCTTCTGTTACGCTAGAGAAAAACCCCGTTTTATCTTTATTAAATCTACTTATGGCAAACTTAAATCTCGTTTCGATATCCAGTAAAGTAACATTAGGATCCTCGTCTATAACTTTCACTATTTTGTAAAGTCTATTTGCCAATGATTGATTTGCAGAACGTCCAAAAATACTAGTCAGCATTGAAGACGGTAATAGCTTAAAACTTTGATTACTTCCAACAAATTCAGAAATAGAATTCTTAATCCCCTCTTTTACCTGTTTCAATCGTTCTGAGCGTCCACTAAATAGTTTGGATTCATAAGTTATATCTGCAATCTGGGTTTTGTTTCTTTGGATATTGTTTTTTATGCTATCACGCGTTGCTTTCTTTTGTCTCAAACTTTCTTCCTTCTGCCCAAGTGTTTCAGAAAGCAAGCTTTTTTCTTCATCTATTTTCTCGATTGTCTTATTGACAACTTGAAGCTGCGCTGTATTGTCTTCTAAAATTTTTATTTCAGTCATAGATACAGCTTCTAAAGACTGCAGTTCAGTTCTTTCTTCTTCATATTTTTTAAGAAGATCTTTGGTCTGTTTAAGAGAACTCTGTTCTTGTCTATCTAGCATTGCTTCTGCTTTCTTCTGGGCCTCACCCATTAATCCAGCAAACATTGTCCGTTTATCTTCTCTACCGAACTCATTTATATCAAAAATGGCTTTTTTTACACCTTCTGGCAAGTTAGGCAATAGTTCAGAATAAGACAATTCATCCAATTCAAATTGTTCAGCATGAAGTGCAGCTAATTTTTCTTGTCGTTCTAGTGCTTTTTCAGGGTTAAGTGCCACATCTATATGAAACAATTCATCACAAACATACTTATTATAGTCAAGAAGGCCCCTAGCTTTATTCAATCTGAGTTCATACTCTCCTTCCGCACAAAATATACCTATTTTTTCTAATTCTTGATGGAAAAGTTCCATGCCAAATGCGTTTTCATTGAAAAATATTTTATCTTTATTTAAAGCATCACAAAGATTAATTAAAGCAAGCCGCCATGACGCCAACACATCAAATCCAACATAATTTAACTGTGCTAATTCACTTAAAACTTTCCGTTGAAAATTCAGATCATTTAATTGTGCGGAAAATTGTTTAGACTGAATCAAGCCTGATGATAAATTCATTTCGTAGACGCTTGAACCATCTTCTCCTAAAACTTTGCACTGTCCCGTTGGCGAAATATAAATCACCTTCTCTGATAATTGAGCTCGTTCTGGCTGCATACGCTCAAAACGATATTCTGCAAGGCTTGCCTTATTGCTCCGTATCGCTGCAACACGCTTTGATAATCTAGCAGTTGTCGATTGGATTTCTCGAAGTTGCTCTATAGTTTGTTGAATTTCATCTTTTTCTTCCTGGGTCAGAGACTCCAAAGATTCTAATTTTGCCTGGTTCTCTGCTATCTCTATTCCAACACTTTCCACATAAGCCGCCATGTAATCCACTACAGAATTTTCAATATATTGAGAAGATTTTAGAAGGGGTTCTATTGTGTTGCGTATAGATTCAGACTTCTTTTTAAAGGGCAATAGATTTACCCAGACTTTAGCATCAATTTTAATTTTAGTAAGTTTACTCTTTGCAAGGTCATCAACCGTTTTTATTTTTTCAGATATTGCTTCAATAAATTCTTCAAAAATTTTGTTTTCATCAACGGGTGCCTCAACTAATGTACTATTAGAACCAGGCCACCATTGATTTATGCTAGCCAAAAAGCTATCGGATAAACCACTCTCTTCTTTACTTTCTTTAGTCTTATAAGCTGTTTCTTGAATTGTAGTAAGCTTTTTTGTAAATTCAGCAATAAGTGCCTGTCTTTCAGAAATGGCGGGCTCAACTGCAACAATTCTGTCATAGTCACTTTTTTTAATACGGATCTGAGCTTTTGAATATCCTTTTTCATCAAAGATTTTACATAAATATTCGCCATTCTCCATTATAGCCCCTATATAGACTATGTGGTGGCCTTTTTTGGTTTGTTCAACTGACTTAGCATCCTTTAATTCTCTAAAGCTATAGTTTGTTGCTTGATAATTCTCTTTTATCTTAAGAATGCTTTCCAATGATCTTTTTGCATCTCTTTCTTTATCTCCCTGTGTTTTAGGTTTGCTTTCCTTTTTATATTCTGCATCAACAATCAATTTGGCTCTTTTGTAGGTGCTCTCATTCACATCGAATACAATAGTTTCATTACATTCGGCATCAATAATTTTACAGTGGTATCCACTTATCTTACCGTCTGTTCTTGCTGGAGCTATATAAACCACATTAGCACCTTCTACCATTTCCGAAATTGCATCCCGTAGAATTTTAAAGTGATACTCTGTTGGCTGTTTTCGTTCCTTTGCTCGAAGAATGTTTTCTAATCGGCTTGACGCGGCTTGCAGTATTTCTCTTTTCTTCCGCTCTTTTAGTGTTACGCCTTTTACACTGTGTGGATTCGTTGACATTTTGGCACCTCTCTTATTCCCTGTGATCGATTCTGGTGTGAGATCTGTACAAATGAAATAATATCAAACGTTTATCTTAAATAATAGTGCAAAATGCCTATATCTTTTAAAAAAATTATAAATAAATTTAAAAGAGTGTAATTTTCATACTGATTTGCCAGATAAAGAATGTTTCTCTTCCATTTTTTGGGTTGTAGGCCAGTTTAAAGTACGTATCTAGACCAGAATATGCCTAAAAAAATGAACTAAATTAGTTTATTAATCGTTCGGTATATTTTTAGAGATGCTTTTTGGAAAAATAAAAGATAGTGATAACGATACAAACATATAGCCACTAATAAATGATAACTTTAGCCTTTAAACGCGAATTCTGTTTAAGAAATCTCTATATAATTGGCTTAAAAATATTTAATTATTTCCCGAATGGAGCCGGGTTACTCCTTTTTTTCGTTCATTTTCCGCTCCCTGACGGTCGCGGCTCGGAATTTTGCATCTTAAACAGAATTCGCGTTTTAAACAGCGCTTAATCGGCACTATCGCTTGAAGGTAAGGGTAGTCTGGTTTTCTAGTGTAGACAGATCTAGACTGCTAGTATCTATTGGTGCCGATATCACTTTTTCTATGGCTTTCATGCTTTCAATTTTAGCTTCTACTGAGGCTAATTCAGCCTCTGCTTTTAACTTATTTTCTTTAAAGCGAGGAATATCGACCGTATCATAACGATGGATTATCTTGCGCAGCTCTTCAATGCCGTCAGAAAATGGTTTTATTTTTTGCTCATGCCTTAATTTAACTTCGTCAGTCACAGGCACCATTGATTTGGAAAATTCAAGACGGATTTCCGCTACCATTACATTATTCTGGCGTATCTCGCCAGATTTCTTTTCCCTATCTTGGATACGTCTCGTTATTTTTTCATCCCATTCCTTTATCTCATCTAATAACTTGCATCGAATAACTTCTTGCTGCTGAATATATGAGTTAAGATTAGGTACCTCCGTAGACATATTTCTTCTCCTATTCAATTTATTTTTTAAACGTCCGATCAAACGCAATGGTGCAACACAAAACTAGTTTAGCAGAAAAACGGCGAAGCTAACAACTTCGCCGTGACGGCATCGATCTAACCATTCTTGGTTGGTATCGGTATCGATATAGATTGCGACCCCACGTTTTGGGCTAAATTTTCAGCCGTAAATTGACTGGTAACGCTCTCAATCGCTCTGCGAAAGAAACCAGGAGAACCCGTAGCACTAGAATTGCTATCGTGATAAAGCGTATTAGGCCGTTTCTGCGCTGGTGAAAGCGGCGCTGAAACAACTGGGGCCTTAGCTTCAGACTCAAGCTTCTGTAATTTTTCCTTTATCGTTTCAAGATCTGTTTTAACTTGGGCTATCTCACCTGGTTTTTGCTTTAAGGCCTTTTCGACTTTTCTATTGGCTTCATCTACTGCACGAAATTGAGATAATAAAGATTCGTCACTTTTCTCTTCTAACAGTGGTAATATAGTCGTTACAATATATTCCACTATTTCAAGATGCTCTAATTTAGCATGCTTCACAAAGCTAAATAAAAGGTCTTCAATCTTATCAAGCAGCACTACAAACCTAGGAGTGCACAACAAAGAATCGTCTTTCAGCTCAGTTAATGTTGCGTTTAGTGCTTTTGACAGTGCTGAAGATTTTCCTATTTCAGCACACAAAGTATCACGAAATTCTTTGCGAAGGTCTATATCTGCTGTGTATAAATCATCTTTATCGTACTTAAGTACCGTGTCATACAGATCTTCTAGTTTCTTTAGCTCAGCTTCCAATTTAATCCGCTCTTGCTCTAATTCGCTCTGAGTGCTTAACTGGCTTCTTGCAACTGAGGCTAGCCTTTTTTCTTCACTTTTATTCTGGGTTAACTGAGCGGCCTCTTCAATGGTACGTGCACCACCAAAGTGACTCAAGCTTTGTTTCTGAACGGCATTTATTTTGCTTTCTTGTGCCCTACTTGCTGTCTGTTTATGCTTTGCCAAGTTCTCTACTTTTATTCGAAGAGTCTCTACTTTTTTCTTTTCCTCAGTAACTCTATCTTTCGCTTCTTGAACGACTTTCTCTTCTGCTTCTTTAGCAGCTCTGTCTTTTGCTTCCTGAGCAGCTCGTTGTTTTTCTTCCTGAGCAACTCGTTGCTTTTCTTCCTGAGCAGCTCTGTCTGCTCTTTCTTTAACAGCTATTTCTCTTTCTTTAGCAGCTATTTCTCTTTCCTTTTCAGATTCTCTTCTCTTCTCATTAGCTTCTCTTATAGCACTCGCTTTATCTTCCGCGCTCTTTTCTGCTTCAGTATCATACTGTAAACGATAATCCCCGTTTCGCGCAGCTTCTTCAATTACAGCACATATGCCTCTATAATCGGTAATCTCTCTAGGTACACTATACCCTCCAGTAGAACTTTGTAAGTCAGCAGCCCTAGGAATTGAATGTCGATTATTTATAGCAACTTCTTTGGGCTTGCTCTTTTTATCTAGGACTATTTTACCGTCAATAATAAAATGGACTCTACTTTTATCGTCTAAAATAATCGCATTCCCTTGAATACCATTGAACACGGATGAATGAGTAAAATCAAAATTAGAGATTATAAAAAGCTGGAATGGCTTAGTGACTATAACCCCTAAGCGTTCGTGTTCTGCAGAAATTATAGCCTCTAAACGATTTCGTTCTGTAATAGCCATTTGTTTCTTTTCATTTAAATCGATAAGTTCTTTTTGCAATGCTTTTTCTTGAGCGGTTAATTCTAATAATATTTTACCCTGTATTATTTTTTCCTGATCTACCTTTTCTCTTTTAATTTCCGCCTGTTTAGTCAATAAAACAGATGTGATCCGGATTTCCCTTCGAAAAACAAAAAACTCCCCAACCTTCTTTCTTATACTAGAAAAGATCAAACTTAAACTGTTTAAAGATTTTTCAAATATATCTTTTTCGCTCTTCTTTTCTTTTAAATCATGAAAATCTTTCGCAAAAGCATATTTGTCAGATGATGGGATAATAAGCACATGTTGTTTGTTTTGCAAAAAATTTTCTATTGCATCACTTACATTTCTTTTTTCCATCTCTAACAACATTATACGAACTTCTGGTTTTATATCGTCTATCTCTTTAAGAGATCGCTCTAAGTTGCCTATAGCGCCGGCTAATACTTTTTTCAAAGGATGCTTATCATTAAGACCTGTTAATTCATGATTAAATAATACCAAATCCGTTTTAAATTTTTCCATACCTTCTTTGGCCTGTTCAGCTTCAACTTTAATTCTTGCTTCGATCTCGTTTATTTCTTTATCGCAATCAGCAATTCTACTTGTTATATCGTTCTGATTCCGTTCTAATGTATTAATTACATTAGAAACTTTTTCTTCAAACAAGTCTGAATCTGAATTTGTCTCGACAACACTCTCTAAACCAGCAATAGCCTGGGTTAGTTCTTTGCTCGTTACTAACGCTGTATCCTCTTTTATATCGCTTAAAAGCACCTTCCTTTCAATACGAATCCTCATGGTTTCTTTTGTCTTTATATCCTCAATCGAGCCAATGGATTTTTCCTCTTTTTCAATATCTTTTAATTTTTCTTCAACTATTCTAACCTCCTCTATTTTCCCAAACATCTGCTTCTTTTTTTCTTCAGCTTCCTTTTCAGCATCAGCAACGTTAGAAGAAGCAAGCTCATTAGCAGCGTTTAATAATCCAGAATACTCTAACCGAATATCAGCATATAATTGCCTCATGTTTTCCACAGTCAAATCTCTAATTTTAAGTGCAGTCACCAACTTAGGATATATCACATTTATGAAACCACTCAAAATACTACTTGGAAAGTTAAATTGCTCAACTCTTTTTAACAATTCTTCGATGGCAGAAAGTTGAGCTTTAACATCGTCTTTTTTAGAAGATTCTTTTTTCTCTAACATTGAAAGTAAATAATTACAGCTAGAGATAGATTTTTCTTCATCAGATTTTTCTTCAACCAACATGTCCGAGTCGGAAATAACACGCTTTAGTTTAATCTTCTCGCTATTTTCTCTCTTTTGTAGAGGTGTATGGCTGCCAGGGCTAGTCGAAAGATATATAGCTTTTAGTTTTTCTAGTTCCTCCTTCGCTGCAACTTGCTCCGTTCCTTTAAAAAATATTTTTGTACAATTGAATGATTTCTGAGCAATGACACTAGCTTCTTTAAGGATTTTTAATGCTTCCTCATTCTCAGTGTTTTTTAACTTTTCGTCAATTTCTTCTATCTTTTCACAAATCTCAATCACAGCTTCAAGCTCTTCAAACTGAGTTTCATTTGAACCAAACAAAGTGCTAAGAAATCCAGGTTCCTCAGCTTTATATTTACTCTGTTTAAGGTCGCACTGCACAGCCAGCTCTTTACTTAATTGGTAGACCCCTCTCAAAATAACTTTAGCTTTATCAATATCGTCTATATCTTGCAACTTCTTACTTGCTATCTTTCCCATCTCTTCGTTAATCACCGAAAGTTCCTGTTGAATCATTTCATCTGCAGTTCTTTCTATTTCTGCTGAGAATGAATATATAGCATCTTCAATAGAACGTTTGGTTTTAGCTTTATCTAATTTCTCTCTAAATGGAGCAGCAATAGCTGCTGCTTTTCTTTGCGCTTCAACAATAGCGAGGATCTCTTTATGTTCCTCACTTTTTGGGTTAATACTAAATCGACAAGCCACCATACCTATTTCATCTGTTATTTTACAGCGATAGCCAATGAAAGCACCCTTATCATCAGCCTTCTCTGCTATATAAACCATATGATGTTCTTCTTTTTCATCCGAGTTCACTACATCAGGAGATACAACTGCTAAATTGTAGTCCTTATTTTTAAGTGCTTCAGCTAAAAGTTCATGTTGTATTTTTTTTGTTATTTCTAATTTTACTATAGCTATTACTTCTTCCCGCAATTTCCCTTTAACAGATTCTTTCTGAATTTTATCAATTTTTACCAATAGTTCTTCTTCTAGGCCTTTAATCTGCATAATATCTTTGGCCTGCACCAATTTTTCTGGAAAAGATGTAACTTCTTGAGTAATTTCAATAATAGCGTGGATCTCTTTATGCTCTGCACTTTCTGCATCAATACTAAATAAACGAACTGCGTGGCCCTGTTCATTCACTATTTTACAACGGTAACCGCCCATATTAGGATCTTTTGATATATAAACCGTATTCTTCTTTTCATGCTGTGACAACGCCAACGCATCAAAAGCTACCTCTTCAAAAAGATAATCTGAATCAGCTCTAAGTTTTTCAGCCAATGAAGCATGATTTGCCCTTCTTTTTTCGTCGTCCTTTGCTATATCAATCACTGCTTTATGTTTAACTTGATACAGACTAATGTCCTCGTAACTTTTAAAGTTCATTTTGGAAACATAGAAACTAATCGTTGCATTTCCTTCTTCATCAACAATTTTACAAAGATGGCCTTTATCCCCAAAAGGACTCCTCTCTATATAGACCGTATTTTTATCTGTACATGCTGCATCCAATGTTCCATCTACGATCTTAAAAGAATAATGGTCTTTTCCTGCGTAGGGATCTCGTTCTTCAATGATTTTTGTTAATGCTACCTGTGCCTTCGCTTGAATAGCCTTATATTGAGCTTGACTTTCTCTAACATAGAATAGATTGGACGCATTGCCATTTTCATCGAAAATTTTACAGGGATAACCACTCGCTTCTTTCTTATCCCCTATGTAGACTGCGTTACGGCCCTCCTTAACCCCATCCACCGCAGCTGCATCGGGTAACCCCTGGAAACGATAAGGTGAGTTTTTTTGTGCAATAATAGATGCTAATCTTTGTGAATTCGCTGACATAGTACACCTCTTCTTATCTTTATGGACGACTTAGAATTACCTGCTTTTTTAATTTTATCAAACGATTATTAAGGGAATATTAAGAGTTTCTTAACAACTTTTAAAAAGCATATTTTTTATACTTTTTTGGCAGAAAAAGAGCTTTCCTTTGTCAATTGATGTGTGATATTTCTGAAAAATCTCTGTTAAGAGGCTTATAACTCGAATTCTGTTTAAGAAATCTCTGTATTATCGGCTTAAAAATATCCAATTATTCCCCGAGCCGAGCCTGGTTATTCCTGTTATTCATCCTTTTTCCGCTCCCTGACGGTCGCGGCTCGGAATTTCGCATCTTAAACAGAATTTGCGTTTATAATGCCTGTATTTGCTCTAGAAACCTACGAATTCTTAATATTCACTCCGGTTTAATTGGAGAATTCTTTAGCTAATTCGGTACTCCATTTCCTAGAACATATCCTCTTGCCGCATGCTCCACGGGAGATTCCGGCTCTTTATTAAAAGGAGATTCTAGTGCTTTACTAAAAAATGAACAAAACGATTTGCCTAGATTGCTGACTTTTTGTTTAGCATTCTCAGCCTTACAGTACTACACGCCAATTCTGTTTAAGAAATCTCTGCATGATTGACTTAAAAATATCTAATTATTCTCCGAGCGGAGCCGGGTCACTCCTGTTATTCGTTCATTTTCCGCTCCCTGACGGTCGCGGCTCGGAATTTTGCATCTTAAACAGAATTCGCGGTATTACTCTTCCTATCCCCTCCCTAACGGTCAACGCTCGGTTATAGACGGATGAACCGAGCGTCGACCGTTAGGGAACGGATAGACCAGGGCGAATGACTAAGATATACTCTAATGCACTAATATGAGCTTCTTCCAATTAAAGCGCGAGTAATTACTAATGATAAATTGGCTTTATTTATTTCTTGCCGGCGTTTGTGAGATCGGTTGGCCAGTGGGCTTAAAACTGGCCTCAGGCAATCGCTGGTGGGCTTTGTTTGCTATTGCGACCATGGCGGCAAGTGGCTTCTTGCTGTTTTTAGCGCAAAAAGCAATTCCCATGGGCACGGCTTATGCGGTTTGGACTGGAATAGGCGCCGTAGGCGCTTTTGTGGTGGGTATCATCTGGTTTGAAGATCCCGCTACTGCAGCACGCATGATCGCCGTAAGCTTTATCGTTATAGGCATCATAGGATTGAAATTGGCGGCTTAGCTACATATCTATTTTTCAAAATCTGCTCCCTGATGCTCGACGCTCGGTTCATTAGTTTGTAACCAAACTGTGACCGTCAGGAGCGAATAGGAAGAGCCGTGACCTCCTTTCATTGCTTGCTTCCTTTATCTACATTGGCTAAAATTAAATTTCTTTACCATTAAATTTGAAGATAAATACAATGAACACTGTTTCCGAACCAAACCAAAACGACGTTCATAACTCCGAACTAGGCAAAAAAACAGCCTATCCACAAAGCTATAGCGCGGACTATCTATGTCCTATCTCTAGAACTAGCAAACGCTTGGAAATGGGTATAGATCCCGATGCCCCCCCTTTCGTGGGTTTCGACTGTTGGAATCATTATGAAGTCTCATGGCTCAATGAAAAAGGTAAGCCTATCGTTGCCATTGCTGAAATAACCTATGATTGCAACTCCCCTTTTATTGTTGAATCTAAATCACTGAAATTGTATTTTAATTCCTTTAATCAGTTTAAATTTAAATCTACGAATGATGTCATACAAACCATTCAGAAAGATTTAGAGCCTAGACTGCATACCTCTGTAAACGTAACGTTGCATCCATTAAATTCAGCGCAAATACCCATTATGAAAACAGCTTTTGAGGGTAGTTGCTTAGATGAACTCGATATAGAATGTTCTATTTATAATACTGACTCGAACTTTTTACACACTGAAAATAGTGTGGTTAAAGAAAGCGTATATTCTGATCTGCTTAAATCTAACTGTTTAGTCACACATCAGCCTGATTGGGGCAGTGTACAGATAAGCTATGAAGGCAATAAAATCAATCATGAAGGCTTATTGCGTTATATCGTTTCTTTCCGTAATCACAATGAATTTCATGAACAATGCATAGAGCGTATTTTTATGGATATTTTGAAACGCTGCCAACCTACAAAATTGAGCGTTTACGGTCGTTATACGCGGCGCGGCGGTTTGGATATCAATCCTTATCGTTCAACCCATGCAGTGGATTTTAAAAGTTTGAATTTCAGGCTGCCGCGGCAGTAGTTCCTATTGACATTTGTTCATTAATTTGGCTAAATAGATGTTTAATGGTGCTACACTCGGGATATTGAACATGATTAGCCTTGAAAACATTATTCCCAACCCTCAAAAAGCCCTGTTTTTTGCAAAACGGCAATTGGCGGAATTGGTCTATGACGCTGTCAATTTAGAAGGCATTCACTATACCCTACCCGAAATTCAGACCCTTTTAGAAGGTGTCACCGTAGGCGGACATAAAATCAGCGACGAACGCATTGTATTGAATCAAGCTAATGCCTGGAAATTTCTATTTGAGTCTGTTGAAAACAACCAATTTAGTCTTCATTTAGAATTTGTCTGTAAATTACACGCTATTGCCGCAAAAGAAGAAGCGCTGACCTCAGGACAATTTCGCAGTGGTCAAGTTACCATTTCAGGAACAAAGTACATGCCCCCCCCTGCCACAGAATTAGCCCATACCTGGCAAAATATAATCTTTGATTATACTAAACTGAGTGCTCAAGATTTATATCAAAAAGCCATCAGCTTATTTTTAGATATGGCACGTATACAATTTTTCTATGATGTGAATAAGCGCATGGGACGTTTTATGATGAATGGTATTTTACTATCGCAAGGTTATCCAGCAATCAACTTGCCCGTAAAACGGCAAGTTGAATTTAACACCTTAATGCTAGAGTTCTATCACAGCAATAATAAAACGGCAATGACGATTTTTATGTTGGACTGCTTAGATCCACGTTTAATTACCATTATGGCTGAACACAACTAATCCGCCGCTGGTTGTGTAGGCGCTACTACCACTGGCCAAACCACTTCTGCCACACCGGTTTCATTCTGAACTAAAGTTTGTACTGTGTTCCAATCTATACTAACAGTATGTTTTGCGATAGCATTGTTTAGCGCTTCATTCCATAAATTATCGTAGCGGCCAGCATAATGGATACGTTCTTCACGTAATGGTCTATGTGCTTCAAAATAGAGTTGACCTTTTAACCAGCCCGCTTTAAAAGGTTGATTGACTATGGTCACCTTGGTATCCAATGGAACCATACTAAATAACCGTGCTATATCTTCTGGATACAGACTGATACAGCCACCAGTCGTTCTACGGCCTATTGTAGTAGCATGATCGGTACCATGAATGAGATAATCTTCATTACTCAACCGCATCATATATGCACCCAATGGATTATTTGGACCTGCGGGCATGACTTCGGGTACTTTAATCCCTCTTTTGGCCATATCAGCAATAACCGAATCTGGCACATGCCATTCTGGATCTTTTTGTTTATCAATAATGCTGAGTTGCCCAGTGGGCGTCTGCCATTGATCGCCTAAACGACCTATGCCTATGGGATAGGTTATGACTTTATTGGTACTCGGCGGATAATAATATAAACGCAACTCGGCTAAATTAACGACAATTCCTTCTCTAGGCGCATTAGGCAATATAATTTGATGCGGTATTAATACCTGCGTACCTTCTTTTAAATGCAGCGGATCTAGCGATGGATTGGCTTCCAGCAATTCGTAATAGCCCGCATCGTTGCGCTCTGCGAGCGTACTCAAGCTACCGCCTTTTTTGACTACCGTCATTTGGTTGCTGCCTATGACAGCATCACCCTTTGCCGGTAAAGTATATTCAGTAGCAAAGGCCGTTGCGGTAGCCATTAACCCTAGACTACCTATCAAAAAAAGGCGCGCTAAATGTCGTTTAGCCATTTAAAGCAGCGCTTTTATTGGTAACACTATTATCCGTCATAGCTGCGGGTGGAGTGGCCGCCGCGATTGTAGGTATAGCGTCCGCTGTAGCAACCGCGGGATCTGCAGCCGCAACTGCAGATGGATTAGCCGCTGCAATTGTAGGTGTAGCATTCGCTGCTGCAACAGTGGGATCTGTAGTCGCAACTGCGGGCGGATTAGCTGCTGCAACTGTAGGCGTAGCATCCGCTGCGGCAACAACTGCAGGCGGATTAGCCGCCGTAGCAGCAGCTGCCACTGCTTGTAGACTTGCTGCTTGCCCAATGACTTGTGGGACCCCCGTTTGTTTCTTAACTAACGTATGCACAGTATTCCAATTTACAGTGGCGGCGCGGCTTGTCGTCGCATTTTTAATGGCCTCATTCCATAAGTCGTCATAATGGCCTGCATAAGCAACACGTTGTTCACGCAATGGCACATGGGCTTCAAAATAAAATTGATTATTGAGCCACCCTGCTTTGAAGGGTTCATCTACTATGGTCACCTTAGTCCGTATAGGAACTACGGCAAACAGTGCTTCAACATCTTCTGGATACATGCGTATACAACCAGCGCTCGTTCTACGGCCTACGCCCTCTGGACGATTCGTACCATGGATAAGATAAGACCAATTACTCAAACGCATCATATAATTGCCCAAGGGATTATCGGGGCCCGCAGGGATTACAGGCGGCACAACAATACCTCGTCTGGCCATATCATCAATAACGGATTGTGGTGCACGCCAATCCGGATTTTCTTTTTTCTGTATAACGGTCAGCTGACCCACAGGCGTTCCCCAATTACCATTGCCCGGACGGCCTATACCTATAGGATAAACCAAGACCTTATTGGAACCGGGCTGATAATAATACAAGCGCAATTCGGCCAGATTGATGACTATGCCTTCTCTAGGCGCATCAGGTAATATGAATTGATGTGGTATCACTAAGCGCATACCACCAGTCATATGTAAAGGATTCAATTTCGGGTTGGCTTCCAGCAATTCATAATAGCCCGCATCGTTGCGTTGTGCAAAAGAGCTTAAACTATCGCCCATTTTTACATTAGCATACTCAGTACTGCCTACTATATCATTACCATTTGTAGGCAAATCATATACAAGTGCAAATGCCGGCGTTGCGCTGAATGCCAATAAGGCGCAATACAGCCATTGTTTGACTGCTTTATGTGTACCAAACCATTTTTTTAACATTGAATTACCCCAAAAACCCTAATAATTGCGCATAATAGCTCGTGTAAATCTATAAATCAAATACACTACCACAATAACTTCCACGCAGAAGTAGCTTCCACTGCTTGTATACCCATATTTCTATATTCAGCCAATTCCTTAGCTAAATTTTGCTTATCCATCGTACGCGCATACTGTAAGATACCTCCTTGAAAAGGGGGAAAGCCCGCACCAAAAATAACCCCCGCATCCACTAAATCTACGCTATTGACCACAGATTCATCTAAACACAACAACGCGCGATCCAGCATGCCCAAAAATAACTGCCGTTCACACTTCGCCAATTTTTCTGGATCAGGCGTTATATTGTCCCGTACCGGTTTACCCCTAGCATAACGATAAAAGCCTTTTTGGGTTTTACGCCCCAAGTCGCCCTTATCCACTTTTTCGCGCAGCAGCGTTTGTGCGGCCATGGCGTCACTACCCATTAAATGTTCACTGACATCCAAGCACACATCCAAACCCACTTGATCCGCTAATTCTAACGGTCCCATAGGCATACCCAAGCGACGCCCAGCAGCATCAATGGCACCTATACTCTCACCCGCGGCTAACGCTTTAAACGCTTCGACAAAATAACCCCCTAGAATTTGATTGACCAGAAAACCCGGTGCATCTTCCACGGGCATTGGCAATTTTTTAATTTGTCTGACAAAAGCTGCAGCATAAGCGATAGTGGTTTTATCGGACTGTTTGCCCTTCACCACCTCAACCAAAGGCATATAAAAAACTGGGTTAAAAAAATGTATCCCCACTAAGCGCTGTGGTTGTGTTAACACAGTAGCGATATCGGCCAAACGTAAACTAGAGGTATTCGTAGCAAAAATGGCATCGGCACGAGCGCGTGCCTCAATTTGCTTAAAGATCTCATGTTTTAAATCCAGTTTTTCCACTGCAGCTTCTAAGATCAAGTCTGCATACGGAATACCATCTCCGTTGGGATCAGGACATAGCCTATCCATAGCCGCTTGTATTAAATGTTTTTGCTTTAATCGTTTTTTAGCAAGTTCATAGGTTCTAGACACAGCACTGCCTAATGCTTTCAAAGAAGGATCTTGTAGCGTCACACGCAAACCGTGCGTTGCACACCAGGCTGCAATATCACCTCCCATAACACCAGAACCGATGATATGTATATGACGCACTTTAAAATCGACTTCTTTACCGCTTGCTTTTAATTTCCCTTGCAAGAAGAATACACGCAATAGATTTCTACAGGTTGGTGTAGACAATAATTTTCCAACGGATTCGGCTTCAGTTGCAAAAGCTTTTTCTTCCAAAGAACCCACATTGATCCAATTGTCGATCACCGCATAAGGCGCTGGATATTGTTCACTCTTTACTTTGGCTGCTAGTTTTTTCTTAAACAATGCGCCCAATAAATTACGTATAAATGGAATGTCAGTCACTCTATTTATCCAACTGCCGTTTTTCACTTTAGGTTTGTGCTGAATATAATAGGTTGCGGCTCTGCGCAATTCGCGCAAAGGCATCACATCATCAACTAAGCCTAATTTTTTGGCTTGTAACGCATCTATATTACGCCCTTCTAACACAAACTCGATTCCTTTGAATACGCCCAATAATCGCAAGCTACGTACCGAACCGCCAAATCCGGGATGAATACCTATCTTAACTTCAGGCAGCCCTATTTGAGTATGTCTTTCGTCACTGGCAAGTCTATAATGACAAGCTAAGGCTAATTCCGTGCCACCCCCTAAACAAAAACCACTGATAGCAGCCACCACGGGAATGGGCAAGGCTTCGATTTGTGAAAACAAGGTTTGTGTTTTACGTATATGCGTCACAGCATCGTTCATATCGCTAACGGCAGCGATTTCTTTCACATCGGCACCGGCAATAAAATCAGGTTCTTTGCCAGAAATAATGACTATGCCGCTATAGCGGTTTGGGTCAACCTGAATGTCCGCAACGATCGCTTCTAATTCTTGCAACACTGCAAAACTTAAAACATTAACCTCTTCGTTGACACCATTCAATTCCAGCCATAGGATTCTATTTTCATCTTCATGCAAAGACCAATTTTTATAAGCGTTTGTTTTAGCTTTCATTTTACTGCATCTTCCTCGTTTCAGTATATAATGTCCAGAAATTCGTTCTGGGGTATTGTAGGTTGCGCCTTGCCCCAACATTTTCTATTGTAATCACCTTCCGCTCCCTAACGGT
This sequence comes from Pseudomonadota bacterium, assembly GCA_021781965.1. Taxonomy (GTDB): domain Bacteria; phylum Pseudomonadota; class Gammaproteobacteria; order UBA1113; family UBA1113; genus VFKP01. The sequence continues at coordinate 53,960 of JAJXVU010000005.1, forward strand.
CGCGGCTCGGTTCCTTTTATTGAGTTAATAACACCGCGCCGCCCTGGCCGCCGCCTATACACAAAGAAGCAATGCCCTGTTTCGCTTTATGCTCACGTAATACATGTAATAAATGCAATATGATGCGTGCACCACTGGCACCCACGGGATGTCCGCAGGCGATAGCACCCCCATCCACGTTGAGTCTATCCATAGGCACTGTTCCTAAAGCGGTGGCTAAGCCTAATTTATTCTGGCAATAATCATTGCTGGCCAGCGCTTCTACACAAGCCAACACTTGTACGGCAAAAGCCTCATTGATTTCCCAATAGTCTATGTCATTGAGCGTTAAATGATTGCGTGTTAATAAGGGTGCTATCGCGTGTGCGGGCCCTAAGCCCATACGGCTGGGATCCAATGCCGCCCAATTGTAATCGACGATTTCACCTAATACTGGCCATTGGTAACGCTTTACCGCTTCCTCGCTGGCCAATAATAAATATGCTGCGCCGTCGGTGATTTGCGAGCTATTACCCGGCGTGACTTGCCCATAGCGTACATCGAATACAGGAGGTAGCTTAGCCAGCTTTTCTAGGCTGCTGTCTGCACGCACGCCATCGTCATAATCGTAACAATGACCTTTATTATCGTAAATAGGAATGATCTCTCTCAAACGATGTTCACTTTGTGCAGCAGCTAAACGCTGATGGCTACGCACAGAAAATTCATCCATCCTTTGGCGGCTGATGTTAAAATCGTGGGCCAAAATCTCGGCCGTTTGCCCCATACCTAAATTGACTTGATGATCTTTTAAGCCCAGCAATAAAGCGAATATAGGTTTAAAAAAAGAAGGTCTCAATTCCAAACCTGTTTTTAATTTGCCGAGCAGATTCTTTTGTTGTTGCAACTTCAGCAACCAATCTACCATCGCCGGGCTAAACAACAACGGCGATTGACTCATGGCTTCACAGCCTCCAGCCAACACTACCTGCGATCGCCCCAGTTGTATGGATTCCATCGCCGATACCACCGCTTGCATACCAGAAGCACAATTGCGCTGCACCGTCCACGCCGGGGTAGATTCATCTAAACCCAAACGCAAACCCACCACCCGTGAAATGTTGGCCTCATAGGCGCTGGGCATCACACAACCGGTAATGACTTCATCGATTTGTGTAGGCAGAACTTTTTGGCGTAATAACACGTTACGTGCTGCCGCTACAGCTAGGTCAGAGGCTAAAAAAGGACCGCGCCCTTTAGCGCGTAGGAAAGGGGTACGCGCCCCATCGACGACTAATACTTTGGTTTTACTCACAATATCCTCACATCCAGATTGTCCAAATGTAAATGTAGCAGGAAAATGGTTTCATTGTAACAGCCACGACTGCTGACCCGCTTCATATGTTGTATATTCTGCACAGTTTATGTTATCACCCAATTGTTCTGTTCTTTTACTGCTCAAAAACGGCATTGCCTCCACTGTTTGTAACATCATTCTTTGTCCAGACGTTTTCAATTGACTGCGTACACTGATACGAAAAAAACTGACCCCAGCTTGTATATTGGCCTTAATTTGAGCACAAGGCTGAGCTAAAATACTTTCATACATCACCCATATTTGTTCATCTGCTACAGTATACGTGCAAGCTGTCATAGGCCAGGGACTATTTGTCACAAAAAAATAATCGTTGTTCACTGAATAGGGTGCAAAGCATTGTCCTGTCGCTGCTCGTTGTGGCAATTGCATTTCAGCCAAGGCCAATTGCTGCCATAATTTATCCTGCATTTTAACCCGCAACCATGCATAATATTGACTGCGTTTAACCCATTGCGCTTGTTCAAAGCTAGCCATCACAATCAAGGATAACACCATTAGAACGGTCATGACGACGATTAAAGTAAAGCCTCGTTGTTTCATTAAGATACTCCCGGCTGCAGCGGAATATCCACTTCCATCGCTTGATATAAATGACCGTTATCATTGCGGTAGGAAAATCCCGCAAAAAAATAATTTTGCGTACGATGGGTGACTCGTTCTAGACTCGTTAACAAAATATGTACGACTAATACAGTATGATGTTGAGTGTCTGTGATCTTCTTAAATTGCAAATCCTCAATTCCATCGGCCCATTCATACGTTTGACCATTTTCATAAGAATACAATCCCCAAATCGGCGCGCCCAAACGCGTTTTTCTATCGGTTTTAGCAATATAAAAAGTTTTCTCTTGCCATAAGCCAAAATAACTGCCCGCAGCAAAAGCGGTATAGTTATTCGCAGTCGTAACGATCTGCTGATTTTTCTGCACGCTTGCTGTAAGTACCGTTGTTAATTGCGTTTTATTGCAATCGGCAATGATCACCGTATCGCCTGCCTTCAACCGTTGATGAATGGAAATAGTCCATTGATTTTGATTGCTGGCATGATTAATTAATAAATAATCGTGACTAGTTGACATTTTTTCAATGTGTATCACCATGGTATGAGCTTTGGCTTGATAATTCTTACCCAGCCAAGTTACAGGTACATCCTCAGCTTTACGAATTTGCACCGCTTTATCGCTGGTCACACGCAAGCAACCTTGATAACCAGCGCTACTAAATTCGTGATACAACAATTGGGATATGCGAATAAATTGGCGCTGCACCGAAAACACATTGTTCTGGTAATGGCTCTGCTCTATGCTATTGAGCATAACATTCATGATCACTGCCATAACTATCAACGATAAAGCCAATGTCACTATTATTTCTAATAACAAGGCTCCTGTTTGTGACCACACGGGCCTAGCCGGAATAATCGAGTTCATCGATCAGATCCAAAGGCATGCCATCGGGATTAAACAATGTCGCCAGCGGCTGCCACTTGAGATGAAAGGTACAAACAGGCCCTAAGGCTGAAAATACGACTGTGGCTTGTGGCAACTTCTGCGGTAACTCATTTTGCCATTGCGCAAAGCCGGCATTAAAGACTTCGCTTTGACGCAAGACCCGGTAACGCACCAGCAAATTGGCCGCTTCTTCTACGGCCACTGTGCGCAGCAACCCTTGGTTCATAATGCGAAAAGACAAGAATTGCAGCCGCGTAACAGCCAAAATGCCGATGGCAAAAATAGTGAGGGAAATCATTAATTCAATGAGACTAAAGCCCCGCTGATCATGAAAAAACATAGTGTTAATCCGTGCTACACATTTAAATACTATATTAACTATGTTTTAAGTATTTTGCAAGGGGCGAACGCCCCTTACTGCCGAAACTGCACTCTTCCTATTATGTTCAATGGCTACTTATTATCAGCTCTACCCCCAAAGCCGCCTATGCTGATTGCTATCTTTTTCTACAGATGAAGATGATGAGCTTCTTACCTGAACATCCGTAGAAAAATAGGAGGATGAACTACTCAACGGATACCTAGAAGATAATGGTAATGAGCCGCTGCTTCCCTGGCTCCTAGAAGATGATAGCGTTTTTCAACAGACGATTAATAGTTTCTAATAAGTCAGTAAAGCCGGTGTGGTTTGAAAAATCTTTCGTATCAATTAATTTTTTAAAACCTGAGGCAATATTCCTCATCGTATGTAAAGAAGATTCACTGCCCCCTTGTTTAGGTAATGGAGCATAATCACGCCTGGATTCAGAAGCGAAAGGCACTTGTTTCCCCCTGTATTGAGATGGGAATAATTGTTGTCCGCCCTGATCTGGAAAGTATTCTTGCGTCTGTCGTTGTCGTTTATATCTTTCTTGTCCGCTATCAGTTCGTTTTCGCTTAGCGCCTGAATTATAGGATTTAGAATTGTGATACATAATTATTACCTTCATTTTAATACTGAGGAAAAATTATACAATATTTTTAGCATCAATTACAGAGGGACAATTTCTTCAGACAAACATGCTATTGCTCACAAGCAGTTGAATTACTTAATAAAATATCTGGAGATATAATATTAATGTTTATATATCAAATCTTTGTGAACTGCGCCCTGCGATTTATGATAAATGATTGTTCACTTTCGGCGTATTGCCTACATTTTATGGCTGATTTCTTGCGGTTTTTCAGGCATAACCCCACTATAGATGGTTAATTTATAAACAATCACCCTAAATAATGATGGTTTTCTTAAAAAGATAAGTTATTTTGCCTCTAAACCCGTGCGAAACCTCACTTTTCTGCTAGGCTTAAGCTAGAGTGTGTTATTTTACAGAGAGTTACAAATGACTAAGTCCGAATTGATTGATAAATTGTACAGCTTGTTTCCTAACTTAGGTCCGGAAAAAGCCCATACCGCTGTGAATTTAATTGTAGATAAAATGGCCGAAAGCTTATTAAATGGTGAACGCATAGAGATTCGTCGCTTAGGCAGCTTTGCTCTACGCCATCATAAGCCACGCGCCGCTCATAATCCTAAGACAGGGCAAAAATTAGTGGCCAAAGAAAAATACAGCGTACACTTTAAACCCAGTAAAGAATTAAAAGAAGCCATTAACGAAGCTCGTGCCAAAGGCATTCCTCCTGGAGAAGAATAACTTTACCGTAGGTTGGCATATTTAGTTGAGTGAATACGGATTATTTTCGCTATATCCCCCTGTAATCGATTGCAAACGCATAACTTTATTCATAGCCGTATTGCAGTTTTGCAACTGGATTGCCTCACAAACCGTTAACTTGCTCCTCGTTTCCGCACAAGTTTAGTCAAACGGTTTGTTAGCAATTGTACGGTACGGCTATTTTCGCGTTAACAGAATCTGCTTTATCGGGGCGAGTAATTACCTTTTTTATAAATAGAATAGACTCGACCCGCCCTCAAGGGGCTTGGCAACAAGACACGCATTACAATACAATAGCTATCTTGCAAAAAAATAAAATGAGATAACAATATGGAAGAAAAAAAGCCAATAGCGCTTACTCAACCCACTGCAAATACAGAAAATACTAATGACAACTGGTTTGTATTGGCTCGGTCTCAAACGCCATTTCACAGCTACAACAAACCGCTTTAAACGTTGCACCTATAATTGACAAGTGCGCAAAAAGCATTGAAATTATCGATTCTCAAATTCAATCCGAATCGCGTGCTGGCCAAGCCCTAGAACCGCAAGAGCAAAAAATGATCGCTCCGTTGGCAGGCATCAAACAGCACCGCTTTTTTGAACCTATCTCTACATCTTTCCCGCAGTTGGCAGCACCTCCCCCTAGCAAAAGAATGTGCCCAGGGTTAGGAAAAGAGAATATCTCAAACTAGAGTAGCTAAAGAAAATAGTGCATCACAACAAGAGTATTCCTCTGAAGAGGAATACTCTTAAAAGCGTGGTTAACCTATTAACTGTACCCCCCCCTACGAGAAGATGAAGTGTGGGTCTCTGATAAAAAATCTACAACACTTGAAGACTCTTGATGTAGCGTAGCTATATTGTTCTCTAATTTCTGTAACCAACCCTGGATCAGCTCTTGCACAGGGGCATTTATTTCAATGGGATCATGCCTCAGATGAGACACATCATTGCCAGAGAGATCCTCCTTGTTAAGCCGCAAATAGTTTACTAACGCCTTTTTTTCAGCAAGCAAGTTCCTTTGACCCCTAATATTGATATAGGCAGGTTCATCCATTATCTTACCGCTAATAGAACATCGGTATTGGTCAGCGACTTCCTCGAAAAGTAGGTTGTCTATTTTCTCTAAAAGTCGCGCTGCTTCGGGTTGTTCAGCATAGGAGTATAGCCCTTGCCTTAATTCTTCCAGTTCATGGCACAATCGAATATAATGTTCTTGATTTAGGCGCATATCTATTTCATTTTCTACAACAGATGGCATAGCAAAAAATCTAGCAGAGGATGACGCTTGATATTGAGCCTCGGACCCGCGCCGGCGCCGATCCTCCTGCGGCAACGCAGCCGCCCTTTCTGGTCGCCGACGACAAAAGCAATCCCTAAGAATTAAACCTGCCGCTACTACTAGTATTAATGAAAGCGGCGCTCCTACGAGTATTGCCACTAAATAAATATCCCGAGGTGGCGCCGGTATTGGGGTCGGAGTCGGGGTCGGAGTCGGGGACGAGCTAGGGCTAGGGGGTCCCATACAGTATAGCGTATAATCCTCTTGCGTTCCGGGTATAAAATAAGCTTGAGTAGCACCCGTTTGCAGACTGGCGAGATTGAGGGTAATCATACCTGCTTGGCCATTCATTTGTGCCACCAACAATGCATCAGAGGCTATCGTCTGATGATTCATGCCCATACCCCAAGTATCGATTCCGCCTGTAATCACAAACAGTCGCTTTCCTGTAGTAGCATTAAAGGCCGTTAGAGTATCTAACACTGCCACATCCACCGGCGTGCCACCATCATATACATAAGTTTGGCCTACAACCAGAATCTGTTCTTCAGAACCAGGCAATTGGCTAAGACTGATGGTTTGATGAACGGTAATAGCCTCTGTAGTATTGTAAAACGTAGGCACTTGTATAGGCATAGTGATGGTGTGATTTTCACCTAAAATAATTTGGCCCGAAAACAGATTTAAATTGATTTTCCAAAGAGGGGCAGTGGGGTTATCAATGGTAGAAAGAAATAGGTTTGGGCGGTTGCTCGCTGCGGGTATTGCCTGTGTCGGCGTTGCTGCTAATAAAGCAGTTCTGCGATCAAAAAAATTAAATACGCCTTTTCTTTGGCCTTGAATTCGTATTTCCTGCCAACCTGTAGGTTGTTCTAGCAAATCCGTGCAATTGACTACACTTTCTATCTTATCAAAATCTTCGATAACCAATAACCGCTCTCTTCCATTAAGATCCCTACCCGCAATCGCTAAATCTTGATTTCCATTTAGATGCTTAATGCTAAGATAATCATTCACCTCCCCCACATCCACAAACAGTGCACGCGCCTCTTGCGGCATACGAATTTGCTTTGGCACCGAACTGTCGTCCTGATAAACAGCCAGCTGTGTATGGATGGGAGCAGCGCCATCGCCCATGGTATAGATGATGCATAAATCTTGTTGAGTTGCCGTGCTGGTGATTTTTATCATCCCGTTCACTGCTAAAACCCATTGGCCTTCACCCATACGAGTGAAATAAACAGACAAACTGGTTTTATGCGGTGTGACATCTATTTCACCTTTTTGCGGTATACTATGAGGTGCTAAAGTAGTAAAGTCGGCAGCATATGTAAGCTTTCGATGAAAATACGTCGGGTAAATTTTATCGAAAAGATTCATGTCATAAGTGCTAGCATAATCAGCGCTTTTAGCGGGTGGCGTCTGCGTAATGTTCTCACAAACTTGACTGTCTAAAAAACCACTGTTTTGTTGTGCGGTTCCAATCGTAATGGTATTTCCAGAAGATGGAGAAGATGGATTGGCAGTCACTATACTGGTTGTAGCAAACCTACCATCATGATATTCATATCGAGGCTCGCGTGTATAACTAAACGCTGGTATGCCATTTTGTGCATTGATACCCAGTAGCCTGGAGGAGTTAGTGCTGCGAGAAATTTCACTCACATAGATTCGCGGGCATTTCAATTTATATCCCGATAACATCGCTACGCCCGCCAGAGCATATTCTATGCCAGAGTTAGGCTGTGTTAGGGTCCACTTTGCGCCCGTAGCACAATTAGCCACCAAACTATCTACGGAATATTCTGGCGTTGAATCGGAGCTTAGCGCACGATTTCTGGCAGTGACAGAAGTTGCCGTGAACATGGTCAGCAATTGTAATACACTGGTAGCAGATACCGCGCCTACTCCAGGTACAAATAACAAGAGTACAACAACCAATGGCAACACGATAGGAGTGGATTGCGCATGAGCAACCGCCCCTCGCCCTTCTTTCTTTCGTTTAGCGCGCGCAATCTTTTGTCGTTGAGATAATGGCGGATTTCCTGCTTGTTTTATATTAGCGAGATTGGGATGTTTTTCTTCCTTACTGGCTACATCAAGCAAATGCCCCTCTAAAAATCTTTGTCGGATACGCTTGGGTTTACTGCGATGTTCTTCTGATTTTCTAGCACTTTGTATTTTATCTAAGTTAGCAGTATACGTAAAAATTCTTGTCATAATAACTTCCTTCTTATAAAAATACATATATTGTGCTACAACGCTCAAAAAAACGCATACGAAATAAGATTAAAAGTGTACTCCGTATTGTGTAAAGATATGTCAACGAGGCCCACGCTAAAAATATTCCCCTGGAGAAAGAATAATCTTAAAAGCATGGGTTAACGTGCTAGCTGCGCCTCATACCCATAGAAAAAGACTGAATGTTAGGCTCTGATGGCGATAAGATAGCTAGAGATTGTCGCTGGAGCTCAGCTACATCGTTCTCTAATTTCTCTAATTTCTCTAACCACTGATCCCCAATTTTAGATTTGTCGCTGATTTTGTCGGAAAGCAGTTGTTCTATTCTCCCTAAAATCCGCGATATGTTGCTATCTGAGGCATACGGCTCAAGGTCTTTCTTTAACTGTTGCAGTTGATGATATGCCTGAGCATAACGTTCGCTTTTAGACATTTTAGGTAGTGAGCCAGATGCCGCGCTAGGAAAAAAGTTAGAATTAGATGCTAATTGATTTGCGGGCCTAGGTGACCCATTCAGCGGCTGCGGCAACAGAGGTGCTTGTTCTTCCGCTGCGCGACGAGCACGAACAACAGAATAGACCATACCTATTCCCCCCCCCACTAGGGCAGCTGCTAACCCCAGAAAAACCCAGGTAAGGGTGCTCACAGAACCATCATCCACTACCGGCGTTGGTGTAGGTGTCGGCGTTAGTACCGGGCTAGGACTAGGACTAGGGGGCATCCTACATTGCACAGTATAATTCTGTTGCGTTCCAGGTATAAAATAAGTTTGAGTAGTACCCGTTTGCAGATTGAGGAGGTTGAGGGTAATCATACCCGCTTGGCCATTCATTTGCGCCACCAACAACGCATCAGTGGCTGTCATCTGATGATTCATGCCCATACCCCAGGTATCGATTCCGCCTGTAATCACAAACAATTGATTGCCTGTAGTAGCATTAAAGGCCGTTAGAGTGTCTAACACGGGTGCATCTAGGGGCGTGCCACCATCATACACATAAGTTTGGCCTACAACCAGAATTTGTTCTCCAGAAGCAGACAATTGGCTAAGACTGATAGTTTGATGAACGGTAATAGCGTCTGTGGTATTGTAAAAGACGGGCACTTGTATGGGCATAGTGATGGTATGATTTTCCCCTAAAATAATTTGGCCTGAAAAGAGATCTAAATTAATTTTCCAAAGAGGGGCAGTGGGGTTATCAATGGTAGAAAGAAATAGATTTGGGCTTTTGCCCGCTGATGATTTTTCCCCTGCTGGTGTTGCCGCTAATAAAGCAGTTCTGCGATCAAAAAAATTAAATACGCCTTTTCTTTGGCCCTGAATTCGTATTTCTTGCCAACCTGTAGGTTGTGCGACTAACTCCGTGCAATTAGCCTCACCTTCTATTTGATCAAAATCTTGAATAACCAATACTCGCTCTTCTCCAGCTAGATCTCTACCCGCAAGTACTAAATCTTGAGTTCCCTGTGGATTTCTAATGCTCAGATAGTCATTCACTTCACCCGCATTCACAAATAGCGCGCGCGCCTCTTCCGGCATACGCAGAATTAGATTCGGCTCCATGTCGTCCTCCTGATAAACAGCAAGCTGTGTATGGATGGGAGCAGCACCGTCGCCCATGGTATAGATGGTGCATAAATCTTTTTGAGTTGCTGTGCTGGTGGTTTTAATAATCCCTGTCGCTGCTAAATAAACAGACAAGCTGGTTTTATGCGGTGTTACATCTATTTCGCCTTTTTGTGGTATACTCTGAGGTGCTAAAATAGTAAAGTCGGCCATATATGTAAGCGGTCGATGAAAATAAATCGGGTAAATTTCATCGAAAAAATTCAGGCCATAGGTGCTGGCATAACTATCACTTTTAGCGGGTGGCTTCTCCGTAATGTTCTCACAAACTTTACTGTCTAAAAAGCCACTGTTTTGTTGTGCAGTTCCAACAGTAATTGTATTTCCCGAAGCAGTCACTATACTGGTTGCAGCAAGCCCACCATCATGATATTCATCTTCTGGCTGGCGTGTATAACTAAACGCTGTTGTGCCATTTTGTGCATTGATACCCAGTAGCTTGGAGGAGTTAGTGCTGCGAGAAACTTCACTCACATAGATTCGCGGGCATTTTTGTTTTTCTCCATTCAATTTATATGTCGATAACGTCGTTACGCCCGCTACCATATGTTCTGTGCCGGAGTTGGGCTGTGTTAGGGTCCACTTTGCGCCGGTAGCACAATTAGCCGTCAAAGTATCTACGGAATATTCTGGCGTTGAATCGGAACTTAGCGCACGATTCCTGACAGAAGCTGAAGTTGCCGTCACCATGGTTAACAATTGCAATACACTGGTAGCCGCTACTGCTTCTACCCCAGGCACAAATAACAGCAGTACAACAGCTAAGGGCAGCGCGATAGGAGTAGTGTGCGCATGAGCCGCAGCTCTACGCTCTTCTTTCTTGCGCTTCGCACGCGCAATCTTTTGTGGTTGAGATAATGGCGGATTTACGGCGTATTTTATATTAGCGAGGTTAGGATATTTTTCTTCCTTACTGGCTACATCAAGCAAATGTCCGTCTAAAAATCTCTGTCTTCTTGGCTTTCGCTTATGTTCTTCTGATCTTCTAGCATTGTCCGCTCTAACCAGATTAGCCGTATATTTACCTATATTGCGATTAGAGTTCTTCGGCATAATAATCTCCTTCTTAGTGTAATATTTATTGCTTAAACCTGTCTGCTCAGAGAAGTTAGGAGTATTGATTATAAATGAACGAAATAAGAGGGTCAACTTTAAAAAAACGCATCCTCATTCTCGTCTTCTTCCAAAAAAAAATCATATTTGGATTTTTAAGATTAAATAGTTATTAAAAAAAATGGATGAAACTCTTGAGATTTTTATTAAATTTTTTTAAGCAAGTAACAATATCAATTGTTAGTTAATGGAATAGGATAATCAAACTAAAAAAATGTATCCCTATTCGCGCCCTTTTCAAAAAAGCCCCTATTGGGTTGTCTGGCTTATAAGAAGTTGGATCCCCCCTGTAATCGCTAAGATATACTCATAGCAGTTGGTTTTGAGCGTAGGCAACACCCCCTAAAAATCAAATGCGAAGAGTATAGTGACAATAGGCTTCACATAGGGTATGATTGCGACCTTCGGGGTGTGGCGCAGCTTGGTAGCGCACTTGCATGGGGTGCAAGGGGCCGCTGGTTCGAATCCAGTCACCCCGACCATATACTCTTCGCATTTTATTCTTAGGCTTTGTTGCCTTCGCCCACCTCGCACCAGTCATGTAGAGTACTACACTCCCGGTACTCGAGGGCTAGGCGCCTCGCCTAAAAATCAACTGCTGTGAGTATATTTTATTCGTCGTTAGCGGCATCGCCATGTAAAACACCGGCTAAACGCTGCTTTAACACTTGACCAGCATGAAACACTAGCACGCGTCGTGCTGTAATCTCGGCGGGTTCACCCGTTTTAGGGTTACGGCCAGGACGGCTGGATTTATCACGGGTGACAAATTTGCCGAACTTAGACAACAATACATTGCCTTCGTCAATGACGGCATCATTGATCAAGGTAAAAAAGGCTTCGACCACTTTTTGGCTGCTTTTTCTATCTAAATCCATCTTTTCGCACAGATGTTCCATTAAATTTGCTTTAGTTAAGGCCATTTTTCCACTCCTTCGCATTACTCTTCGCCTTTGATTTTTATGCTTTGTTGCCTTCGCTCATCTCGCCCCCAGTATATGACATAAGTACGTCACTCCTACGGCTCGAAAGCTCGGCGCCTCGCCTAAAAACCAAATGCGTTGAGTATATTCACTGTAAATATACTCACTAATTACGTAATACCGCAGCTAACTCTGTAGCCAGGGCATTTACCACTTTTGCCATCCAGTCATTCACTTCTTCGTCTACCAGAGTGCGCTCATTATGCTGCAACATCAGGGCAACGGCTAAGCTCTTATGACCGGGGGCAACCCCTTGACCCTGGTAAACATCGAATAGTCGCACAGCAACCACTTCAAACGGCGCTTTTTGCGCACGAATGACCGTTTCAATGCCTTCGTATGTCACCTCGTTAGACACTATAAAAGCGAGATCGCGTCTAATCGCCGGGTACTTTGAAAGTGTAGCAAACCTAGGCAAAGTTGCCAGTCCTAAAGCGGCTAAAGTGAGCTCAAATACAAAAATGGGGCCATCTAGATCGAATTGGGCCACCAAACCGGGGTGTAAGGCCCCTAGTTCGCCTATTTTTTGACTGCCATGGTAAGCCGCCAGGGCTTGTTTGGGATGCAGGCAAGTACTTGTTTCTGCTTTAAAACTGCATTTATCTAATAACTTAAATTGTTCTAATAAAGTCTCTATATCCCCCTTCATATCGAAGAAATCGACTTTTTGTGCAGGCAGTCCCCATTGCAAAGGCCAACGTTGGCCTGCAATCACGCCCGCAACACGCACTTCTTCGCTTACCCCTTCGCCTTTCAAGCTGCAACTTTGTTGTGTGCTTGCCTCGCTGCTCATGTACGGGTACGTACACTCCGCTGCTCGGCCGCGCACACGTCGCGTTGCATCTTGAAATGCTGTGGGGTTATAAACCGTGCCTATCTCAAAAAAGCGTATTCTGTCTTGTTGGCGATTTTGATTGTATTGCACGGCTTGCAATAAGCCTTGCCATAAACTGGTGCGCATCACCGCTAAATCGGCCGAGATTGGATTGTGTAGAGGCAACGGTGTTCTATCTGGAAATAATAGTGATTCCTTCTTTTTATCTACAAAACTATAGGTAATGAGTTCCTGATATCCACGAGCCATCAGTGCTGTGCTGATCTGCGCACTGTCTAGTTGCTGTTTGTTATCAGCCTTAGGCATCAATACTTGTTGTGGATAATGATGCGTAATGCGATCATAACCATAGACTCGCGCAATTTCTTCTATTAAATCGATCTCAGCCGTTACATCCGATCTAAAACTGGGTACGACCACGCGCCAACCCTCTTTATCGTGATCTAGAAATAGTCCTAAACCACACAATATAGCTTCTACAGTAGTATCATCGATTTCAATTCCCAAAATACGCGTAACGCGATTTTTGCGCAAAGTAATCGTCGCTGCTGTAGGTAGTGCCTCAGCGGAAGTAACTTCAATCAGCGATGCCGCCTGGCCGCCGCAGAGTGTCAATAATAATTCTGTAGCGCGTTCTAGCGCGGCGGCTTGTAATTGCCAATCTACGCCGCGTTCAAAACGATGCGAACTATCCGTATGCAAACCATAACGACGCGCCTGTCCTGCTAAAGCCAATGGCGTAAAATACGCGCTTTCTAGAAAAATATGAGTTGTGCTGTTTTGTACGGCACTTTCTACCCCACCCATCACTCCGGCTAAAGCCAACGCTTTATGATCGTCAGCAATAACTACACTGTTTACATCTAAAGCGATGATCTTGCCATCGAGCAATTCTAAATTTTCACCCGCGAGAGCTTTACGCACATGAATATTGCCTTGCAGTTTATTGGCATCGAAAGCATGCAAGGGTTGGCCTAATTCCAACATCACATAATTGGTAACATCGACTACGGGTGATAAAGATCGCAAACCACTGCGGCGTAAACGCTCTTTTAACCACAGGGGGCTAGCTACACTGTTATCAATACCGCTGATTAAGCGGCCTACATAGCGGCCGCAAGAAAGCTTATCGTCTATAAAGACCTGAGGTACAGTTTGTTCTTTTATTTGTATAGCAGGTTTTGTTAAGGGAGAAGTAAAAGGCTGGCAACTGGCAATAGCTAACTCTCGCGCTAAGCCTTGTACCGATAAACAATCGCCGCGATTAGGTGTTAAATCTAAGCGTATGGATTTATCGTCTAAATGCAAATAATGGCGTATATCATCGCCCAAGGGCGCGTCATCTGGCAATTCTAAAATACCGCTGCTGTTGTCGTCCAATCCCAATTCGCTGGCTGAACACAACATGCCTTCCGAATCGACTCCGCGTAAACGCGAACGTTTTATTTTAATTTCGCCATCCTTTAATTCTGCTCCCACCATGGCTACCGCGACTTTCAAACCAACGCGTACATTGCTGGCACCACAGACTATTTGTAATGGGGTTTCTAGGGGCGGAACTTTAACGCTGCATACTCGCAATTTGTCTGCATCGGGATGTGGATTAACCGTTAAAACTTCACCGACCATAACATTAGAAAAATTATCAGCAACAGGCGTGCATTCATCCAATTCATGGCCCAAAGCAGTAAATAATTCAATTATTTTTTCGCTAGAAATAGCCGGATTCACCCAGGTGCGTAACCAATTTTCAGAAAATTGCATAGTGGTTTCAGATCCTTAATGTGGGCGTTCTTCTTTACGACGCTGCGTTTTATGCGAGCGTTTAACATCTTTATCTAGAACAACATCGCTAATAGCGGCTGCGCCTACAATAGGCTCTTCTTTTAAGGGCTCTGGCGAATGTTCTAAAGCCAATGCCAATACTTCGTCAATCCAGCGGACGGGTTTAATATCCAAACTTTTGGTAATATTCGCGGGAATTTCTTTAAGCTCGGAGCGATTTTCATAGGGAATCAATACTGTCTTAATACCGCCACGATGCGCTGCCAATAATTTTTCTTTTAAACCGCCAATGGGTAACACTTCTCCGCGTAAAGTAATCTCACCGGTCATGGCTACACTGGCTTTAACCGGGATCCCAGTTAGAGCCGAAACTAAAGCCGTACACATCCCTATACCGGCACTAGGCCCGTCTTTAGGAGTAGCGCCTTCAGGCACATGCACATGGATATCCATTTTGGTATAAAAATCGGGGTGTATACCCAATTGTCTAGCGCGACTGCGCACTACCGTCATAGCGGCTTGTATGGATTCTTGCATCACATCGCCTAGATGGCCGGTATAAGTTGATTTACCTTTACCCGCAACCGCACACGCTTCTATAGTCAGCAATTCACCACCTACTTGTGTCCAAGCAAGGCCCGTGACTTGACCTACGCGATCTTCTTCATCGGCTTTGCCAAATCTGAATTTCTCCACGCCTAAATAGCGTTCTAAATTGCGTTTAGTAATGATGACTTTTTTGCGACCTGTTTCAACCAATAATTCTTTAACAGCCTTTCTGCAACATTTGGCAATAGCACGCTCTAAGTTACGCACCCCCGATTCACGGGTATAATAACGAATGATGTCTTGCAACGCTTCGGTAGACATGCTGAACTCTTTGCTTTTTAAGCCGTGCATTTCCATTTGTTTGTTTAACAAGTGTTGTTTAGCGATGTTGATCTTTTCATCTTCGGTGTAACCTGCCAAACGTATCACTTCCATTCTATCCAATAAGGCATCGGGGATATTCAATGAATTAGCGGTACAAATAAACATGACGTCAGACAAGTCATAATCTACTTCTAAATAGTGATCACTGAAGGTATTGTTTTGTTCTGGATCTAATACTTCTAAGAGCGCAGAAGCTGGATCACCACGAAAATCCATGGCCATTTTATCCACTTCATCAAGCAGGAACAATGGATTACGCACTTTAGCCTTAATCAATTTTTGAATGATCTTTCCTGGCAAAGCACCTATATAGGTACGTCTGTGGCCACGAATTTCTGCTTCGTCTCGCACGCCACCTAAGGATACACGCGCAAAATGACGTCCTGTAGCACGGGCAATCGATTCGCCTAAAGAAGTTTTCCCCACCCCAGGTGGACCTACAAAACATAAAACAGGGCCTTTGATCTTTTTAACTCTTTGTTGCACCCCTATGTATTCAATGATGCGTTCTTTCACTTCTTTTAAGCCATAATGATCTTTTTCTAAAATATCGATGGCCTGACGCAGATTTTTATTCACCGGCGTTGCTTCTGTCCATGGCACACTGACCATGGTGTCTAGATAATTTCTAGACACGCTGGCTTCTGCCGACATAGGCGGCATCGCATTTAATTTCTTTAATTCTGATTGTGCTTTCTCACGCACCGGCTCAGGTAAGACTTTGATTTTCTGCTCTAGTTGCTGCATCTCATCTTCAGCGCCTTCCTCGCCCGCCATTTCTTTTTTAATGGCTTCTAGCTGTTCATTCAATAGGTAATCGCGTTGTCTTTTTTCCATTTGGCCTTTGACTCGACCCTTAATGCGATTTTCCATTTCTATAATTTCAAGCTCAGAGCCTATACAAGCAATGAGTTCTTCTACTCTTTTGGAAACGTCGAGTATTTCTAATAGGTGTTGCTTTACAGTAAGCTTCAACGGCAAATGCGCAATAACGCTGTCGGCCAAACGCGAAGCATTATCAATGCCCATCAAGGAAGATAAAATTTCTGCGGGTAATTTGCGGTTATTCTTAATGTATTGTTCAAACTCAGATAAAATGAGGTGACTTAAAACTTCATTTTCACGCTCTGACAATGGCAGATCGGCCAATATTTCCACTCTGGCTTGATAGAAAGGCTCTTCAGCAACATAGCCTAATGCTTTACCGCGTTGCAAGCCTTCTACCAATACCTTCACCGTACCATCAGGCAATTTCAATACTTGCAATACACGGCCTACACAACCTAATTCATACAAATCCTCGCTGGGGGGATCATCTTTGTCTGAATCTTTTTGTGCCGTCATAAAAACCCATTTATCACCTTGGGCTGCCGATTCTAAGGCAGCAATAGATTTTTCTCGACCTACAAATAGAGGCAAAACCATATGCGGAAAAATGACTACATCCCGTAAAGCCAGCGCTGGCATTACCAACTTTTCTTCAGGATGCAAGGTTGAATCTGACATTTTTTTATCCTTTGGTTATTCAGCTGCTTTGCGTTGCACCGGGGCCTTAGGCTTTTTCAGTTTCTTGGGTTCGGTAATAGTCGTCGCATCGGCTTGCTGATAAACGATCAATGGATCGCTTTTACCTAAAATAGCATTTTCATCCACCACGACTTTAGACACATTTTCTAACCCTGGTAGCTCATACATCACATTCAGCAATACATGTTCTAGAATGGAACGCAATCCTCTGGCACCCGTTTTACGCTCTAAGGCTTTTTTGGCTACAGCGTGTAAGGCTTCAGGTCTAAATTCTAACTCTACATTTTCCATATCAAATAGACGTTTGTATTGTTTAGTCAAAGAATTTTTGGGATCTTTTAAAATCGCTATTAAAGATTCTTCATTCAATTGTTCTAAAGTAGCAACCACCGGCAATCGTCCTACAAACTCCGGAATCAAACCGAAACGTATTAAATCTTCGGGTTCAACTTTCTCCAGAATAGTACCGATATTTTGCTTCTCATCGGTTTCACTGCGTATATTAGCAGAAAAGCCTATACTGGATTTAGAGGTTCTATCTTGGATAATTTTTTCCAAGCCTGAAAATGCCCCGCCACAAATAAATAAAATATTGCTGGTATCTACTTGCAAAAATTCTTGTTGCGGATGTTTACGCCCACCTTGTGGAGGGACAGAAGCCACAGTACCTTCAATTAGTTTTAACAAGGCCTGTTGCACGCCTTCACCGGACACATCACGTGTCAAAGAAGGACTATCTGTTTTCCTAGAAATTTTATCGATTTCATCTATATAGACTATACCGCTTTGTGCCCGCTCTATGTCGTAATCACATTTTTGCAATAATTTTTGAATGATGTTTTCTACATCTTCACCTACATAACCCGCTTCAGTTAAAGTAGTCGCATCTGCGATGGTGAAAGGCACATTTAAAATACGCGCCAAGGTTTCAGCCAATAAGGTTTTACCGCTACCGGTAGGGCCGATCAGTAAGATATTACTTTTACCCAACTCGACTTCATTGTCTACTGTGACCGTAGATTGTGGATAAAATAATTTTTTATAGTGATTGTACACCGCTACAGCCAATACTTTCTTGGCATGTTCCTGGCCTATGACGTATTGATTTAAGATTTCATGAATTTCTGAAGGAACCGGTAGATAGCCGTCATTATCGACACTTTCTTCTTGTTGTAATTCTTCACGTATAATATCATTGCATAATTCCACGCATTCATCGCATACAAAAACCGAAGGACCTGCAATTAACTTGCGTACTTCATGTTGGCTCTTACCGCAGAAAGAGCAAAACAAAGTACCGTCTTCATCATGATCATCATTATCTTTTTTATTAACCATTATTCGCTCCTCATCGTGTTTTAAGTATCACCTTGTCAGGTGAACCCCCACCTCACACTAAAAGTATACGCTATAAACCGTATTTACTAAGTCCCCACGCTAACAATTACAAAAAATAACTTTGTTCTTGTTATTTCTTGTTAAAAAATACTTCAAACATAAAATATTTATATAGTATAAATAAAACGACTAGCGTACGCCCATTTCTCTAAGATGAAGGCATTACACCTATTTTTCAAGGGCTGGCTCTGTCGTAGTACGACGTTTATGGAATATCTCGTCGATCATACCATATTCTAGCGCCCGCTCGGCTGACATGAAGTTATCGCGTTCGGTGTCCCTATGGATTTCTTCAACCGTTCTACCGGTATGATGCGCTAAGATACTGTCCAGACGTCCGCGCAAGAACAAGGTTTCACGGGCGTGGATTTCTATATCCGTAGCCTGGCCTTGATAACCGCCTAAAACTTGGTGAATCATGACTCTAGAGTTGGGTAAACTATAGCGCTTCTTCGCAGCACCCGCGCACAGCAATAAGGAGCCCGCACTTGCTGCCTGCCCTATGCACAAGGTACTCACATCAGGCTTAATAAATTGCATGGTATCGTACATAGCCAAAGCGGATGTAACAACCCCACCCGGAGAATTGATATACAGAGAAATATCTTTATCTGGATTTACTGATTCCAGAAAAATTAATTGTGCTGTAATTAGGTTAGCCATGTAATCTTCAATTTGGCCTACCAAGAAAATGATGCGTTCTTGCAACAAACGGGAATAGATGTCATAGGCTCTTTCACCGCGCGCCGTTTGTTCCACCACTATAGGCACTAAACCTACGTTTTTCTCTATATGATCTTGCCAAGCGTAAAAATGTTTCTTATCCATGTTGTTATTAATCCTTAATTAATTTATTCGTGATCGTGATCGTGGGCATGGTCGTGATCATGGTCATGATCGTGCCCATGTTCGTGATTATGTGCACTTTGGATTGCTTTTTCGAATGACACCCGTTCTTCTTCTATTTGTGCAGTATTTAACAAAGCATCGACTAGCAACATTTCCATTGCTTCACCTTTAACCTGCTCTATCAATTCTTCGCTGTTGTAGTACATCTGCATCATTTGCGCTGGGTTTTCATAAGCGCTCATTTTTTCTTCTAAAAGCTTTGTCACATGACTAGGCTCGACTTTTAAATCAAACGCTATCATTGCTTCGCGCAGCAATAAACCGGTGATCACATTATCGCGCGCTTGTTGAGTAAAGCGGTTCATATCATTAAACTGAACCTTTTGTTTTTGTCTAGCGGCTTGTGCTTGAATGGCTTGTGCCATACGTTGCATTTCTTCTTGTATTAGAACATTGGGCACATCAAATACATTTAATTCTTTCAACTTAGCCAACACGCGCTTTTTGTTTTCTTCACGCAATGCCACGCCCAATTCGCGCTCTAAGCCTTGTCTTAATTCGGCGCGCAAGGCTTCTATTCCGCCTTCTTTAACGCCCAACAACTCAGCAAAAGCTTCATTTAATTCGCGTATTTTACCGGTTAATACTTTGTGTACTGTTACATCGAAAGTGGTTGCAGCACCTGCTAAGCTAGGCTCATGATAGGCTTCAGGGAAAGTCACACTAATTGTTTTTTTCTCGCCGCTTTTAACTCCAACTAAACTGTCTTCAAAGCCAGGAATAAATTGTTTAGAACCTAATACTAATTCAGCGCCTTCTGCTTTACCACCAGCAAAAGCTTCGCCGTCACGATAGCCTACAAAATCCATCACCAGTTTATCCTCTAAGGCTGCAGCTCTATCTACTTCTACCCATTCTTTATATTGGTTTTGTAGACGTGTTAATACTTCGTCTATATCTTTGTCCTCTATACTGGCAACGCGTTTTTTGACGACTTGCCCTTCCAAGTTTTTAAATTCGATTTCAGGCAATATTTCAAACGAGGCACTAAATTTAAATGGTGCGCTGGGTTCACTTTGTTCTAGATCGACGGCGGTAATTTGCACCACATTGAGATTTTTCTCTTTAAATGTTTCTTTTAATTTTTCATCGATAACTTTCTGCATAGCATCTTGACGAATCGCATCACCATAGCGCTGCACAATGATTTTTTCAGGCACTTTACCAGGTCTAAAGCCGTCGATACGTGCCGTAGAAGTTATTTTTTTGACTTCTTTCTTCACTGTGGCATCGATATCGTCCCAGGGCATTTCAATGGTTAATTTGCGTTTTAAGCCTTCTAAGCTCTCTAACTGCACGGCAATCGTCATTTTAGACCTCAAATTGTTTTAAATATACTCTATAATGGTGCGAAAGGAGAGACTCGAACTCTCACGGGTTTCCCCGCTGGAACCTAAATCCAGTGCGTCTGCCAATTCCGCCACTTTCGCAAGAAGGCGCCATTATACCTATAAATTGGCCTTGGGTAAATAATATTATGGTACAATGTATCGAATATAATACAGACATAGAGGGTTCAGATGATGCAACGCTTTGATTTACCTAGAAGTAATAGCCTTTTAGCGCGTATAGCGCCTTTTATCGCCTTAGGTATTTTTTGCATATTGGGTGTTATAGGCTTTATTCTCCTATCTTATGTGATCTTAATAGGTGCCGCCATAGGTATAGTGCTGTTTATAACCAGTTATGTTTATAACCTCTTGAAACGCCGCGGTACGACGCCGCCCCAAGCGTCAGAACAACACAAAGGGCGGACTTACGATCAGAAGGATTTGTAGTTACAGAATGGTACACGAACAGCATGCAGAGTCTTCTACTTGTTCGGACGTGATTTTCGAGGAAGGCGTAGTTTTTTTCGGGGAAGGAAAAAATGCCCCATAACTTTCCCCAGCATTTGCCTTTCCCGGCACATCATCTTTTGGTAACAACGCTGTGTCTACATCCGGTTGAAAGTCAGAGAGATCTTCAGGGCGCAATCTATCATTATAGTTGGTACCATTTATAGAACCTGCTGAAGACAAAGTCTCATTGTCATCTATCTCCTCTGTGTTTGCATCGCTTTGAGTATCTTTTTCTGGATCTCTTTTAGCAAGGAACCCTTCTTCTATATTATGAACCAACGATTCCCATCTATCTGACTCTAAACCTGTATAAGCTTCCTCTACAATAGAGTCTTTATCCTCTTTAGAAAGAGAATTAATCAATACCATAATATCTTCTAAAGCCATTTCAGTTAAATCACTATAGAAGGTATTAAAAGCATCCAACTTTAATGCACTCTTTTTGTCACTTTCCGCGCAGCCAAAACAATAACGGGCCAGTACCGCGAGACTTGGCAAATAAGCACCAAAAATAGAGCCCGAGCCATTAAACATCGCACTGGTAGAATAAGCATCTACGCCAAAAAAATCTGCCAATGCAGGTGGAATATGCACTGTCCCAAATGAAATTTTTTCAAAAAAAGCCGTTGCGAGTTCTCGTGTCATATTTCCATTAGTAACACCCGATAATGCCGCCATTGTCAACAGAGTGACAGTACCGATTACAGCCGCTTTAGAATAAAATTGATATCCAGGGTTCTTCGCAATCAATTCGCCAAAGCGTCCATCATAAAGGCTTTCGGCTATCGCATAAATACTGGAAAAGACTTCGGTTGCGCCATTGAGAAATAACCAAGCAAACGGAACCATAGATGAAACTGTCAACACAACTTTAGTAGCAACATCAATTGTACCAAGTGGAATAGTAAATGCTTCATCTAGAAAAGAAAAGTCAACTGCGCTATAACCCACCAAACCTAACACTGCAACTGTCTTACCAATCCAGCTAAAAGTCTTACGCCATAGCCATCTTAGATCTTCATCGGCTGCAGTATCTTTTAACAAACTATTCAAAGTGAAGCCGCCATCATTAAAATCTCCCCGTGAAACACGCCATTGCTGTGCTTTTAGTCTTTTTAAAAAAACGTCACGAACTTTATAGGCGATATCGTCATCTTCTTTTGAAAGCAGTAGTTTTCTAGGAACTTTTACCATTAAGTTTTGCATGGCAAAAACAGTCAATGCTGCATTCACGCACCAAGAGTTTAATGTCCATAATATTGTAGATAAGGCACCCCCCGTAGAAGACTTCGCTGTTAATCCTGCGAAAGGTATTGCCGCTAAAACGCCCAAGAAAGATGGTGCTATATGCTGTGTATAATAGCTAAAATTTTTCTCTAAATCTAAAAGTTCTTTTTTTAATAAAACATCTGGTTTTGCGCTATCAATAACATTAAATCCAGCCCATAAGGTAGGTAATGCGGAAGTGACAGCACTACAAAATGCAGTTACATAAGCCACATATTCTCTATTTGGAAACGCCTCTTTACATCCTGAAACATAAGCTTTACTGGAAAGAAAAGAAAGGATTACATTTAATGTTTTTAGAGCAATCCATTTTTTTTCTTCTGGTGGGCGGTTTTCAGATTGTAAATATTCCAAGTATCTTGCCAACTTCTTACAAACACGTTCCTGTTGAGTTCGAAGACTGTTTAGACTGTTTTCGGATAAAGACCCAGCCTCTTCTTCTGATGAAGCCATAATTATTTTTTCCTTATATTAATTTTATCATTACGCACGATACAGCCGTGCTGCCTGTTCACACATCGTTTAAATTTTTAGTATCGAGAATTTAGCTCGCTATGTAGCTCTGAAAAAGAAATGAAACAAAAATGCTGCTGAGTTATTTTTGTCGTCCATAATTAAAAACCATCATTAGTATACTTTATGGGACGATATTAGCGAATGTTTTTTATGGTGTCAATACTTTCACAATAGAAAACCACTCCTATTTCATCGGCTGCCGCCAATTTACCTGCATGATAGGCATAACCAACTACGGCAACCAGTTCGTCCTGCACATAAAGGAGAGGGATACGCGAACGTTGCCAGGGCGGCACGTCCCATTCTTGAAACAGTTTCTTCAATGGATGCGAGCCTACCCTGCCTGCGGCATGAAATCGCTCGCCTTGATTACGAAAACGTACCTCGCAATCTGTCACATGCGCTGCAGCCAAACCTAGTCCTAATACGGTTTCACGGCGCAACACCATATCGTCTATATGCAATCGTTCTTCATCCTGCGGCCATTGAAATTCCCCGCTACGCGGCACGATGTCTAGTGGCGACAAAGCATACAAATGGTTATGGTAAGCCCTTAACACCACGTTGTGCCACTTCACTTGAGTGTGGTGATCGTGTCCTTGTTGATACACCAAATGTAACACTTGCTGCATCTGTGCCTCTGTAGGCAATGCCAAACTCTGCTCTTCCAACCATAAACGCAATACTGCACTGCATTCATAAGGCGACAAGGTAGTTAATTTAGTTTGATCTAAGCAGTTCTTCTGTTCAGCTCTACAATCTGCTAGAATCTCTTGCCACAAGGGCTCTGCCCATTGTATCAATTGTGCCGATAGATTGGCACTACGCGCTAAGGTTCTAGCATAACTGGGCCAACGTTGACGCAACACGGGTATGACTAGCTGACGCAAATAGTTTCGATCATAATGAATATCGTCGTTGCTTAGATCATTGATATGTTCTAGTTGATGCAATTCTGCATACGCTTCTATAGTCGCACGCGTTACTGTTAAAAATGGCCGATAATGTATTATTTCCGTTTTAGTTTCAACTTGCAGCGGCATCGCGGCCAAACCCTTGGGCCCAGCACCACGCAATAATTGTAATAACACGGTTTCGGCTTGATCGTCTTCATGATGCGCGGTTAATAACACATCGCCTGCTGTTAAATGAGAAAAAATAGCTTCATAACGCAAGCGTCTGGCATTCGCTTCTATACTACCGCCTTTGGGTAACTGTACATCACCAACATATAAAGTTACATCCCAACGACGACATAGATCGGCACAAAATGCTTGCCAAGCGTCCGCCTGTGGCTGCAAATGATGATTAACATGTACCGCAATAATGGGTAAAGACGTTTTGAGTGTATGACGCAAAAAATGCAATAAAGCGACTGAATCCACACCACCGCTCAAGGCCACACACCAACGGTGGATGGCCTTATCTTTTAAGGGTGCTAAAAAGGCTTCGTTATTGAATAACACGTTGGCCATACGACATTAAGCGTTCGTAGCGTTCAGACAACAACTGATCTATAGATTTTTTAGAGATGCGGTCTAATTGTAAAATGAGTTCGGTTTTTAAATGCTGTGCCATTTCATCGAGTTGCCTATGCGCGCCACCCAAGGGTTCTGGCAATACTTTGTCGATTAAATGTTGTTTTAACAAACTCTCGGCATTGAGTTTGAGTGCGCCCGCGGCTTCAGAAGCTTTTTCGGCACTCTTCCATAAAATAGAAGCGCAACCTTCGGGCGAGATCACCGAATAAATACTGTATTGCAACATCATCACGTAATCGCCTACACCCAAAGCCAAGGCACCACCGGAACCGCCTTCGCCTATGACCGTACAGATCACGGGCGTTTTTAAGCCCGCCAATTCATACAGGTTACGCGCAATGGCTTCACTTTGATTGTGTTCTTCGGCGGCAATACCGGGATAGGCACCCGCCGTATCGATGAAGGTCAACACGGGTAAATTGAAATCTTCCGCCAAATGCATCAAACGCAAGGCTTTGCGATAGCCTTCCGGCTGCGGCATACCAAAATTACGCTCTACTTTTTCTTTGGTTTTGCGCCCTTTTTCATGGCCTATAACCATCACAGGACGACCATCTAAAAACGCGAGCCCGCCTACAATAGCTTTATCGTCTACATAATGTCTGTCGCCATGCAATTCATCAAAATCGGTAAAAATGCGGCTGACATAATCTAAAGTATGGGGTCTTAAGGGATGACGCGCCAATTGAGTAATTTGCCAGGGTGTTAGGTCGGCAAAGATCTGCATGGTCAGTTCACGACTCTTAGCCTGTAAACGCCGCAGTTCACCGCTGATATCGACAGACACATCGTCGCCCATACGCGCTAATTCTTCAATTTTCGCTTCTAATTCGGCAATAGGTCGTTCAAAATCTAGAAAGTTGTGCATAATCACCCCAGGTTATAGCTAATATAGGGCCTATTTTGCTAGAATGGAGCTCTGCCGTCAATTTTTTTAGAAAAAGAACAAAATATGAACATTTTTGTTTTCGATATCGAGACTATCCCAGATTGCGACGCCTCGCGTCGCTTGCACGATAGCCCGGAATGGAATGATAGCGATGCCGCCAACGCCTTGTTTGCGGGTGCTCGAGAGCAAAATGGTCGCGATTTTCTGGCCCATTATTTGCAAAAGATCATCGTCATCTCCGCCGTATTAAAAACACCACAAGGCGTTAAAGTATGGTCTTTAGGACAAGAAGACGCCGATGAAAAAGAGTTGATCACACGCTTTTTTGATGGCATTGAACGCTACTCGCCTACTTTGGTCAGTTGGAATGGCAGTGGCTTTGATCTGCCCGTATTGCATTATCGCGCCTTATTACACGGCGTTGCTGCACCACGTTACTGGGAAACAGGCGATAACGACAGTCAATTTCGTTGGAATAATTATTTGAGTCGTTTTCATCAACGACATTTAGATCTCATGGACGTATTAGCAGCTTATCAAAACAAAGCGTATGCGCCCTTAGATCGCATCGCCACTTTATTGGGTTACCCCGGCAAAATGGGCATGGCGGGCGATCAAGTCTGGTCGGCTTATCAAGAAGGGAAATTAAGTGCCATACGCAATTATTGCGAAACCGATGTGTTAAACACCTATTTAGTCTATTTGCGCTTTGAGCAAATACGCGGTCATATCACTGCAGAAGCGTATCAACAGGCTTGTGATGAATTGCGGCATTATTTAAAACAAGAGAACAAACCCCATTTTAACGAATTTAGCGAACATTGGCATACACCATGAATAACTTATCATTAGAAACAGCAATTATTCGTCACTTAAGCCACGAAGGCCGCGGCGTCGCCAATTTAAATGGCAAAACGGTATTTATACAAAATGCTCTGCCCAATGAGACTGTTTCTTTTCGTTATACTAGACGACACAAAAATTTTGATGAGGGTTATGCAGTAGAAGTATTGGAAAATACTAGTCCAGATAGGGTTGAGCCCAAGTGCCCACATACCGCCATTTGTGCTGGTTGTAGCTTGCAACATTTAAGCACTGAAGCTCAATTGACTCTAAAAGAAAATACCTTAAAAGAACAATTTAAGCATTTTGCACATACTGACATTACCCATTTAGAACCGGCCATACACGCTAAGGCATATCATTATCGCACTAAAGCACGCTTGTCGGTTAAAGACGTCATCAAGAAAAACAAAGTATTAATAGGCTTTCATGAACACAATGGCCGTTACGTTGCCGACATAAGCAGCTGCGCTATATTACCGCAAGACGTGGGCGATAAACTACATTTATTATCGAAACTAGTGTCCGAACTTAGTGTACACAGCGCTATTCCGCAAATTGAAGTGTCGATCAACGCCGATGAAACAGCACTCATTATACGCCATGTGCAGCCCTTGCCGTTAAGCGACATAGAAAAGATAGTTGCATTTGCAAAACATGAAGGTTTTTCGATTTATTTACACCCTTCTAAACAGGATAAAGAAACGCGCGTTACAGTGGCTGGTTTTTTATCTAATGCCACAACAGACGATACTCTACCATTGATAAAACTATGGCCTAAAAACAGTCCTTTCCTATTACATTACAATTTGCCTAATGAAGACTCTACTCTTTACTTTTCGCCTACGGAATTTACGCAAATCAATCCTGCTGTTAACGAATTAATGGTAGCACAAGCCTTGTCTTGGTTGTCTCCCAATAAAGGTGATCGAGTTTTAGATTTATTTTGTGGTATTGGTAATTTTACCATTCCCCTGGCACGTCATTGCAAAGAAGTGATAGGCGTAGAAGGTGAAGTAAGCATGGTAGCACGTGCAACGGATAACGCAGTTCATAATCATAGAAACAACGCTCATTTTCTAGCGGCGGATTTAACGCAAAGCATCTCTCATTTACAATTGTTAAACTGTACTTTCGACAAAATCCTCATCGATCCTCCGCGCAGTGGTGCTTTGGAAGTGATTGAACGACATTTTAAAGCCTGGCAAGCAAAAACCATTGTTTATATTTCTTGTAATCCAGCCACATTGGCACGAGATGTTGGGGTGTTAGTCAACCAGTTAGGCTATACATTGGAAAAAATAGGGATTTTAGACATGTTTCCACAAACCGGTCATGTAGAAAGCATGGCTTTGTTGACTCGGGCGAGATAACGACTATGGTGAAATTAAAAAAGCTAGCTTATCACAATGAAGATGGTTCTCTAGACATTCAACTGTGGTTAGATACTCTAGCGCAAAGTTACCCTAAAGAGCATTTAGACCGCCTGCGTCATGTGATCGACTTAGTGGTAACCCTAGGCGCAACCGTACCGACTCTATCGCCGCAGATAACCTGCTTAGATCTAGGCTTACAGATGGCAGCACTATTAGCCGAGTTATCTGCAGACGAAACGACGTTGATCGCCGCTTTAACCTATCACCTCATCGTTTACACCGATTTTACCTTAGAAGACATCACTCAACAGATCGGCGCCGATGTAGCCCATCTACTAGCGGGTGCTTTGCGCATGGATGATATTTCAGTCTTATTGCACGCACAAAGTAATACCGAAGAAAATCTACCGTCCAGAATACACAATTTGCGAAAAATGCTACTGGCTATGGCCAGAGACGTGCGTGTGGTTATATTGAAAATCAGCGAAAAAATGTGCCATCTGCGCGCCGCCAGTCATCTAGATGCAAATTTCCGGAAACGCATCGCTACCGAAGTCAAAGAAATCTACGCGCCATTAACGAATCGTTTGGGTTTAGGTCATTTGAAATGGGAAATGGAAGATTCGGTTTTTAGATATCTACAAGAAGCCGAATATAAATCGCTTGCCAAAGCACTTGACCAAAAGCGTATAGAGCGCGAAGAATATATTGCCGCTTTTCAAGAAAGCTTTCATGTGTTGCTGAAAGATTTGAACCTAGAACGGTATGAACTAGCGGGCCGCGCCAAGCATCTATACAGCATTTATCGCAAAATGACTCGCAAGAAGGTAGGTTTAGAAAAAATCTATGATTCCTTTGCGGTACGTGTATTAGTCCCTGATGTGCACGATTGTTACAAAGTATTAAGTCTAGTTCATGAGCAATGGACTCCCATCAGCGAAGAGTTTGACGATTATGTCGCTAGGCCTAAGGAAAATGGCTATCAATCGCTACACACCGCTGTGATAGGTCCCGATAATAAAAATGTAGAAGTGCAAATTCGCACCTTCGCCATGCATGAAGTATCCGAATTAGGTGTTGCTGCACACTGGAAATACAAAGAAGGCGCTACGCCCAAAAACGATTATGAAGATAAGATTGCGTGGCTAAGACAATTAATTGCTTGGCAAAGTGATTATTTACACCAGGAAAATCGCGAAGAATTATTTCAAACCACCTCTCTGTTTGACGATAGAGTTTATGTATTCACTCCCGAAGGCGACATCATCGATCTGATAACCGGCTCTACCCCTATAGATTTTGCCTATCATGTACACAGCGAAGTAGGCCATCGCTGCAAAGGCGCTAAAGTTAACGAAAAAATAGTGCCTTTATCCTATGCCTTGCAAACAGGCGATCGCGTCAGCATCATCACGGGGAAGGTTGCTCATCCTAGCCTAGACTGGCTAGATCCTAAGGCTGGATTTGTACACACCAGTAAAGCGCGCGCGAAGATTTTGCAGTGGTTTAAGGCACAAAATTATCAACAACACGTCACAGAAGGCATGGCTTTTTTGAATGAAACCGCCAAACGCGAACATTTAAAGCTACCACCCTTATTGCCCATTGCAGAAGCACTGCATTTCAAGAATATCGATGATATGTTAGCCGCTTTAGGCGGTGGATACCTTAAGATGGCACAAATTTTAAATAAAATTATTGCCGCTCAACCTAGCCATGAAGAAACGCATGAAATACCCAGTAAGGCCCCTGCAGCAACCACTAAAACTAAAGCAACAGTCAAAGATGACATCAGCGTGTATGGTTTGCATGATCTGCTGCACACCATTGCTAAATGTTGTAAGCCTATACCAGGTGATCCCATTGTAGGTTTTATTACCCAACAACGCGGCATTACCGTGCATCATCAAGATTGCCGTTCCTTGCTGCAATTACGCAGCAAAGAACGCATTATCGCCGTAGATTGGAGCAACAATAATGCCACGCAATATAGCGTAGAGCTACGTATACTCGCTTATCCACAGCAGGATTTAATCAGGGATATTACCGCCTTGGTGAGCCAAGAAAAAGTGTATTTAACCCGTATCAACAGTGCACAAACAGAAAATAAAATGAGAATAGATCTATTGGTTGAAGTGAAAAGCTCCGAACAATTACAGCATTTTATTCAGCAATTGCGCAACATGCCTGATGTAGATCAGGTGGAGCGATTAATGGCGGTGTAATAACTCAAACAACCCCGCTACTATCTCAAAGACGATTGTACGGTTTTTTATTTACATTCGCTTTATCCTCTGTCGCCAATTCAAAACTTGCCTGTATCAACCAAGCAAAATAAACCACAGTTATAGCAACCACCCCGAATAATAGAACTGCTTGTGCTAATTCCAACATTCGTCTTTGGGTTGAGTTAAAGGTGCTAGAACTTCCCCGCTCTGGAACTCCAAAATACCCGCTGGAATTTTGTGACAAACTGATTGGCGGCTTCACTGTTACGAACAACTGCGCGGCCGTATAGCCCTGCTCATCTTGAATTGTAGGATCGGCATTCTTATCTAGCAAGATTGTGTAAATTTCTTTATATCCCTTTATGGCTGCCCAATGCAGGGCGGTACGACTCATATTCTCTTTGGCATTGATGTTTGCACCATGCTGTAATAAATATTCAATGGCTTCTTTAGACTGTGAAAACACGGCTATATGCAAAGCTGTTTGACCAAATAAGTTTCTACCATCAAGATTGATATTATGTTCTGACTTCAAATACTCCAGAGTAGCTACTTTATTATCTTTCGCGGCATCGTGTAATAAGGCAATACCATTTTCCCCATTCACTGGGCTATACTTTTCCAAACGTTTTATTACCTCAATATCCCCTTGAGATGCAGCGTTCTTGAATTCTCTCCCTAATCGCTGTGTAAGATCCTCCTCCAGGTTTGCGACATTTGCTCCCAGCTTCACTAAACACACCATACTATCCTTCTGTTTTTTTTGGGCTGCCCAAACAAAGGGGGTGCTACCATTATTATCTACGGCATTGACATCTGCGCCCTTCTCTATCAATACCTTTATAGCATCAACATGATTGCCTAAGGCGGCCAAATGCAGCGCCGTACTACCACTGTTGGTTTTAGCATGAATATCTGCGCCCCTCTCCAGTAATAATTTCACAACTTCCTTATGACCATGCGTAGCGGCCCAATGTAAGGCAGTAGTGCCATTAGCATCAGCAGCATTCGTCTGGGCGCTTTTGTCCAGTAATTTTTGTAAAGTATCTATATTGCCACTGACCGCAGGAATATGTAACAGAATACACCCATCATCCATTACTACATTGATATCTACACCTAGACTGGCTAAATTATCTATATCTAATTCATTATTCCTAACTACGGCACTGTATAGAGCATCTTTTACAGGTACGGAGGCCAAATAGGTACAAATTTCATTATGATTGTGCTGAGCCGCTAAAGTCTGTGCGGTATTATCCGCTTTATCCTTGGCGTCTACCTGCGCACCATTGCGCACCAATAATTTTACTGCCTGTAGATGGCCCGCCGAAGCTGCCCAGTGTAAAGGGGTATGGCCACCAAAGGTTGCTACATCCACTTCCATTCCGCACGATAGAAAAAATTGAATGACGGCAGTATGGCCGTTCCAAGCAGCATTATGTAAAGGGGTATCACGTTGGGGTGGATTATCAACAGGCTTAAGAGAATCCCAAAGAGCAGTATCCCCCTTACCGCCCTTAGCACGAATATTCGCTCCTTTTTCCCATAAAATCTTAACAATGTCTAAAAACCCATACGTCGCCGCCCAATGCATAGGTGTATAGCCTTCCTCATCTTTCCCATTAAGATTTACGTCTTCGGCTAATAAACGCTTTAATTCAACTAAAGCCTTTACTTCATCAGCATCGCCTTTAATAATTGCATCTTTCAATTGTGGTTGAAACTGTAGTCGTTTCGGGATGGTTTCTTTTACTAAAGAGGGATCAGCTGACATAATATTCTCCTTTATTATTCCATATTGAAAAGCTCACAATACTTTCCTCTCTTTGACTCTAGAAAATCAAGTATATACTTACAGCGAGATATTTTTTGTGGATGTTAACACAAAAAAAAGTATATGGACAAATCAACTTAATAACCACTTACCTATTTGTTGACGGTCGCGACGCGGATAATTTATTTTGTGCTCAATAAATCAAATGTTAACCAGGCTTAGCCTAAATTGCAGCAGTTACTCTCTCCCATCCTCATCGGGATCTAAATCGTCTATAACCGTTTCCTCATTTTTATTTCTAAAATTATCACGAGGATGACGTTTAAATTTACCGCCTCGACCCATGGGTCTACGGCCGCCTAAAATAAACCAATCTTCTTCCACAATAGGATGAAAATAATCCGCTTCTTCTTTTAATAGTGCCGACGTCGTTTCTCTGACAGCGGCAATTTCCACACGTACGCCTTCTGATTTAAGATGATGCACGAGCTCAATATAATCGGAATCTCCAGACATGATAATGATGGTATCAACTTTGCTGGCCAATTGTATGGCATGTATGGACAAAGGAATATCAGCACTTTTATGACAAGGGCGTACTGAACCATGATAGTTTTGATGTAGACGCTCAGCTAATTTGTGAGAAATTTTGCGTCCTTCGCGAAAATAGATCAAACGATTCAAAGAACGATTCACAATTAATTTAGGGATTAAAGTATCAAAGTTGAGCATTGCCCCTTCATTGCCACAACGCTCGTGAATGCTACGCTCTATATTATTGCCATCGACTAAAATAGCTACTGACTGCGTGATGATAACATCATTATTATGGCTTAGACCCATAAGACTGTTTCCTTAAAATTTATGTTTTATTATTTGAGCAACTTAATCCATTTAGACACTCTTTAATACTGAATAGTTACTCATTTTATTGTATAATAGGTATGAATATGAAAAACTATCCTAACACAGGCGGTTGGTAAAAGAAACTATAGTTTATCGCGTCTATTATGAGAAAACTCGGATTTTAAAGGATTTACGATGCATTACTTTTTTGATTATTTACTTTTTCTGTTTAAAAGTTTATCGCTCTTAGCGGTAGTATTGCTGGGCTTTGCGGGCATATTGGCCTTATCTAGCAAGAATAAGCCTAGAAATAGATTAAAAATTATCCCTTTGCACGAAAAATACGATGAATTGTATTTAAAATTAGCTAAAGAAGTCTTGAGCAAAAAAGCGTTCAAAGCTGCCGTTAAAAAAACGGAAAAAGCCTGCAAGGACTTAGACTCTAGACCTCTTTGTTTTGTGATTCCTTTCACCGGCGACATACGCGCTTCTACGGTAGATCAGTTACGTGAAGCCGTCACAACTGTACTGAGTTTAGCCACTCCTAATGATAAAGTCATTGTTCTTTTAGAAAGCCCGGGCGGTGTGGTTAATGGTTATGGCTTGTGCGCAGCTCAACTAGCACGCATACGCGAGCGCAATATTCCTTTAACCATCATTGTAGACAAAGTCGCTGCCAGTGGCGGTTATCTCATGGCCGCGGTGGGCAACAAAATATTAGCAGCCCCTTTTGCCCTGATCGGCTCCATAGGCGTCTTGGCACAACTGCCTAATTTTCACCGCCTGCTAAAACACAATCATATCGATTATGAACAACTCAGCGCAGGCGAATACAAACGCACCTTAACCATATTCGGTGAGAATACGAATAAAGGCCGCGCTAAAATGCAGGAAGAATTAGAAGAAATTCACATCCATTTTAAAGATTATATACAACACTATCGCCCACAATTGGATCTGGCTAAAGTAGCCACGGGCGAATATTGGCTGGCTAGCCAAGCCCTAGAACTAGAATTAGTCGACGGCATTAGCACCAGCGACGATTACCTCATGGGGCTAAAAGACAGTCATGCTCTATTTGAAATCCGTCACGAAAAACCTAAAACGCTAGCCGAGAAAATCGTTCAAGGCGCACATATTCTGGTACAAGATGGCTTGGTACTATTAGGTAAAAAAGATACGGAGCCAAAACTCTTGTAAAAAACATACAAAAATGCTATATTGTGGCTCTTTTTTCACCACTTATAGAGGAGACCACTGTGACTGATTCCCCCCAAATGCTAGCGGCTACTATTGAAAGATTGACCGCTAAAGGTAAAGGTATTTTAGCCGCCGATGAAAGCTTAAAAACAATACAAAAACGGTTTACCCCTTATTCCATAGAATGCACCGATGCCACGCGCCGCGATTATAGGCAAATGCTGTTTACCCCTTCTGACTTAGGGCATTACATCAGTGGCGTTATTTTATATGAAGAAACCTTGTTTCAAAAGAGTACACAAGGTGTGTCCTTGCCTAAGCTTCTAGAACAACAAGGCATTATTCCCGGCATTAAAGTGGATTTAGGCTTGGTCGATTTGGCTGGCAGCAATGATGAAAAAATCACGGAAGGCTTAGATGGCCTAAAAGCACGTTTAGAACGCTATAAAGCCGAAGGCGCTCTTTTTGCTAAATGGCGTGCCGTATTTAATATAGCCAATGGCAAACCCTCACGTGCTGCTATACAAGCCAATGCACACAGCCTGGCTCGTTATGCTGCCATTTGCCAAAGCGTAGGCATCGTGCCAATTGTCGAGCCTGAAGTGTTGATGGATGGTGATCACGACTTAAAAACGTCGTCCCATGTGACCGAAAAAGTGTTGAATGCTGTGTTTACACAATTAAAAATGCAACACGTGACTTTAGAACACATGATACTAAAACCCAGCATGGTGATTCCTGGCAGCGACGCTAAAGCAGCGAGCATAAGCGATGTGGCCAAAGAAACATTGAAAGTATTGTTACATACGGTTCCTGCGGCTGTTCCCGGTATTTTCTTTTTATCTGGTGGCCAAAGCGAAGCTGTAGCGACTGCGCATTTAAATGAAATGAATAAACAAATGCCGAATACACCTTGGGCATTGAGTTTTTCTTATGGTCGCGCACTACAACACAGCAGCCTTGAAACCTGGGCTGGCGTTGCTGCCAATGTTCCGGCAGCACAAGCCGTGTTGCTAAAACGCGCTAAACTGAATAGTAAAGCCTGTTTAGGGCAATATAGTTCGGCGGAAGAAAAGTAACGAGCATTTTCGTAGGGGCAGGCCCCCGTGCCTGCCATAATAGAAATGATCACGGGAAATTGCACCTGTAGCAAAGCATCAAAAAGTAGTTATAAGCCCCGGTGGCACAGTGGATAGCGCGATCCCCTCCTAAGGGATAGGTCAGAGGTTCGACTCCTCTCCGGGGCACCAATTACACAGGACACATAGTATGCCTGAATTACCCGAAGTCGAAACCTGCAAGCGCGGTTTAGAACACCATTTGCCGGGTTTATGTGTCACCAATGTAATTGTACGCCAAAGCAAATTACGCTACCCGGTAACGACTCAATTACGCAAACAGCTATTGGGTAGTCGTTTTAAAACGATCACGCGCCGAGCAAAATATTTATTGCTGCACACCGATAAAGGGGATGTGATCGTACATTTAGGCATGTCTGGTTCCATTCATTTATTAACGCAATACCAAGAAAATCGCGCACATGACCATATCGATCTGAACTTAGAAAACGGCAACGTCTTGCGTTACACCGATCCACGCCGTTTTGGTGCATGGTTATGGTGCAATAACGCTGTAGAACATCCTTTATTCCTACGCTTAGGTCCAGAGCCTTTAAGCACAGAATTTAATGCTGATTATTTATGGTCGCAATTACAAAAACGACGAGTCGCTATTAAAATAGCTATCATGAATAGTCATATCGTTGTAGGTGTAGGCAATATCTATGCCAGTGAAGCCTTGTTCGCCGCCGCCATTTCACCGCTTAGACCCGCGCACAGTCTGTCGCAACAAGACTGTGCAACTTTAGTGAAGACTATACAGCAAGTATTAGAACGCGCAATTAAGGCTGGCGGCACTACCCTAAAAGATTTTGTAAACAGCCAGGGAAAACCCGGTTATTTTCAACAACAGCTCAATGTCTACGGTCGCAAAGAAGAACCTTGTGTGCAATGCAAAGCGCCCATCGGTTCTATTCAATTGGGTGGGCGCTCTACTTTTTATTGTCCTGAGTGTCAGAAGTAAAAGCGCAACTTTTGTTATGCGTCTAGATAACTTCACGAATGTTATCGAGTCAAGCTCGGATTATAAAATTGCACAGTAAGTTGCTTACCGCGGAGTCCGTTATTGCGAGCCAGTGAGTACCGAAAACAAGGCGTGGCAATCCAGGGGTTAAAATACTCGACTTATAAGCTTCACGGAGAACAATTACTTTTATTCTATCATTTACATAAAAGCACATGAACAACAGCGATCTCGCTTAACTTCTTTGTCGCGTAACAAAGACAAGTTTTCTTTGCTCTCTGAAGAGAAAAATGTAGGGCTCGATGACTGTTGTGATGTTATTCCTGAAGAGGAAGCTGTGGGGGCAGTTTTCGGAGTTGAAGCTTCTGCATCATTTATTTCATCATAAATATCTTTATGTGCTTCGCAATAGCTTAGGAAACTTTTTGATTTTAATTTCTCAACTAATTTAGTATAAAGGGGATCAATTGTAACACCCAGATTTTCAGCAAGCGAATCTAGATGGCATAAAGACTTGAATTTGTCACCAGATAAGCTTCCTGGTATTGAATTGCCGGGTCTAATAAATTCGACAACTGCTTTACCATTTTTAAGATCATCGATATCTTCTTGTTGAAACTCGAATCCTAATTTTTTATAAAATTCTATACTTGTTTTTATTGCTGTCAGCACCAGAGCGTCACACTTCGTGGCTTGCACATATTGAGCTGCGGCCGACATTAAGAGTTTACCGTAGCCTTTCCCTTGATAGTCTTCTTGAATACGAATAGCATAAACCTTTGAATCTGCACCAAATGCAATTGCTCCATGAATAGTAGGATTTGCTACATCTTGGTCTTCGAGGACGAGAAAACATATTGGCCAAAAATCGCCGCTATATTGATTTTGGTTGGTGTAACGCATATCCCGAATTGCGGAATTGATTTTAGTCTTATCATCACCTATAGACAACAGGCCGGCAAACAGTGCTAATAAGACCTCTTTATCATCATAATGTGCTAATCGTAGTTGTAAACCCATTTTTACCCCCGTCTCTAATTTATTTCTATTTAAAACTGTACTCAAACTGAGCGCTGATCTAATATTATACATTTTTTTATTTTTTTAAGCAATAATTGTAGCAGCCCACAGCAATTGGCTTTAAAGTAGCATGTAACAAATTGAAATATAACGATTTCATCAAGAAAAGAGTACAAAAATATTAAGTTGCTTACCGCGGAGCCCGTCATTACGAGCCAGTGAGTACCGCGAACAAGGCGTGGCAATCCAGGGGTTAAAATACTCGATTTATAAGCTTCACTTTGCTTTATAAGTCTTATTATACATAAAGTTCATTTTCATTGTTGAATATTCTCCTGGCTTACCACGTCACACTAATCACTCTGTTTAGACAATTTCGCTTGAATCTTCTCGTAGATCTCTTCGCGGTGCACATCAACATCTATAGGTGCCTCAATTCCTAGCCGTACTTGATTGCATTGTATATCCAATACCGTTATTTTAATATTATCGTTTATGATGATGCTCTCATCTATATATCGTGTTAAAACTAACATTTTGCGTATCCTCCTGTGTAACCAATGAATCAATTGCAATAAAAAACTTTTTTTAAATAAAGCCATAGCGCTCTCCTCATTGAGAAAATTTTTTAAAAAAATAAACTGTCTTTTGCAGTAACTACTCTCTTCACCTGCTCTCTTACACCCGCTCCCTGACGGTCGCGGCTCGGAAAATTTATGCGCCTTTCTTCTAATAAGGCGCGAGCAGTTACTGTTTGCAAATAAATGCAAACTATTTTTGAAAATAATTCAGAGGCGGACCATGCCCACCACAAACGACGCACAATGCGCGCCTAAAAAAGCCCCACACTCTTGTTCTCTCCTTGGTTTATTAAAATATAGATCTACGCGCAGGGACAATCACACAGGATTACCCTACGTTAAACCTTAAAAACCTAAGAGATGGAGCCTCTAAAAGCGCGGCTATGCTGCGTTTTACCCCCTTCTCTGCCTAAAAAACACGTATTTTTAGTGCAAACAGTGGCCAAAGGCAGTTTAGCGTTTACATAATGTACCATTTGATGGTGGGATAAGAACACGTGCCACTGTGAACGGCGACGCGGATCATGGCAATCGCATGAAAGTAAGTGTTTGATTTTAAGATAGATTCATGTAGAATGTTCATATTGAGAACATTTTTAAGCAAGGATTAGCCATGGATTTA
>JAJXVU010000006.1 GCA_021781965.1 Pseudomonadota bacterium
TCCGAACTATTTGTTCGTCATTATATCGACTCTTTTTGATACAATACCTCTCTTGTAGAGGCATTATCTCTAATTTATCTTGGTTTTAAAATCCCGAGGCAGGTCACAATCTCTGCTGCAGCTTTTTCAATAGCTGTAATTTCTTCTTCACAGCTTTCAGCAAAATGTAGATAACTTTGTGTTTGCGAAGAAGTATGAATATAATATACCCAGAGATCCTGGCGAAATTGCTTTTGATTTTCTGGCCTTAACTTATCTAAAAGAAATTCTACTTGAGTAGATGTAAGATTTTCAATTAACTGCGTAAATGCTTGAGTTTGAGCATTTTTAGCAAGAATTTCTTGTATTTTTTTAAGCTCTTTATCACCATTAATGCAAGCATTTATTGCATCTAATTTTCTGTCAAGGGCTTCTTTGTCAAGAGATACCTCATCTCCTTTTAAGTGAACACGATGCCCTCCTTTGAAAAACCCCTGATTATCTAGAGTTGAAAAAGATTTATCTGCACTTGTTGGATTGAAAACTCCTTTTTCGTAAATCGTTCCGGAATTAATAAATAACTCTTCATATCGATCATGAAATTCCTTAGCCTTGGCTAGAAAAACATCATTTTTCAAAATTTCTAAAACTCTTGGATCAAATATAGTGGAGTACTTGAATAGGCTTAGATCATTAACTGAGGGGCCCCCATTGATTTTTCTAATACATTTTAAAAAATTAGTTTCTTCCCAATCATTCAAAATAGTTTTTTCAATTTCTGCACTTTTAACTTTGGATGCACTTTGAAGTGAATTAATCAGCTTTGCTTTTTGGTTATCTACATCAAGGAGCAATTCATCATATCGTGGCTTACTCTTTGGATTAACGAGTATATCTGTTATCGCAGAGCTATCAGCATTAATATCAATTTCTGATTTTAAGACATAAATCGCCCCTTTTTGAATCTTCTGGCCATCTACTTCGATGGCACAGCTTGATGGCCGATTGTAACGCGCCTCTTTGGGTGAATCTCCATTTGAGATTACATCAAATGTCTTTGCAAAAGATGACTTCATTAATCCATTAGGAGCATAAATGGCATATACTCTATTTTTTCGCCCTTGATCAGTGCTAAAGTTAAAATTCTTCTCTAATGCTTTTATACCATAACAATTTTCCAATTTAATTTTAAGGTTTTCCATGTGCAACGCGCCCAGTTTAAATTTTTCTCAAATGCTCGTTACCCTTAGCGCTAAAAACCTTTAAACTTTAAATTGTTATTTCTTCAATCTTGCTATTTTTGTTCAGGCTTATTTTAATTATGTAATTCATATTTAATTATCAAAATAATATCCAAGGTCATTTTCTAGAAAATGACCTGTCACTACGTAGTTTGAAAAGCTCTTAGCCCTTGATCCGTTAATGATGCATAATGTATGATTCTATATTAAATCATTCTCAAAAGTAAATGCTTCTTTAGACCTCATATGCTTGTGTGCTGAATCTACAGAGACTCCCTCTTGGAGTTGATACATTTTGATGAACCTTCTCTATTTCTACTGAAGAATAAAGCATGAATTATTGTCAGTACTAAGTTAGCATAGTTAATACCTTGTTATATTGCGCAAAAATTTTGCTAATTTTTCGTACAGCTGTCGCTCTTCCTCCATGCTTATACGCATTCATCTTGCTAACAGCCTTGCCCGCCTCAGTTTTAGCGCCAGTGGACTTTTCCCACGGCCGCCATTTACAGATGATCTGCGACTGCCTCAGCCGTTCTTCCTGTGTCCACTGTCTCATAT
Source organism: Pseudomonadota bacterium (assembly GCA_021781965.1). Classification (GTDB taxonomy): domain Bacteria; phylum Pseudomonadota; class Gammaproteobacteria; order UBA1113; family UBA1113; genus VFKP01. The sequence continues at coordinate 1,782 of JAJXVU010000006.1, forward strand.
TCCACCTCGGTTAATAGTTCGTTTGCTGAATTTTTTTGAAAATCTTTTTCTGTACTATTATTGTTCACTTGCTGGTTAATGGCATTATTCTGCTGATTTACAAAAGTTGTCCTTCGGGGATGCTGTACCTCTCGCAAGGCCAGCAAAGTTTGCCTACATTGTTTTTGGGCTTTAAAAGCCATATCGGAATAAACTTGTGTACCATTCAAGAACTCACAATTTCTGGCTATTCTGATGCACTTGTTAAATAACAAATCCAACGTACAAGCTTGAGCCATCAGCATGGTTTCTATGGGAGCACTCTGCCCTTGTAAAGCACTATCGGCCATAGATACATAATGTCCTACCCGTTTAGTGTGATCTTCGGTAGGATTAATATCGGCGACAGTAGCCAATGCACCAAGCAAAATATCTTTAAATGCTTCGGTACCGTAAAATGAGTCTTTCTTTTTAACAGCCAGCGTTTTGAGTGGTTCATTAATAGGGGTATCGGGGGAATTGCTTGCTAAAGTCATGATATGCTTCCATTCGGTTTGAAATTAAAATCTCTTACTGCGGGATTATAGCATAACACATTATAAAATAATACTAAATTACACACTCAACTCATAAGTACATTTAACTCAAGCTTTTCACTTGTAAAAATACCATGAAATTATATTGCGCAAAATATGGATAGGCGTAACTTATTCCAAAGCAGGATTTTTCAAAAATAAATAGCACTAGGCTAAATCAGCATTACCAACACATTTCCTGATTGTTTCAGGCCGTATTCTGGCAGATTCCCCTATCATGGCAACAATCGCTTCCATAATGTCCGTTTGCTTTTCAGTTGGATCTATTATCCCTAACTGCCTTAATATGACTCTTACGGTATAGCTAGCCAAAGATTCAACTTCTAAAATATCACTACTCATACATGTTCCCTCATCAAACCATTAACAGCATTTAGACAGCCCCTATTCCTACTTTGAAACAGGGGCGTAGAAAATTTAGGCATAATCACTTATCCTATTTTCTTTTTCTTGCTCTTTTTCTTGTTCTATTCGATGGTAAATTTCACTTCTATGAATGGAAATATCTTTTGCCGCAGTAAATCCTAATTTTATCTGATTGTTGCCGATCGCTAACACCGTAATACGCACAGCATTATCACCAATGATAATCTCTTCAAACTCACCTCTGGTTAAAATTAACATTCTTTACTCCTTCAAATTTAAATAATATTGATACGATTGAAAAAGACGTATTGTCCTATTTACTGTATGTTATAAATCCATAAAATATCCTCCTTAATAAAACCATTTCGCTCATGCACCTTAAGAGTGATTCCTTCTTTAGTGAAAAAGAACGGTTGCGCCCTGTTTAGAGACAGGTAAAATTTTTGTTTTTAATTGCTTTTCTGGGATTAAGCGCTCAGGTTTTTCTACAGTATGCGACTTAACCATAGCTTGTATATCTTGTATGTTCTTAGGCTTTCCATAGTACCCAACCATTCCCACAGAGTAACAACGCATTTTATATTCCAGCTCTGTATGAGATGTCATTGCAACTATGGGTACATGTTTTGTATTTTCTCTTGATAACAGCATTTGTGTGACTTCAATGCCGCTCATATCCGGTAAATCTATGTCCATGAAAACAATCGAATAATCGCTTGTTTTCTCTGCTAATTGAAGGGCTTCAAAACCATTCACAGCCAAATCAAAATCATAGTCTAGCTGTTGTAACATAGATTTAAGGGCAAACTGAATAAGAGGATTATCTTCAACAACGAGGATTTTATTTTGTTTTAAAGCATTGTTTAAAAAGGGGGGGTTTAGGCTCATATGTGTCATCTCCTTATGAAATCTATTAAAACTACAGGTTTGTAACCTGTTTACAGTTTACACATAATAGTTCATAAGTTCATGAATTCCAATAACTAAATTCATCTAAAAAATCAGATAGGTGAATTCTTTTGAGCTTTATGGTTTACTTACCATTATAGATTTTGACAAGGAGGCTTTCATGGAGCATCTACTGGGGAAGATATCAGCAGGGAAAAATTTGATCCCTGGCGATATCTCAAGGCAGCTATTAAACGGCATCATGCAAGATAAACACGATCGCAGTTTATTAGCAGAATATAATATTTCTGCCCAAGAAATACAGAAACTTTCTAAGCTGTATCATACCGAAAAAGAGACGATTCAAAGCGTGAATAACCTTCCCAGGTATTTTATATTTTACACGCTATTAGAAAAGAAAATGCCGCAAATAAAATGGGTATTGAAGAAAAATAAAGACAATAAAAACAAAGTTAACTTTTATTTTCCTTTAATTAATAATCTCCAGCCCTCTATTATGTCCCTATTGCTCGATCGGGTTAAAATAATTGGCCTATCTCTCTATACCAAGTACAGCTTAGGCAACCAATTCCCAGCAGAAAAGAGAGATTGTTTATACCAATTTTTAGTTCGCTCGGAAGCGATTTACCCCAATAAGGCTTCAACCCAAGGCATTCTGCACTGGATAAATAAAGCCTTCATTGACGAGAGTTCTACCCTATTTATTCATACCTGCCCCGATTATGCTGTAGAACCTACTCATGATCCCCAGCGCCCTTATAAGCACACATTTAATGGTTTAGGCTCTGGAATAGGACAAATTGCAAGGCGTATCTTAGATATCTTGCCCCATTTAAAAGTATTCTTAACCACTTTAAAACTATCTCCAAGGATTATCGTCACCATAGCCGATTATGAAGCATTTTCAGAAGAAAATTTAAACAGAATGAATTTATCAAAACAACAATTTTTAGAACGAGTCAATTCCAGCAGAATGCTTTTTGAGCTAGAAGCACAAAAAGTACTACCTTTAAGCACCTTTATGTGCTCTGATTTCTGTGGCAGCGAACAAAATTGGAAGAAAAATGCGAGCTCAATACTTCAGGCCTTCCAACAGGGTGCTTGTGTAGATAAGAAAATAAATAGGGCTGTCTTTACTAATATAGCTAAACGAAGAAAAGCCCTCTATAGTAGATGGTATAATCAGAAACTAGGATTGGAGTATTATATTCAGGTAGCCATGTCTCAAGCCGCTGAGTACGCTGTAATTGGCCATTCGTTATCTAAAAAAACAGAGAATTGCTTAATTTTAGGGGCTGATGATATTTTATTCAGCCCATTTTATAGTATTTCAAAGCCGATACCTGCCATTTATTTTAAAAGGCGTTACTGTTAGTAATAAGGAATAGCACATGAAAGGACTAGAAAAGTTATCTTGGAAAGAATTGCGGGAACAAATCAAGCAAATACAGCCCGAGCTATGTGAAATTATTGACGATTTATCGCCCCCAGATGAATACTCTTTATACGTAGGCACATATCCCTATGGCGCCATGATACTAGACTCGGGCATATTTCAAATTGTGAATGACTATAACGTATTAGTACCTCTTACCCACTCATCCATCAATAAAGAGGCAAAAAGAGATTTAAGCTATACGCGCACTATTCCTATGGCCGTTATTTTGGAAAATTCCATTGAAACATTCTTTTGTATTAGCAACAGAACTATACCCTCCTCTTTTTATACACCAGGAGATATGATCTCATTATGGCGAGTACTAGAAGGAGAAAGTTCTTACCAAGAAGGATCATTGTGGAACATTTCTTCCGGCGCTAGAACCATCTGTATGTTACCGAAGATTACAGATAATACCAGTCATGAATTTCTAAAAAAGAAATACAACCTGAAAACTCACGCGCCTGTGGATTTAACAGAACATTGGTCTACTTTTGTACGGATTGCTAACCACAATAATTTCTCTCAACCTTGGTACTCACGCCTCATGTTTTTCTCTGAGAACTGGAGCAAACATAGCAAGGATAAGAACTGGTCTAGATTTTATCAATTTATTCTAAACAAAGCGTGGCAAGATTCAACTTTTAAACGAAATCAATTTATTTTTGATTTTGCCTTTTCCCTAGCTCAAAAAAGCAAGAACCTAAAACCCAATCCTTATCTCGCAGATACAGTTAAACATCTGATCGGCATAGGCGCTGGCGGAGTGCCGGGTTTAGCCCCAGCCATTAATGATATAGCAGCCCCTATAACAGGATTGCAACAAACCTATATTGAAGAGTACCGTTTAAAAAAACATGCCCCCATCATTATGCATTTGCACCCATTTACTCTGGGCGAAAAAAGGCCAGTTTACTATTCGCTATCTATGCCCACAACTATTATTTTTTCACCCCGCTCTAGTAAAGCACTCAGTAAAATGGTAGATATTCGCCAATTAAAGCATATATTAGATGCTTTTATTTCTGAAACCATTAATGGCAAGCTATTAATTGAAAAAACACCCTTATTTGATCTGGCTAAAAATGTGAGTTATAAATTTTATCACACAGAAAAAGATATACACGAAGAAATACTACCTGTTACCTTCATCACAGAAGATGATCTTCTTTTTCAAAAAATACTCGGCAATTTCCCGGAGAGAGCTTTTCCCGAATTTTCTCCTTTTATAAATGGTTGCGTAGCGATTAGTCAAAAAGCTGAAGACAAAAAATGATAACTATAAAAAAACATATCCTTTCTATATGCTTATCTGAGTTCTGCGGCAGGTTAAGTTATTATGGTTTACAATCACTATTAATCCTCTATATGATTGCCAAATTTAATGTGAACGAGGTATTTGGTTATAACCTATATGGGCATTATGTTGCCTTAACTTTTTCCTGTTGCATTTTAGGCGGCATTATTTCTAATAAATTGCTTCATCCCTATCAATCGGTATCAATAGGTACATTTCTTTTATTACTAGGCAATATAATCATTTTTAATACCCAGCAATTCTTTTTATTTTGCCTGGGCGTTAGTACAACGGTTATTGCCATTGGCCTAATCAAGCCATCCACCGCTTCTTTAATAGGCTTTGTTCACAAGAAAATGGCTTCTAAAAATAAGCTTTTTATTTATTTTTATATCATTGGTAATTTAGGTAGCATTTTAGGCCCATTTTTGTATGGATTAGGTATCATGCTACACAAATATTGGCTTGGTTTTACCTGCAGCGCTTTGATATTGGCCATCAATCTTTGCTTGTTATATAAAAATAAGCAGACAAGACAAAAAAGTAATCTCTCAAATAATAAGATAAAACTAACAACTGCTTTGATTCTGATCTCTCTTGCTATCATCTATTCTATTTTATTGGGGAGAATATCTATTTTATTCCTGTTTGTTCCTCTAGCGATATTTTTTGCGGTTTATCTTATAAAAGTCTTTAAAGCCTTGTCTATAGACCAAAAAAAATTAATACACCATTTAACCATTCCTATGCTTGCCAGCATTTTATTTTTTACTGCCTTTTTACAGCTTTTTTCTTCGGTAACCGTTTTTATTCACGAAAATATACAATTGTATTTTTTTAACCTTAAGATACCTGCGGGTTGGTTTAGTTCAATAGAAGCTTTTTTATTGTTCATCATAGCCAAGCCCATCACGACATTATGGGAACGCTTGCAGCATAAGAACAGTACTTTTTCATCAAAAAACAAGATAACCTGGGGCCTTAATGCTACTTTTTTAGCATTTACCTTCTTTGCTCTATCTGCATATTTTGCTGAAAACAATACCAGCATTGCTGTCATAGCAATAATCATTGGCAATCTATTTCTAGCAATCGGCGAGTTATGTATTATACCCACCTCTATTGCATTAATAAGTGAAAATGTACCCAATCGGCATTTAAGCTTTTTTATAGGTATATTTTATTTTTCCTTATCCTTATCTGGATATTTCTCAAGCTTTATTGCGGATATCAGTAAAGATATGCAAAACTTAAATGAAAATGGATTTTTTATTTTATTTATCCTAATTGCGATGTTCTTTGCTTTATTCTCTTTAGGAATCTACCTATATAGTTACCTATTCAGTAAATCGCCATGCAAAATAACTTAGGAATAAGTCTTTTCACCTTCTGTTAAAGTACTTTTTTCTGCATAGTTAATAGCCTCTATCATACCCTCCCAAAAGCAAGAGATTAATTCCAGATTTTTGTTAAAACCAAATTCTATATCTGAAAATTTTATCCCATCTTCTATTAATTCTTCGGCCGCTAATAGAGATTCTTTTTTATGCTCTTTTTCAGCTGCCCCGATATGCACATAAAAGAACTCACAATCCTCATGAAACTCATCAGGATCTTTCCATAGGTGGCTGTAATTTCTAGCACCGTCATACAATTTTCTAATCATCGTATAAGCCTGCCATTCCAAAGCCAACTGCGCACCAATCGCTACGGAAGTATTACTACTATATACATCTCGCTGCCATTCTATAAGTTGATTTGTATCGTTACTAAGGGCTATCTTATTTTTGATATTTTTGAGTACTAAGTCTGGCCTGTTCTTCTTTGAAATTAAGCTGTCATAAAAAACTTCAAATAAAGTAGAATGTACTTTTTCTGCATTTCCATAACCCATTTCAGAATAAAGTGTTTTGGTATATTCTGTTTTAACATTAATATTATTTACAGAACTAATAAGCCCTGCCAGAATGGAGGGAAAATGATATGTCCATTGCCAATAATTTATGGCAAAAATAGCCAGCTCTTCTGGATTTAGCTCTTCATTTAACCATACTGTGTAAAAATTATTATCTATGGCTTTGTGCGTCCATATCGTATCTACTAACTTTAATAATCTTTCCATTATAAAACCGGCCCTCCTATTTCATTAATTACCTTGCGTTAAAATTGTAACTTAAATACACCAGGTTAACAATCCAAATATAGGGCTTTTCCATAAAATTATAGGCGGTATAAGAATAATCTCTTAAAAGCGAACGACTAGTACTTTTCTGAGCAAAATTCAGCTATTGCAAATAACTATTGTTTGCATCTAGCCACCAATATCTACAGAAATTTATTGATTCTTTTTTACTAATAGCCTATTGCTATAATCACAACCGATAAGAGTGTTTAAAGTCATAAAACCATGTCCTGAATGTCCTCAATGTCCTAAAATCTGGGCTCACTCCCCTTTAAATTAGGACATGCAGGACTTCTAGGACTTTGTTTTAACAATTTATATCGCAGCAGCTTATCTCCCAAAATATCTGTCCGCCATATTTCTTAAGACTACGGCAATCTATTCCCTTATACCTTAATGCAGGCGCTATTCGACCGTAAAATATCCCCTAACCCCTTAGGAGAACGCGGCCAATTCTCCGCATAATCGGGTTTTTTATCCTTTAAAGAGGCTAGTAATTCGCTAAGGGTCATCCTGATTTTGGTAGATGGATTTGCTTTTCGTCCCTCGAACCATTCACATAGCGCAGAAGCAACCGGACTGGCATCAATGGTACGTTCAATGGCTTCTTGGCGACTTTGATGAAACTGCTCTAAAAATGAACTTTCATCCTGTTTCATAGCCTTGGCAATCGCCATGCCTAATAAGACAAATTCCATCAAGCGCGGCCGATGATTGGTAGGCAATTCCATAGTAGGCAATAAAGCCAATGCTTGTGAAAACAAGGATAGTAAGGCTCCTAAAAGCCCCTCATGCTTACTATTAAAGCTCTGCCATAAGCCATTCACTTCCAACCTTTGTGCAATAATTTGCGTTTCTATTGATACAGTGCGATCAATCAAGTCTTGCGCCGTAATGGCAGCACTAATGCCATTTAGCATAATCGGCCTTTTAACTGTTACCACCGATTCATCGCCGTCCGTATACAGTCTTCGCTTGGCTAAACCACCTCCGGTTGAAGTAATGCAAAGCGTATCTTGTACATCGGAAGACAAGTAGCTGACGTTTTCATAACTGACGATCCAATTCAAGGCCGCGATCACAAAGATATCGTCTGTCTTTTTGGGCACTGCACGCAAATCTAATCTTACCGCGAATTAACGGACACGGTTATTTGAAAATCAACATGCATATTCAACCTCAAAAGGTGTTCTGTAGTCAAGAGCAGAATGCATCCTTTTTTGATTATAATACCCTTCAATATACTGAAACACACTTTGCTTAGCTATTTCCCTGGTTAAATAGCGATTATTATTTATCAATTCAACTTTTAGCGTATGGAAAAAACTCTCCGCAATCGCATTATCCCAGCAATTTCGCTTTCGACTCATGGAGCCAATGAGTCCATATCGGTCAATGAGATTACGATATTTGTATGAACAGTATTGAGAACCGCGATCGCTATGAATTACCACGCCCCTTGGAAATTTACGCTGAAATAGTGCCATCATTAATGCATTGCATACTAACTCTTGGGTCATCCGTTTATCCATAGACCACCCAATTACTGCGCGAGAATATAAATCAATGACTGTCGCTAAATATATCCAGCCTTCTTCCGTATGAACATACGTAATATCACTTGCCCATTTCTGATTGATGCCTCTTGTCGTGAAATCACGATTCAGCACATTAGTAAATATGGGCTTTTTATGTTCGCTATCAGTCGTTACTTTAAATTTCTTACTCGCTACAGCACGTAGATTCATTGCTTTCATTCTCCTGCTCACTCTGGTATGGCTGCACCGCTCATTGGCTGCTTTCAGCACACGGGTTATTCTTGGACTCCCATAGCGCCCCTTATTTTCACAATAAATTGCTTTTATCGGCAGGTCTAAACGTTGATTGGCTATTTCTCTTGCGCTAGCGGGACGATTTAGCCAATCATAATAACCACTTCTACTCACATCAAATATCGTGCACATCACGGTGATAGAAAATTGCTTTTCATGCGCTTTTATAAACTCGTACTTTACTCTAATTCCTTGGCAAAGTACGTGGCCGCCTTTTTTAGGATAGCTTTCTCCTGCTCTAAGCGCGCTAATTGCTTTTTAAGCTCCTTATTTTCTTCTAATATTTTCAGCGTGTTTATATCCACCGCTACCTCTTCTGCTGTGCTAACGGTTTTAGTAACCGCCAGGCGCGCTTTGGCTACCCAGGTATGTAATGTCGCTTCCGGAATATTCAGCTCTTGGGCTACGCTCCTCACGCTCGGGGAGGATAATGCTAATTTTACCGATGCGTCTATAAACTCTTTTGTGTATTTTTTAGTCTTTCTAATCATCTCGACACCTCTTGTTTTCTCATAAATTTTAACAGTTTAGTGTCCGTTTTTTTAGGGGAAGATTAATCTGGGGGCATCTCCCATAACCAGACAAAGCAATTCCCCCAGATCTGCCCCCACCTTGCTTAAAATACAGGCGAATCTCTTAGGATGTTATTGAACAGAGTATACAATAAAACCCCTTAAAATACAGCGGTTTTTTGAACTTTATGGGACATAGTAGAATGTAAGAATGGTGGGTCGTGATGGATTCGAACCATCGACCAACGGATTAAAAGTCCGCTGCTCTACCGACTGAGCTAACGACCCATAGGAGGAGCGACTATTTTACATGAATTTCTAGAAAAAACAATACCTAAACCGACTTTAATTTAGACAATTTAATCTGTATATAAATTAGGCATAAAAACACATTGACATGGCACATTGTCTACCTATATCGTGCTAGAACAACATCAATAAGTAAGAATGGGGCCTAGTACTACAATATGCTGAACATTATTTGGTTATTATTAATATGCACATCCGTTGTGTTCGGTGTTATCAACCATCAATTGGATGCCGTCGTTGCGGCAGTTACTATTTCAGCTAAGGTCGCGTTTGAATTGGTCCTGGGCTTGACGGGTATCATGGTATTTTGGCTAGGGTTAATGCGTATTGCTGAGGCTTGTGGTTTAGTACAGCTAATTGCCAAAGGACTACGGCCCATATTAATACGCTTGTTTCCAGAAGTACCGGCAGAACATCCCGCTATGGGCGAAATGGTCATGAATATGAGTGCAAATATGTTGGGATTAGTCAATGCCGCAACACCGCTAGGCCTAAAAGCAATGAAATCCTTAGAAACCTTAAACACCTACCCAGGTATAGCAACCAATCCCATGTGTACATTTTTAGCCATTAATACCTCCAGTATTCAGTTAATTCCTGTGTCGGCGATGGCTTATTTGGCCGCCGGTGGGGGGATGCATCCTACCGATATTATTGGTAGCGGCTTATTAGCCAGTACCTGTTCAACCGTTGCCGCCATTATTGCCGTGAAACTGTTGGCACGGTTAAGCTGCTTTAATAAGGTGTATAGTTAATGTCTACATTATTATTTTTATTGTTTGTAGTCGGTATTCCTTTATACGGTACGTATAAAAAAATCAATGTATTCGATGCGTTTATTAGTGGTGCAAAACAAGGTTTTGAAACGACTATTGGTATAGTGCCGCACTTAGTTGCTATGTTAGTTGCGATCGGCATGTTACGCGCCTCAGGTTTTTTTGATTCGATGAGTCATGTTTTAGGCCCCTTATTAGATAAAATAGGTATGCCCGTAGACGTGTTACCACTTGCATTAATTCGCCCCTTTTCAGGAAGTGCTGCTAATGGTGTTTTAGTGGATATTATCCACCAGCATGGCGGCAATTCTTATGTTTCTTATTTGGCGGCGACGATTATGGGCAGCACAGAAACTACTTTTTATGTCATTGCCGTTTATTTTGGTGTTGTGAATATACGTTTTACACGACATGCGATTCCAGCGGGCCTGATTGCTGATTTTATTGGTATAGTCGCGTCTGTGGTGGTATGCCATTATCTATTTGGATATTTGAAATAAGGCGGCTTGCATCTCATCTCGCTTTTAACTATGCTCTACCCATTCATTTCTTTATTATGGCGGCATAATGAGTTCAAATTTTAAACGAATTGGTTTGGTGGGTCGTTATAGACAAAATAATATGGCCCCCACACTGCTTCTACTGGAAAACTGGCTAAATAATAATCACTACAGTGTGGAATTAGAGCAACATACTGCCGAAAGCTTACAACGTCCTAACCAAGGCTTAGCCATCGATCAACTTTGCCAAAAAGTGGATTTGATCATCGTCTTAGGTGGCGATGGCAGCTTGCTGGGCGTAGCACGCGCTGCGGCCAATCATGGCGTGCCAGTATTGGGTATCAACCATGGTCGCTTGGGTTTTTTAACCGACATACATCCCAAAACTTGTATTGAAGAAGTAGAAAAAGTCTTAGCTGGACAGTTTTTAGAAGAAAAACGCTTTTTATTAGAAGCACTTTTTCAGCAACATCCTACTCATCAAGAAACCGCCTTAAACGATATAGTACTAATGCCGGGACCTCTGCCCCACATGATTGAATTTGAAATTTATATCGACGATGAATTTGTTTGTAGTCAACGCGCCGATGGTTTGATCACAGCCACGCCTACAGGCTCCACTGCTTATGCGTTGTCCGGCGGCGGCCCAATATTATCACCCTATTTAAATGCCATTGTGTTAGTGCCTATGTTCCCACATACTTTATCGAGTAGGCCTATAGTCATCGACAGCCACCAGAAAATTAATATCATTTTAACCGACAAAAATGAAGAAAACGCGCGCGTCAGTTGCGATGGCCATGAACGCATTATATTGCCCATAGGCGAAACCTTAACCCTGCAAAGGAAAAAAGAAGAGTTGCGTTTGATCCATCCTAAGAATTATCGTTATTTTGATACTTTGCGCAGTAAATTAGGTTGGGCTCATAAACCTACGGATATGTTGGAATAATCTTCTATGTTAGAGCATTTGCATATTGAAAATTTTGCCATCATCGAAAATCTAGATCTAGACTTATCGTCAGGCATGACGGTGATTACAGGCGATACCGGTGCAGGTAAATCGATCGTCATCGATGCATTAGACATTGCTCTAGGCCATAGAGCCGATAGCAAGTTTATACGCGCAGGAGCAACACGTTGTGAGATTAACGCCAGCTTCGATACTACTCATTGCAAAAATGCACAACTTTGGTTACAAGAAAATGAATTGGAAAATGACACCACTTGTATTATTCGCCGTGTGATTACACCCGATGGTCGTTCTAAGAATTATATCAATGGCCGCGCCGTGACCTTACAGCAATTGCGACTCTTGGCGCAAGAGTTAATTCAAATTCACGCTCAACACGAACATTATGCTTTGTTAAAACGCGATGAACAACGCCATATTCTAGACCGTTTTGCCCAACATATCGCTTTACTAGCTGACGTCAAAAATAGCTATTTGGCTTGGCGTGAAAGCTTTGACGCTTGGCAAGCTTTATTAGCCTTAGGAGAAAGCGATCGCGGTAAAATAGACTTTTTAACCTATCAATTACAAGAAATTAAAACACTACAATTGCGTGATAATGAACTAGATGCGTTACATCAAGAACAAAAGAAATTAAGCCATAGCCAAGAATTAGTGCTGGCTTTATCTACTGCCATGGATGCCATTCACAAAAATAGTGACAAGACCGTAGTCTCTACGGTATTACGCTTACATCGCGACTTAAGTGCTTATCAAAAAATATTGCCGGAATTAAGCAATACTTTAAATTTATTGAATGGCGCGGCAGTGCATTTAGAAGAAGCTTCGGTTGAATTGAACGGTCTTTTAAAAGACATGCCGCTTAATCCTAAGCGGTTGCAAGAAGTAGAGACTCGTTTGCAAGGTATACACAATCTAGCGCGAAAATTGCACGTGCCTGCGGAACAATTGTTAGAGCTGCAACAAAAGTTAACGCTAGAGTTAGATTCTTTGCAAAACTTAGATGAAAAATCGTTGCAATTAGAAAAATTTGCTGCAGAGCATAAGGCGCAATATTTAGTATTGGCAGAAAAACTCAGTGCGTCTAGAATAAAGGCTGCCCAAAAGCTAGACGAACAAATGAGTGCTTATCTGCAAAAATTGAGTTTGCCACATGGCCAATTTAAAGTCGTGTTTTCTGAAGCTGCGACTATGCCCACAGCATATGGTTTAGATCAATTGGAATTTCATATTCAAACCAATGTAGGGCAAACACCACAACCTCTAGCCAAAATTGCTTCCGGTGGCGAATTATCACGCGCCAGTTTGGCATTACAACTCATTTCATCTCAACAAGACAACACCCCTACCCTCATTTTTGACGAAATCGATGTAGGCATAGGAGGCAAAACAGCCGATGTAGTCGGTCAATTATTACGGCAATTGGGTGAAAAAACGCAGGTCATCTGCATTACCCATCAACCTCCAGTGGCAGCACGCGGCCACCATCATCTACGCATTGAAAAAGAACACGGCAGCGCCACCACATCGCGTTTAATAAAGTTAGATCCCGAACAACGCACATTTGAAATAGCACGCATGCTAGGCGGCAAAACACACACCGCTGTAGCACACGCGAAAGAATTGCTAGAATTGGCGTAACCACCGCATTTATGCTAAAGTGGCGCAAAAATAGCATAGAGATTGCACATCATGCCAAATCAAACAACTCCTTTAGATTACAAAGCCGCTGGCGTCAACATCGATGCGGGCAATGAATTAGTCAATCGTATTAAACCCTTGGCCAAAAGCACGCATATTCCGGGCGTATTGGGTGGTTTAGGCGGTTTTGGCGGCTTATTTGCCTTGGATTTACAGCAGTATAAACAGCCTATTTTGGTATCTACTACCGACGGTGTAGGCAGCAAATTGTGCTTGTCTAATGAATTACAACGTTTCGATACCATAGGCATAGACTTGGTCGCTATGTGTGTCAACGACATCATCGTTTGTGGTGCTAAGCCTTTGTTTTTCCTGGATTATTTTGCAACAGGTCATTTGCGCGTCGAACATGGCTATGACATAGTAAGTGGTATTGCCGCAGGCTGCAAAATGGCCGGCGCTGCCCTACTGGGCGGCGAAACCGCGGAAATGCCGGGGTTATACCAAGGCGAAGATTACGACTTAGCGGGCTTTAGTGTGGGCATAGTCGAGCGTGAGCAGATGATGCAAGCGAGCAACGTAAAAGCTGGCGATGTAATCATCGGCCTAGCTTCGGATGGCGTACATTCCAACGGTTTTTCATTGGTGCGTAAAATCATTGAAGTGAGCGGGAGCGCGCTCCATACGCCCTTTATGAATAGCACTCTAGGCGATTGCCTATTAACTCCCACGCGTATTTATGTGCAACCTATTTTAAAAGCCTTGGAACAACTTCAGATCACCGGCATGGCACACATCACCGGCGGCGGGTTACTCGAAAACATTCCACGTGTATTGCCGCAAGGTGTCAATGCAGTGATCCACAATAACAGCTGGGCTTGGCCAGATGTTTTTACCTGGTTACAACAACAAGGCAACGTGACAACACAAGAAATGTTGCATACTTTTAATTGTGGCATAGGATATGTGGTGATCGTGGCACAAAATGATGCTAAAAAAGCCTTACAATTATTTGCAGAACTGGGTGAGAGTGCTTATTGCTTGGGCGAGATTGTAAAAGCTAAAGAGAATGGCACACCCGAGGTTATCTTTGCATGACAAAAAAACTGCGCTTAGTGGTATTATTATCCGGCGATGGCAGCATCTTCGAAGCCATCGTTGCAGCCATTGAAGCACGGCGTTTAAATGCAGAAATTTTAATGGTGATCAGCGATAATCCTAATGCTTATGGTTTAACCCGTGCACGTTTACATAATCTCAACACCCAAGTCATTAATGCCAAAGAATATAATGATAAAAGTGAATTTCAACGCGCATTGAAAGAAGCTTTACTCAGTTTAAATCCTGACTTCATCGTTCTATCCGGCTTCATGCGCATCTTAGCCGCCGATATTATACAAGCCTTGCCTAAGCGTATTCTCAATATCCATCCGGCCTTATTACCCAAATATCCGGGCTTGCATACCCATGAACGCGTCTTGGCAGCCGGTGATAAAAAACACGGCACCACGGTGCATTTTGTAGATGAGGGTTTGGATTCCGGCCCTATCATTGGGCAAAGAGAGTTAACTGTTTTACCAGGGGATACCGCTGAAAGTTTACAGCAACGTGTTAAAGAGCTGGAAAAAGTGCTGTATCCGGAAGTGTTGCAATGTTTTTCTGAAAAAAAATATAAATGAGATCCGAGCCGCGACCGAAAGGGCGCGGAAATTAAAACGTAGCGAAATTACCTTGTAATTTCGACACAGCACCAGCTATTTTGCAGACTTTTGGGTGCGTTGTGCCACTTTCCATGCTATTAGGGCCAATAGCGCTATGCTGACCTGAGTAGCGGCCAAGGGCAATTGTGTTTTTTCATGCAACAGCGCTATGAAGCCACTCACTAAAGCACCGCTAGAAATTTGTAAGGCGCCATAAATCGCACCGGCGGAACCGGCAATGTGGCCGAAGGATTCTAAGGCCCCAGCGCTGGCATTTTGGAAAGTTAGACCCGCACCCATACAAAACAAAGCCATGGGTAACACGATAACCGTTATATTCAATACCCCAAAGCAGCCTATGATCAACATCATAGCGGCGCCCAAAATCATCCCGCTAACACCAGCAAACAACATTTTAGGAATACCATAACGAAGCACACAATGATTGTTAATCCAACCACTGCTAAAGATACCGATGGCATTTAACAACGCCAACCAACCAAATTGTACTGGCGATACATGCAGTGTACTTTGTAATAAAAAGGGCGCAGCAGTTATATAAGCAATAATACCGCTATAGGCAATAGAGCCACAAAATGCATTGCCTATAAAAGCGGGACTTTTTAATAATTGTCCATAATTATGCACTAAGCCTTTAAAACGAATGGCGGATGGATCGGGATTTTGATGCGTTTCAGGTAAAGCGTACCATAGCATCACCAATACAGTTGCAGCATAGACAAACATGACTACAAAGCTCACTCGCCAAGAAGTGTAATGTTGAATATAGCCACCTATAGTAGGCGCAACCGCCACCATAAACGATGAAGCCATACCCATCTGCCCCGCTAAACGCGACAAATAATGCCCGGAAACCAGATCTCGAAGCAGCGAACGACCTACTGAATTACAAACGCCCGCGCCTATGCCTTGTAATAAACGGCCTGCAATTAAGACATGGATATTAGGGGCTACACAACACACCATACCCCCCAGAACGGTTAAACCTACGCCGGTTAACAGGGGGCGTTTACGCCCTACTGCATCCGACCATGGACCATAGAATAATTGCGATATGCCTAGTCCTAAAAGAAAAACAGCAATCGTCAGTTGCACCGTAGAATGACTCGCCTTAAAAGCATGGCTGATAGCCGGTAAAGAGGGTAAATAGAGATCGACAGAAAGCTGCCCTACCGTGGCAAACATGAATAAAAGGAGGAATAAACGCCAGGGCACTTTGCCTGTTGCGCTAATTTCTTGTATATTATGGGTTCGCATGATCTATCTCTCTCTCTTATAGATCGATTGTAACATGAAATTACTGCGGATGGAGGCATTTTGACCAAAATTGTACTAATGCAATCCTTATGGGATAAATTTATATCAGATGTTTTGCCATTCCTGCCGCAACTCCTCACAGCCATTCTAATCGTGGTCATAGGCCTACCGGTAGCGCGCTATATACAAAAAAATTGCATTAAAAAAGCGCAGAATAGTGGCGATCCTACTCTCAAACGATTTTTGATCAATTTCATTTATATACTCGTCGTAGTGTTCATAGGCATCAGTGCTTTAACTACTTTAGGCATTGCATCTGTCTCATTATTAACCGTACTGGGTGCAGCAAGCTTGGCCATAGGCCTTGCCCTGAAAGATTTTCTATCGAACATAGCCGCTAGTTTTGTATTAATTTTTTTACGACCCTTCAAGGTTGGAGATTATATCAGTGTACAAAATGCCGCTGGTACCGTAACTGAAATCAATTTATTTATGACCGTATTAAATACTCTGGGTAACGAGGCCTTATTCATCCCCAACAATCAGCTTATCACCAATTCCGTCACCAATTACACACACAATAATGTACGTCGTTTAGATATCAATATAGGCATCGATTATGGTGCGGATATTAAAAAAGCGCGTGAAATTTTATTGCAAGAAATGATCGCACACGAACAAACACAATACGATCCGCCGCCTATAGTAGTGGTACAAAACTTAGGCGACAGTGCCATACAACTCATCGCGCGTTTATGGGTAGATAAAGATTATTATACGCAAATCAAATATGATCTATTAGAACGATTTAAAACCAGCCTAGATGCAGCGAATATTGGGATCCCATTCCCGCAATTAACATTGCATGTCACTAAAGCTAATGAGGAAAAAAATGAAAAAGAATAAGGACATAACCCTGAATGCAGATACCGATTATTATGATGACGAATTATTCCAACCGGCTTTTTTAGATCAAGATTTTTTATTGGACAGTGAATGCAGGCCGCTGCGTTTGCAAATGGAATTGTTAAAACCTGAAGTGTATCTTTCTAAGGCTGGGGTGCATTCCACGGTAATGGTCATCGGCAGTGCGCGTATTGCCGAACCCGCTAAGGTAGAACAAGAGCTAGCTGAACTTAAGAAAAATCACCCTAATGATAAAACTGCCATTAAAATAGCTGAAAATAAATTACACTATAGTCATTATTATCATGAAGCTGAAAAATTAGCTTTTTTGGTCACGCAATATAGAGGAAAAGGTGACATCGATCGCCTGCACATCGTCACCGGCGGTGGGCCTAGTTACATGGAAGCAGCTAATCGTGGCGCACAACGCGCGGGCGGCCCCAGCGTGGCCTTAGGGGTATCCTTGCCACATGAGCGTGGCCCCAATCGTTATATCACCCCCGAACTTACTTTTAAATTTCATTATTTTGCCATGCGTAAGATGCATTTTTTAATACGTGCTAAAGCCATGGCGGTTTTTCCCGGTGGTTTTGGTACCCTAGATGAATTGCTTGAAACCTTAACCTTAATGCAAACTGAAAAAATGGAACGCTTCCCTATTTTAATTTTTGCACGTTCCTTTTGGGAAAAATTAATTGATTTCAATTGGTTAGTAGAAACCGGTGTTATAGCGGCTAGTGATTTAAAATTATTTCAGTACGTAGAAACCGCCGAAGAAGCCTGGCAAGCGATTGTGGATTTTTATAAGTTATAATGTAAAATAATAACTATTTACACCCGCTGATTTCATAATATTCCAATAATTCAATAACGCGAATTCTGTTTAAGAAATCTCTATATAATTGGCTTAAAAATATTCAATTATTCCCCGAATGGAGCCGGGTTACTCCTTTTTTTCGTTCATTTTCCGCTCCCTTTCGGTCGACGCTCGGTTACAGACGGAAAGTAATTAATTGTCCGTTAGCGGGTGTGATATCAGACCAATGCAATAAAGGAAATGAAATGGCATATAATTCGCTGACATCTAAATTGCCTTGCACTTGCGGGCACAAATTTTGCGCCACAACGCTTAAGCCAGGATTATGGCCTATCAACAATACCGTATGCCAAGTATCATCAAAGCGTTTAATAGCCTGAAAAATAGTTTCTTCTGATGCGTTGTATAGGGGGTCTTCTATTATAATTCTATAGCCGGGATAATGGATTACCTCAGCCACAGCAGTGGCACTAGATAAAGTTCTGAGTGCAGGACTACTGACAATGGCGCTACACACGACTTTGTGTTGCTGTAAGATTAAACCACGGGATTTACATTGTTCTACGCCAGCCTCGGTCAAAGGTCTATCGAAATCACGTAAGGCGGTCCCTGCCTCGCCGTGACGCATTAATAGGACTGTTTTTTGCATCAAAAATTATCCGCCGCTATTCGAACTATCCGCATTCGAGTTATCTGCATTCGAGCCATCACCATTATCGCTATCATCCGATGTTTGCTCAACTACCGTCGCTACCGTCAAGGTACGGCGTTCGCCATCTTTATATAAGACTATACCGTTATCATTAATTGTGCTCACTACAGAATCATCTGGTAGATGCGAACCCACTTTAACGGTAGCATATTGTCCGCGTAAATTTAACACGGCACTCCACACGCCATTTTTTTGCCCCACGTAAACTAAAGTCACACCGCTTAAGGATTTATCTGCATCGCTAGGGCCTTGCTGTCCAGGTAATAGTACCCCCAATTTAGTGGCTTGCTGTTCAGACTTGGCTGTTTCCAATTGCGTTTTAATCAAGGCAGATTGCGAAGTAGCAACTTTGTTTTGCATTTCCATCAATTGATATTGATTCACCAATTGTAGATATTGCTGTTGCACCTGACGGCGTTCTTCTAATAGGTTTAACTCTTCCGGGGTCAATTCACGTTTAGGCATTTCCACCACTTGAGGGACAGTGGGCGCTGCTGCGGTAGCATTGACCGCACTGGCCGCCGCACCAGTTGTACTATTGCCATTCACCGCCAAATCAGATGCGGCATTATTATTTGCAGCAGGGGCGACTTGCTGCGGTTTGGCTGCGTTTACCGGTGCTGTTTTGACAGGTGCGGGCGCAGGACTAGTGCCTGCAAAAAAAACTCTATACACCATGTAACCAATAATAATGAAGACGATGACGGTCGCAACCAACATCCCCTTCTGTTTGGGCTCCATATCTGACCATGCCATAATTCTATGCTCCTATTAACTGTCTTGTCAGTTGTCCTGATATTAGACCGCTGCTTACCGTCATTGCGGCGGTACTCAACACGGTCGGCAATCCTTTTAGCACATCCGCTAACACCATTAAACTATCCGGGGATTGATTTGTAAAGCTAATGTTAATGGCACTTTGCTGATAGTTGCTGTTCTTGGTTATTGCGCCTATCGTCACTGTACTACCTGGAAATTTAGCATTCAATTCATCATAAAAATTAGCCAATAGATCAGGTAATTTATAAATAACCTCGGGCGTAGGCCTAGAGGTAACTTGTATCGTATACGTTAGCACCGCTGTTCCGGTGTTAATGTTCATCTGCACATTGGGATGATTGCGTTTCCACGCCAATAAAATACCTGCATTACCACCATCTTTGCTTAAAGATACCGTGGCGCTACTGCCCGCCAAGGCTAAAGATTGAGGCGTCCAACCGGGTATGGTGTAAGCATCACTTAAAGTGCTAATGAGATTTTGCAAAATAGCATCTGGCGCTGGCGTCATTAATGCTTGTTTAAAGGCTGCATAGGGATCGGGCGGCGGTGGCGGCGGACCTTGCACTACTGGTGGCGGAGGCGGTGCTGAAGGTTCCATGAAATACCAGACGATAAGACCCAGTACAGCTAACACCGCTACAATAACGGTTAATTTTTTTAAAGCTATTCCGGTATAACCCAAACTGGCAAAAGCTTGTTTCACCGTGCCTAAAGCGTATTCTTCTTTAGGGGTTATTGCTAAAAAAACAGAAGATTCTAGGTATTCTAAGGTACTGACATTTTGTACCGGAAATTGAAACTGTGAACTACCCTCGCCTATAGGTAAATCGCCAAATAGCTTAATTTTATAGGCAGTACTACCCAAAGTCAGCGCCATCAATTCGTCCATCAGATTGCGCATATTAACTTCAGTATCTAGAAAAACCGTGCCGCCACGAATTACCACCAACGCGGCTTGGGTACCACTCGGTAATTCTTCACAATAAATTAAATTATCGGGCTGATCGAAAAAATCCCATACCGACTCGGCTAATAAATAACCCTTGTCTTTGGAAAAAACAGTTTCCACCCCTTGTTCGCGCTGAAAGCACTTCACATATTGGCCATTCTCTGTGGCCAATAGTTGAATCTCGCGCTTCATCATACCAGGCGTGGCCGCAGTCAGTAATTCGCGGTAGGTTAAGACGACAAATTCTACGTCATCATAACGGATGATCTGCGTCATTTAGAAATTATCCCCATCTAAGATAATCGGTGTAATGAGCACCACTAATTCTTCATTAGTGGCTGTAGCGGCCATACCGCCTAAAGCGGTTAAACCAGCGACCGAGTCTTTTTGGTTCGCATCGCTTACGCTTTTATAACCTGCCAATACCAAGGTTTGACCATTTTTCAGCACACTGCGTTGATTAAAGTTTTTCTGTGACAATATAGGAATTTGAATAGAATTAGTAGTATTGCCAGTACCATCGGTAGTCACTTCCCCCTTTTCACTCACCGTCTGTAAAGAAGTTAAGTTAGAAAGGACGCTGCTGATTTGTAAAAAAACCTTATCTCCCTGTATCTTAGGTAACAGATACATTTGAAAACCATAATTGATCACACCCGGCGTTAATGCCTGTTGCGATAAGGAACTATCTCCTCCTGTAATGGTAGTGCTTTGTGAGGCTAAATACGTTTGTTGCGTTTGAATGGTGATCTGCGCCACTTGATCGTTTAAGGTAGTCACCGAGGGTTGCGTCACAATAGATACCTTACCTTGCTGTTCCAAGGCATTAAGAATCACCGTTGTATTATTCCACTTACTCTTAGTACCGCCTGTATACTTTGCGGCAGCCGCTGATGATTGACTGCTTAAAATACCGCCTGCAGCACCAGACATATTAGCGGAAAAATTAACTGTACCACCACCACTGCCAATGAAATATTGTACATTGTCCCAATCTATGCCGTATTGAAATTGTTTATTTAATGTTACATCCAAAACTTGTACTTCAAAATGCACTTGTTTGGATAAAATTTTGTTCATTTCATCCAAATAACGGCCTATATCAGTGATATTAGACGGGTGATCACGCACGGTAATGGTAGTGGTTGCTTGTGACACGCTCAACTTACCCTTGGGTGAAATCAACGTCGTGATGGTATTCTTCATATCGTCCCAAACCGATAAACTATCATTGGCAATACTGCTGTATTCCCCTGTTTGCGTAATATCAACGCCAGTGGATTGTGTTGAAGTAGAGCCGGAACTGCTGCTGCTACTACTGCTAGAACTACCGCTAGCCAGGCTAGGTCCGCCCCCTGAACTCCCCACATTGTATTTGGACACGCCGGGAATAAAGGAAATATCGAATGTCTTGGTCTCTAAGGCAGACCAAGTAATGGTATTCTTGTCTAAGTCATAATCGTAATAATAACCAGACTTGGCGGCCAATTCTTCCATAGCCCCTTTAACAGTACCACTATAACGCATATTCACTGCACGAGCGGTATTAACGCCCGGATCCATATGCACTTGTACCGGCGTATTGCCTAATAATTGGGTCACATAAAAACTAAAGGGTAACCCGGAGGCATTGACTGTTACTGGTGCAGTATACCAACCCGGCTCACGGTTTAAGCTAACGGGATGCGTATCTACATAGGGGTCTTTTTTATTATCGGTTACCGGGGGAGGCGGTTTTTTGACACTGGCATTTGCATCTTTAGCGATGTCGCTATCCTTAGCGTATTCCGTGTTGGTTTGTTTCCACAAGGCTATGGAGTCGCAACCGGCGAGCAATACGGCCAATACCACGAGGCTGAACGTGATCTTCAATAAACGATTCATTAAATGACTCTCCTTGCTTCTATGGAGACGATGTGATTTTTCTCGTAGAACGTAGCTTGCACTGGATAATGCGCCAACAATTGCGATATTGCGCCTTGTACATCAGGAGCGGTGATGGTCATGGTGCCTTCCCAGTTATAGTCTATAGGTAAATTCCACACTACAGTGCCCCAATGACTTTGCGCCACAATGCGCTCTACATTTGCTTTCAGTGAACCGGGCATCGCCACTGTGGTGAACATTGGTTTAGGCGGTGGGGGTGGCGGCACGGGTTTAACCACTGGCGTTACTACGGGTGTAGTGGTTGGTCTGCTTAACGGTGGTTTGCTGCTGTCCGTCGTAGTAGCTACATGTGCTAAAGGTTGTTGTTTTGCAGCTTGATCATTTCTGATTGGCACTACCACCGGTGTAGGTGCGGGCGCTGTTTTTACAGTGGGTGCGGGTGCAACCATGGGTGGTGCGATTACAGGGCTACAAGTCAATGGCGGAATAGGTCCTTTACCATCGTAATATAATCTACAGTTACGCTGCCCTGCGGTATTATTCGCAGCGACCACATTGGCTGGATAATTAACATTCGATTGGTAGGTTGCTGGTGGTGTTGCATCCGTGCCCATATAAATACCGGCCGATAACGGCAATGCATACGCTGCTATCAACAGCCCTAGCCATAGTTTATTGCCCACTTCAGATCCCCTTTTGCGTCTTATCATACCCAGTACCACCGCTACATGCAGTGTCCCTTTACTAGAAATATCACATTCTATCGTATGGCGCAAGATTTTCCGTTGTTTTAACAAGAAAAAAGGTTTATGTAGATTAAGGGTTAAAGTATTGTCAAAAATACTTGTCTATTCGTACGATTTTGTGTCAACATGCGAGAATGTACCGTAGGGGCCAGCCGCTACGATAATATTAAAACGAGCTATAAAATGACCAATGTTGATACAAAAGAAATCGCTAAATTTTCTAAATTAGCTAACGACTGGTGGGATGAAAACGGCCCACTGCGTACTTTGCACGATATGAATGCACTGCGCTTGAGCTATATTCTCAACCATACTCCCTTAACGGGTTTAAATGTTTTAGACGTAGGCTGCGGTGGTGGTTTATTAAGTGAAGGCATGAGTTCACATGGCGCTCATGTTTTAGGTATAGATCTAGATGAAAAAAGTATAGCGGTTGCAAAAGAACACGCAGCGCAATCTGGCTTACAGGTAGATTACCAATGCATTGCCATAGAAACGTTGGCGCTAGAAAAAACACAGCAATTTGATGTCAT
This sequence comes from Pseudomonadota bacterium, assembly GCA_021781965.1. Taxonomy (GTDB): domain Bacteria; phylum Pseudomonadota; class Gammaproteobacteria; order UBA1113; family UBA1113; genus VFKP01. Next base: position 25,400 of record JAJXVU010000006.1, read on the forward strand.
CACTTGTTTGGAACTGTTAGAACACGTGCCCGATCCCGCACAAATCATTCAAAATTGCGCGCAATTGTTAAAACCCAATGGCTTTTTATATCTATCTACCATCAACCGCAATGTTAAATCCTATGGTTTAGCCATTGTGGCGGCGGAATATATTCTAGGTTTATTGCCACGCGGAACGCACGATTTTGAACGTTTTATCAAGCCTTCGGAATTAACCGCCTATTGCCGTGCGGCTGATTTAAGCTTGCATCATCTGCAAGGATTACAATATCAACCCTTCAAACGACAAACACGTTTTTGCGATGATTTGAGCGTAAATTATATAGCGATGTTTCGAAGATAAGGGCGATTCATGAATCGCCCTCTACACAATCTGTAAAACACAGTTACTTTCTTTGCGGACTGGCTCTTTGTCCATTTTGTGGTTGCTCTAGCTCTGTAATTTTCGCACCCACTGCCTCAACTTTCGTCCTCAATTCTCTGCTAAGAATTTTTTCTTTTAATATCGTGTCCACAAGCTTTCTAGCGTCATCTAATGATTGAGTGCGATTCAATGAATCCACAAATTTTTGTCGCTCACCCATCACATCGCTTATTTTACCAAAAAATGTATAAGCAGATATGGGCTTGGATTCATCTGTTAAAGTAGAATTAAATGCATCTACTAATTGAGGCTTTTGTGTGTCGATATACGTTCGGTACACTAACTCTTCTGCCTTAATTGCTGCATCTTCTATAGCGTTGTTATAGCGTACAATAGCGTTGTTATAGCGCTCGGTTGGTTTAGCACCATATATTTCAACTAAAACCTTAGCAATCTCAAGCTTACCTCGGGATATAGCTATATCGACCAATCGGTTGACAAATCCACCTCTTGCGAAGAAATGACCATTGCCGTCCACGGGAAGGCTGGTATTTACGCCTACCTCATCAGGGAAAAAGGAACATTTACCCTCGCTCAAAATCTGCTCAAAGGACTCGGATGATGAAAGAAATACCTCGAAAGCATTTCCCGTTGATATCACAAGCTTGCCATCTCTTTTATCCATGCCCTGAATGGGGGGCACATCGTTAACCGTAAACTGTTTATAATCTGCAGCCATCATTTACCTCTCTATACTATGTTGTTTATACTTAAAAAATTTAAGTTCACTTTCTTCCAATTCGGCCCATGGCCGTGCTAAGTAAATTAACATGGAAAGCTTAAGGAATTATTAAAGAACCCTATGAAATTGAGACTCAGCAAATTTAATCTTAAAAAAATACTGCAAAAACACATAACCCCTTAAAATGTATACAAAAACACCCCCATAGTGCCCCCAATGGTCTATACTGATTAAAGAAAAGACAAAAGGGGGCGTATATGTCAGACCTACTCAGCAATTACCAACAGCGCTTTGATGCGCGTCATCAAGAAGAAATGAGCTTGATGGAATATTTGGAGTTATGCAAAAAAGACCCTACGGCCTATGCCAATGCCGCTGAGCGACTATACAAGGCCATAGGCGAACCCAAAGCCGTTGATACACGACGCGATCCGGTGTTAAGCCGTATTTTTTCAAACCGCATCATTCAAGTATATGACACCTTTAGTGATTTTTATGGCATGGAAGAAACGATCATGCAAATCGTTGCTTACGTAAAACATGCTGCACAAGGCTTAGAAGAAAGAAAACAAATTTTGTATTTGCTAGGCCCGGTAGGCGGCGGTAAATCATCACTGGCGGAACGTTTAAAATTATTAATAGAAAAAGAACCCATTTACGCCATTAAAGATTCGCCCGTACAAGAAAGTCCTTTGGGTTTATTTTCTAAGCATGAAGATGGAGAATTATTAGAAGAAAAATATGGCATTCCCAAACGTTACTTGAATACCATTATGTCGCCTTGGGCTGTAAAACGTTTAAATGAGTTCAACGGCGATATTACAAAATTTCGTGTCGTTAAAATCTACCCTTCTATTTTAAATCAAGTCGCCATCAGCAAAACAGAACCTGGCGATGAAAACAATCAAGACATTTCTGCGTTAGTTGGTAAAGTAGATATACGTAAATTAGAACATTTTTCACAAAACGATGCGGATGCGTACAGTTTCTCGGGTAGCTTGTGCCGTGCTAACCGCGGCTTGATGGAATTTGTAGAAATGTTTAAGGCACCGATTAAAGTATTGCATCCCTTATTAACTGCTACCCAAGAAGGCAATTACAACGCCACCGAAGGCATTTCATCCATTCCCTTCGACGGTATAATACTCGCTCACTCCAACGAAGCCGAATGGTATACATTTAAAAACAATAAAAACAATGAGGCTTTCATCGATCGCGTGACTATTATTAAGGTTCCTTACTGCTTGCGAGTTTCTGAGGAAATTAAAATATACCAAAAGCTAATAGAGCACAGCTCTTTGAAAAAAGAACCTTGTGCACCGGATACATTCAGCATTATGGCTGAATTTGCAGTATTGTCGCGTTTGAAAGAACCCGAGAATTCCAGCATTTACTCCAAAATGCGCATTTACAATGGCGAAAACTTAAAAGACATCGATCCTAAAGCAAAGTCCTATCAAGAATACAAAGACTATGCAGGTGTCACCGAGGGCATGAATGGTTTATCCACTCGTTTCTCCTTTAAAATACTGTCTAAAGTGTTTAATTTCGACAGCAATGAAGTGTCTGCTAACCCAGTACATTTGTTTTACATCATAGAAAGACAAATAGAGGATGAACAATTTCCAACAGAGACTAGAGATCGCTATTTGGGTTTTCTAAAAGAATATCTAGTACCACATTATATAGAATTTGTAGGCAAGGAAATACAAACGGCCTACTTGGAATCATATTCTGAATATGGCCAAAACATCTTTGACCGTTATGTAAGTTTCGCCGATTTTTGGATCCAAGATCAAGATTACCGTGATCCAGACACAGGTGAAATCTACGACAGAAGTACTTTAAATAATGAGTTGGAACAAATTGAAAAACCATCTGGCATTTCCAACCCTAAAGATTTTCGCCATGAAATTGTTAATTTTGTGCTACGCGCCAGAGCTAATAACAAGGGTAAAAATCCCGTTTGGCATAGCTATGAAAAATTGCGCAGCGTCATCGAAAAGAAAATGTTTTCAAACACAGAAGATTTACTTCCCATCATCTCCTTTAATCCTAAATCTTCTGAGGAAGAAAAGAAAAAGCACGATGAATTCATTCAACGCATGGTGGACAAAGGTTATACTACTAGACAGGTCAAATTATTGTGTGAGTGGTATTTACGAGTTAGAAAATCAAATTAAGAGACCGCCACCATGTCACAGTTCATCGATAGGCGCACAAATGGACGAAATAAAAGCACGGTCAGCCGTCAACGCTTTCTAAATCGTTTTAAAAAACAGATCAAAGAATCTATCACCCGGGCTTTAAGCCAACGCAGCATTACCGACATCCATGTAGGTGAAAAAATAACCGTTTCTAAGAAAGACATCAATGAACCTTTTTTCCACCATGCTCCTGGTGGCAGTATAAGCCGTGTATTTCCTGGCAACAAGGAATATAGCGTAGGCGATACAATTGCGAGACCTCCTTCCTCACAGCAGCAAGGCCCGGGTGGAGAAGCAAGTGATCAAGGTGAAGGCATAGATGAGTTTACCTTCGAAATCAACAAAGATGAATTTTTAGATTTTTTCTTTGAAGACTTGGAATTACCCGATTTGGTCAAAACCGAATTAAAAGCCCTGCCACAATTTAAAAACGTTAAAAGTGGCTTATCGCTTTATGGCTCACCCAGCAATATTAATATTACCCGCTCTTTTAGAAAAGCCTTAGGGCGCAGAATTGCCTTTGGTACTGATAAACGCAAAAAAATTAAAATAGCTGAGGACAGACTATCAAAATTAACTAAAAATAGTGGGGCAAACTCCCCCAGACGCTTACGCTTAAAAAAATACATTGCTTTCATGAAAGAAAAAATTATAGCTATTCCATTTATAGACACTTTTGATATTTTATACAACCGAACCACCAAACAAATCAATCCTTCTACGCAAGCGATTATGTTTTGCGTGATGGATGTTTCAGGCTCGATGGATGAAGCCAAAAAAGATATGGCAAAACGTTTTTTTATTTTGCTCTATTTATTTCTAACTAGAACTTATCAAAAGATAAAGATTATTTTTATACGCCATCATACCAGTGCCAAAGAAGTAGACGAACAAGAATTCTTTTATTCTAGAGAAACGGGTGGCACCGTGGTTTCCAGCGCCTTAGAGTTAATATACGATATTATCATCGACCGCTATGCTACCAATGACTGGAATATCTATGTAGCCCAAGCCTCCGATGGCGACAACTGGAATACCGACTCACCCTATTGTCAAAGCCTATTAAAAGAAAAAATAATGCCTTTAGTGCAATATTATGCTTATATTGAAATTATGCCTAGGCATCACCAAAGCCTATGGAATTCATACTTAACTGTAAAAGAAGAGCATAACAATTTTGCCATGCAAACAATTTCTAAACCTAGTGATATTTTTACAGTATTGCATGCATTATTTAAGAGAAAAGCGTCATGAAAATGAAAGGCACGCTATTGCCGCAAAGTTCAGAATGGACTTTTGAATCATTGCTATTGTATGAAAAAGCAATAGGCGACATCGCCAAAGAATTTCATCTGGACACCTATTCCAATCAAATTGAAGTAATTTCCTCTGAGCAGATGATAGACTTATACGCCTCAACGGGGCTACCTATCAATTACCCACACTGGTCTTTTGGCAAGCAATTCGTCAATACAGAGAAACTGTATCTCAAAGGTTATACCAATTTATCGTATGAAATGGTGATAAATTCAAATCCTTGCATCAGCTATTTACTAGAAGAAAACTCCATGACTATGCAAGCGATTGTCATCGCCCACGCTTGCTACGGTCACAACTCTTTTTTCAAAAATAATTATCTTTTTAAGACCTGGACCAATGCCGAGTCTATTATCGATTACATGGTTTTTGCTAAAAACTATATACACAAATGCGAACAAAAATATGGCGCGAATGCCGTAGAAGAATTATTAGATGCTTGTCACGCTTTAAAGAACTATGGTGTTGATCGTTATAAACGACCACAGAAAATATCTTTGCACGAAGAAGAGGCTAGACAAACAGAGCGGGCGGCTTATAGGCAAAGCCAGGTGAATGATCTATGGCGAACCATACCGAATAATTTTCAAAAGAAACAAAACACAAGTAACAAAAAGCATCGTTTCCCTAAAGAACCTGAAGAAAACTTGCTTTATTTTTTAGAAAAAAATGCTCCTTTATTAGAGCCATGGCAACGTGAAATTATACGTATTTCCAGGAAGATTGCTCAATATTTTTATCCACAGAAATTAACCAAGGTAATGAATGAAGGTTGGGCTACTTTCTGGCATTATACTATCATCAACGAACTATATAATAGAAATATGGTTTCAGATGCTTTCATGATGGATTTTATTAAAAATCATACCAACCTAGTTTATCAATTGCCTTATGATAATCCAAACTATTTTGGCATTAACCCCTACACTTTTGGTTATAACCTGTTCTCGGATATCAACCGCATGTGTACTGCGCCTACAGATGAAGATAGATTATTTTTCCCTGAATTGACGCAGCAAAAGCCCTTAGAGGCCCTTGATTTTGCCATGCGTAACTTTAAAGATGAAAGTTTTATCTTACAATATCTTTCGCCTAAATTGATGCGCGATTTAAAATTATTTGCCATTTTAGATGATGAAAAAGCCCCTAATATTAAAGTAACTGCCATACACAATAGCGCCGGTTATGAATCATTACGGCAGTTATTGAGCCAACAATATAATTTGGCCTTTGTAGAGCCTAATATTCAAATCTATGATGTCAATGTCAAAGACGATCGCTCTATTATATTACGCCATGTGCAAACCGATCACAGACCCTTAGATGAAGAATCAACGGAGAAAGTATTACACTATTTTCATTCGTTATGGGGCTTTGATGTAGTACTAGAAAGCGTTTCTCCGGAAGGCACCGTATTAAAAATATTCCGCTGCCCTGCTATTGCACCGCCCAGCAACGCATGAGTCGCATTGAATAATGGTTCCGAGCGAGAATTTCCGCTCTTTTATTCCCGCTCCCTGACGGTCGCGGCTCGGAAAATCGCGGCTCGGAACATCGCGAATAGTTACTCTGAGCCTATGCTCAATCCGGCAATTTAGGCCTTTTAATCCTCCGTGCGACAATGCGCTGCGGAGCAGTGACATGTCTTAACACCCAATAACCCACTACGCCCGATAATACAGAAGCGCCAAAAACACCCACCTTAACCATGAGGTGATAATTACCCACTGGAAAAGCCAAATTCCCCACAAAAAGACTCATCGTAAACCCTATGCCAGCTAAAATAGCCACTCCATAGATCATTGGAAAATCAACGCCGTTGGGCAAATTAGCGGCTTTTGATTTAATGGCTAGCCAACATGCCATAAAAATTCCCAAAGGCTTACCAAAAAATAAGCCCGCAAAAATACCCAGTGTGATCGGATGGTATAGACTACTTTCGGTCACTCGCGATAGCTGCACTCCTGCATTCGCAAAGGCGAATAGTGGCAGAATGACATAAGCAACCCAGGGATGCAGATAACTTTCAATCTTACGCGAAGGTAAATGGAAATGATTGCGCTTATCATCCAGTGGATAAGCAAAGGCCAAGGCAATCCCCGCCAAGGTGGCATGAACACCTGATCCTAATACGCACAGCCATAATATAAAACCAACGATGGCATAAGGGGTAAACCGCACCAGTCCGATGCGGTTAAATATAATTAAAATGGTAATGCAGAAAAAAGAGGCGATCACCAACAGCCAAGATAAGCCCGTCGTATAAAAAACGGCAATCACAACGATAGCGCCCAAGTCATCGATAATAGCCAGTGCCGTTAGAAAAACCTTCAAGGAGGTAGGAATACGCGATTTCAGTAAGGACAATACGCCCAATGAAAAAGCTATGTCGGTTGCAGTAGGAATAGCCCAGCCTTGAAGATATTCACTATGCCCCTTATTGACCAATAGATAGATTGCCGCTGGCACGACAATGCCGCCCAATGCAGCCACTAAGGGCAATAAAGCATTAGACAAACTGCTCAATTCACCCACCACCAATTCGCGCTTGATTTCCAAACCCACTAGCAGAAAAAAGATAGCCATCAAACCGTCGTTGATCCAATATTGTATCGGTTCGGCGATGCTCAATGCACCTACGCCAAAAGTAAGGTGTACATTGATAAAGAAATTATGATACAAAGCTTGCAATGGCGTATTGCTGATGATCAGAGCCGCGATGGCAGCAAAAAATAACAACCCGCCACTTAAGGATTCTACATGACTAAAACGCTTAAAAAATGATTGCTTCGCCATACCCTATCCTTAGTTAGTCATCCGCCCAAATCACTTTAGCGGATTGTTGCTTCATTTTACGTAGATATTCTTCATGCTGCTGTTGTTCTGCATCATTAGCACTATAAACTGGTAACGACTGTATTTCAACCGCTATATTATTGCTCTGTGTGACAGCTTCAGCAGTTAACGCTGTTAAAGGGCTATGATCTGCAAACAAGCTATATTGACCGCTGGTCATGGCCAAATAAACCTGTGCTAATAATTGCGCATCGATTAAAGCGCCGTGATAATGTCGTTGACTATTGTCTATAGAGAGGCGTTTACACACCGCATCTAAATTATTTTTTTGTCTAGGATATTTTTGTCGCGCCATCACTAAGGTATCTATGATAGACCAGCCCTTTTCTAAGCGCTCGGGGCGTCTACATAGTTTTAACTCTCGTTGCAAAAAGCCTACATCAAAAGGCGCATTATGTATGATAAGTTCCGCATCTTCAATATAGGCCATTAAATCATTGACAATATGACTAAATAACGGTTTATCGGCTAAGAAAGTATCGCTTAAACCATGCACGGCCATAGCGCCCGCATCTACAGCGCGTTCAGGATTAATATAACAATGATACGTTGAACCGGTAATGCGCCTATCGATAATTTCAACGCACGCAACTTCAATAATGCGATGCCCGTCTTTAACATCCAAACCCGTTGTTTCTGTATCGATGCTAATTTGCCTACTCATCTAATTTCCTTATAATAATTCATCGATCGCCTGACGTGCTAAACTATCTGCGCGTTCATTATGTATATTGCCTACATGCGCCTTAACCCAATGCCAATGCACTTGATGGCGAGCGGCTTCTGCTAACAAACTTTGCCATAAGTCCTGATTTTTAACCAGTTGCCCCGTAGACGTACGCCAATTGCGACGCTGCCAGCCTATAACCCATTCTTTAATACCCTTTTGCACATATTGCGAATCGGTGTATAAATTGATTATACAGCTGCGCTTTAATACTCGCAGACCCATAATGGCCGCAGTTAACTCCATACGATTGTTGGTAGTGTCTTTTTCTGCGCCCTGCAAGGTCTCTTCCTCACCATCACAGGAAAACCAAACACCCCAACCACCGGGCCCAGGATTGTGCCTACAAGCGCCATCCGTATACATAGTTACTGTCTTCATTATTTATACCCTTCGTCTTTCAAGCCGTGGCTTTGTTGTGTGTTTAACGGATTGTTTATATCTTGGTCTGGTAACGAAGTGACTTGTCTTCTAGGTATATTCTGCATCGGTAATACAGGCTCTTTATTGCTTAAAGTCTGTTTTTGCCATTTTACCTCAAGCGGCGTTAAACGTACCATATGTTTACGCGCAAAAATTAAATAAACTCCACCCCAGGTCGGACATACTCCCTGCCCCAACGTTTCCACCAAATCGCGTCGCCGCACACTGCCTAAAATAGTAGAGGAAAATGAAAATAAAAAGGTTTTAATCGATTCGATCTCGCAATCCGCTTCTTCCAGCCATCGCCTAACCCGCCCGATGCGTTGCCATTTTAAGCCCCAAGGCAATTCGTTACGGCTCCATGCTAAAACTTGTTTAATGGGTGTAAAAACACCTACTGGATTAAAACCCAAAATTAACATCGTTCCTTCCGGCATCAAAGCGTCTGCCGCAGCATGAATCACCGCTTCCGGATCGGCAGACAAATCTAGGGTATGCGGTAAAACAAACGTATCTATGGAATTCTGCGCCAAAGGCAGCTGATCAAAATCACAACATAATGTCGTTTCATGATTGTTATTATGGTGCTGCGGTATACACCAAATATGATTGCGTATGGGGCTAGGATGTAAAGCCTTCAGTGAATGACTGCCCCCTAATTGTAGCAAATAATAGCCAAAACATTGCTTTAAATAGTCCTCTAGCCATTCCGATTCGGCAGCATAAACATAACGACCCAAGGGTGTTTCATACCATTGTTCCAGGTCAAGGTAAGTATATTTTTTACTCAAATTATCCCTCATTCTCTATTGTTTTCCATCCCCATTATCACTATAATGGGCACCACGCCGGAGTAGCTCAGTCGGTAGAGCAACTGATTCGTAATCAGTAGGTCGTGTGTTCGATTCACATCTCCGGCAGTAGGGCGCAATGACTTACAACACATTCCCAGAAGCCAAAATTTCACGGTGCTACGGATTGCGGGGAAGTAAATGCCATGCAATCCCCCCTACCTAAGAGAAATAGTCACTTTTACTCTATGCCATGGTGATTTTGTTCTTAAAAAGAACACTATAATCTACCGAACAAGCCATGCAATGAATTAATAGGATGATGACACAAAATCGGTTGTTGTTCCAGTATAGGGAAGTAGGCCTCCAGCTTATATTTTGTGTACTGGCCGGCTCTATACCGCATAATCAGATGAGTAAAAATAAGTAGTAGTGAAAACAGAACTTTCATATAGTAAACTAAATTAGCGAGAATTTTTTAATGTTCAGTATAATAAACACAACCTCGATTCTTTTTATTACTATTTTGTTGGGGTTCGCCTGCGGCAGAATGGGATTATTTAGAAGTGGCCAAGATAGAACCTTAATTGACTATGTTTTCTATATTGCATTACCATTAAATCTATTTTTATCTTGCTATCATTCATCGTGGCGTATCTTTAATCTCTCATATTTATTAAGCTATAGTATTGCGATGATTCTGATGATTGCGTTAAGCTATATACTCAGCCAAAAATTGCTTAAACCAGGTAAATCAGCGAGTATTATCAATAGCTTATCTGCAACCCAAGTAGATGGCGCTTATTTTACAATCCCTCTTTTTCTATTGGTTTTTAAATCTAACAGCTTAGCCATACCCTTGATGTTAATTCAAAACACCATTTTTTTCACTATAAGTTTACTCTTATTGCAAATGAGTTATAAAAATAAAAGTCCGTCGCAAGAAAAAAATTATTTTTATTTCACTATCAACCAAATTATACATATAATTACACATAATCCTATTATCAGTTTATCTCTATTAGGGCTAATTGCTAGCACGCTACCCATAAAAATCCCTACAACTATACTACATACAGCCGAATTTATTGGTAACTCCGCGTCGGCGGTGGCATTATTTAGTTTAGGATTAACTTGTTCTTTTTATCTCAATGGTTTTAAACGCAAAGATCAAATCTACCCCTTGTTTTGCTTAAATTTCTTAAAACTAGTGCTATTACCCTTCATTAGCTTGATTATTGGTAAAGCTTTTCATTTAGAACACAATTTACTACTGGCTCTAGTTTTGTTAACAGCGAGTCCAGCTGCATCACATACATATATTATCGCTAAAAAATATGATACGGACGTTGACATCGCTACCTTTAATGTCGTATTAACAACCATGCTCAGTTTCTTTAGTATTAATCTTTGGCTATATTGGCTAAGTTAATGACCCGCTACTCGTTGCGAATAAGCACCCTTGGCGCGTGCTACAGCTCGAAAGACTAAAGCATTGTAAACGGAGTAAATTAGGGGCATTTTCATACCCCCCTTTTTTTGTATAGTATAGAGAAACAAAGAAGCTATTTTAAAAATCTTATTGTTTCCTTAGTATTAACATAGTATCATATGCGCGAAAGATATTTTCAGAATAAAATTTGTCGAAGACTTGACTATTACAGCAATTCTCCAGGCATAAAACAACTATAACGAGGGTTTTTAAAATGTATCTTAATAATAATGAGTTAGACCTTAAGGTTAAGGTGTTAATCGAAACTGAAAATTATATGGAATTGATTAAACTAGCGTTAGCGTTAGAAATACATGAAGATCAATATTCATTTGAGATTAAAAAGAACATTATACACAAAATACTAACGGTTCACCCCTCTACCGTCAAGGAGTCTATTCCACAAGGAGACCATATATGGCAACAATTTTTATTGCTGCTTAACCCTACCGATAGCGACCATAGTCCTCTTCAGCTAGATTGGTTACGCGCTTTGACTCAAAAATACTATACAGAGGAATATGTATTGGACAAGAACAGTACATTGGCTCACATGCTATTTCTTACACAATGGATCCAACATACTAATGCCTGGACAAGAACAAATAATGAATTTCCTTTCTTTTTATTTGATTATTTAAATACAGATTGGGAGCTTAATGACTCTAAGATGTTTAACTATTATGAAACTATAAATCAAATTTGTGCCTTAAATGATCCAGTCATATTTCAATCTATATTTCAACCCAAAAAAGAAAACTCTAATCTTTCAAACATTGTTAGGCACTTGCTCAAAACAGAGGAAAACATTCAACCGAATCATGTTAAAAATGCTATATGCTACCTGCTTGAGCATTACAAAGATGACCATGAAAAATCATTTCCATTAATATTTATCTATTTTTTTAAGAGAAAAAATAACACAACGCTAGAACAAAAAGAATTAAGCTTCTTTAAAGAGAATTTATTTACATTACTAAGATGTTATAACGAACAAAAAAATGGCCATAATCGTTATAGAAGTCCCGCTTTCAATAAATTTCTTATTGAGGCACTATCAAAAAAGTCTTTCTCAACTTCTGAGGAAATGACTCATATTTTATTATTTATACAATTACATAGGATTAAAGACCCCCAATTTATACACGAAGTCTCAAAGAAATCCATGCAACTTGAACCATCAGAAGGTATTATAAAGTTTCTTGTGGAACTTGCTATTATCAATAGTGATTTAGCGGTATTGAGAGAATTGTTAAATAGGTATTCCAGAGAACTATTGCTGCCTTTAGCAAATAAGTTTTTAGAAAAAAAACGTACTATAGATCCACGGGTTATCGGCTTCCTCTATGCTTATAAAAACGAAATATTACCCGAATATTCCGTTCTTGATTTTCTGGTCACTGACTACTATGATTATTGTTATCACATTTGGAATATAACAGAGAATGCTGCACAAGATATATTATTAGAAGTAAATACCGGTGTAGAAAGCTCAATGAATCCTGAAGGAAGTAAAAAAATTCACGCTTCCGCTATAAAAAAATTCCCGGAAATTGATCCGGCTAAATCTTACCGTGAGTGCATAGAATATATTGCAAACCAATTGCAAAAATTAGAAGGAAATATGCATGCTTTAGAAAACCCAGAAGCACGAAAAAGCTTTCTTCCAGAAGCACCCATAGTTGAAGCAATTCCTCCGGCAGACCAAGCACAAGCAATTCCTCCGGTAGACCAAGCACAAGCAATTCCTCCGGCAGACCAAGCACAAGCAATTCCTCCGGCAGACCAAGCACAAGCAATTCCTCCGGCAGACGAAGCACAAGCAATTCCTCCGGCAGACGAAGCACAAGCAATTCCTCCGGCAGACGAAGCACAAGCAATTCCTCCGGTAGACCAAGCAGTCGAAGCAATGGTTCCTGCAGAAAAAATAATGACTGAAGAACAAAAACAGACTGCCCTCTACCATACAGCTCTAAGACTACTCATGCATGATGAAAATGCTGGCCTTGATCCTTATTTTGAGGGTTTTGAAACAGCAGTAGGTTATTGTTATGAATTGGCTAAAAGAGTCAATTGTCTAGATATCTTTATACAACAAGACTTAGTTTATATCCGTAGAGCGCATAATTTAGATACTTTAAAAAGGCGTCAAGAAGCAGCTGATTACTCATCCTGCCCGCCTGGGACTCAAGGACGATTATATCAATTTTATGCTTTTGCTTACAATAACATTATTGCAACGGAAAACCAACTTAAAAAATTTAGTATAGTATCCATTAATAATGAAATAAAGAGTCTTGTTATCCAAAATTTATCTGAAATGACAAGAAATTTTCTAAGAGATGATTCTTATCAGCTTACCCAGATTATTTACTACTATCAAGCCAGTGCGTCTATGATATTAGATGAATCAGATCTTAAGGTAGCAAAAGTTAACGCGGAAAAGGCAATTAACTATATTCTTGAAAACAAGATAGATTATCTTAAACTATATCGTAAATTAGTTAGGCTTTATACGGAGAGACCTATATCTGAGTGCCCAAATGAGATAAAAGAGAGACTCAAAGACCTTATTGCATATCAATTTCGAGTGGTTTTATTACATGAGGAGCCTCAAAAAGATTATTACGAAAATATAGCATTCTGGGAAACATTTCCTAACGAGGTTATACATAAAATATATCCTTTAATACTGTTACACTTTTTAGATGCCTCATTACCACAAGATGCATCAGCACTTCTCGCGAAAAATCCAGAAGAAAAGCAAGAAAATAAATCTAAAAATTCTGTTGCAGATTCACTAGATTTCAACAAATTAGCTGAAATGGTTATCTATATGCCCCTACCCGTATTAGAACCTTTCCGTACAGAGATTACTAATAATTTATCACATCTTGCTTATCTTTCCGTCAAGGAACATTCGGAGCAAAAAATTTATAGGTTTATGGAAAATATTCGCGCGTTAAAGAATAGCGGTATACTGCCCAATGAAAATATTATTAATTTTTTCAGACTGTTTGTTGGCATCGTCAAGGATGACGAATCTTTTGACATAAAAACCATTCTTTTACTTAAAGCGGCCATAGCAGATCCCAACGACATTTTGCAGAGACCATTGCCATTTAATATATTTGAACAACTGATAGTTTCAATAAATCACAGTCAATATTGTAAATTACACAATTTTATCTCCTATACTATAAACAATGGTTTGCTAACCAAAGATAGCTTGGTAAGTATTATGTCTCAACAGGCAGAGCAACTTATTGCAGATGGAAATTATACCGCCTATTTGCGATTAATCAGATTTGCCTTATCTTTTAACATTTTCATAAAGCATCAAGATAGCGCATTTGTAAAACGTAAACTTACCCTTCCAAACACCCCCAATTCACTTCTAGATAAAACTATTTTATACGATGCACAACAGAATGAAACGTTTATAGACAGCATTGAGAATAAAGCAACTAGTCAATACGCTTTTTCAGACTTGGAAAATACGTATAATATAAACGAATTAGAAGCGGAATATGCTAATTTGAATCGATATGCATGCTATCAGGATGATATTGAATTCTATACAAAAATCCATAATTTCATAGTGCTAAAAAAAGCTTCAGCCAAAGGAAATGCTTACGCATCCTTTGCTGTGGCAAGACTTTATAAGGATAAACTAGACAGTGTTCCAAAAAACTTTAGACCGACAAGAGGCAATAAGCAATTAATAGTCATTTATTCCACCATTGCACTCCAACAAGCCCTTGACATGGATGATGAAATTTCGGCCAAAAAAATACAAGCATTTTGCAAGAAAAATAATTTTATATTACCTTGTTTTGAAGAAATGTATTACTCTCATATACTTGAATTAATGAATAGCAAGCCAGACACTGAAGATTTTAATACAAAATTGAGGAATTTTTTACTGCTTGCTGTATCCATTGATCTTAGCCCAGTTTTGCTTGAAAGTACATATGAATCGAAAAATAAGCAAAACGCCATGAGAATAGTTGAGGAATGTCTTTCTGGTAAAGATTTATCTAAAATAGATGCCGTACTGCGTATCTATGACAAGCTGTGGATGAAAGGGTGTTATATACAATCAAAAGATGGCGCGCTTGACTCAAGTGATCCCCGAATACTACTACCTAAATTGCTATTTCAGCAACAATACCAAGCAGTAAAACTCGCCTTAATTACTATAGAAGAAACCAGCAAACCGCAAAAATCAGCTATTGACACTAAAGCACTTTGCAAACAACTTGCTAAACAGTTGAAAGTAAAGGAAATGACTATATCAAGGTATTTAAACCATATTTACAAACATATTTCTATAGATCCACTGTATCAAAAAGATCTCGAAGGTCTAGGGACATCAGAAGAGGAAAAAATAGTAACGACCCTTACTGCGATCTGTAGACACTCTAATATTTCTTTAGAAATCTTTTCTATAGCAGACCCCTCCCCTGTGTCAAATAACCATCGTAAAGTTAATGCTAAGGATAAAGAAGCGACTAGACTAAAAATTAAATCTATTAAATCTGATGAAAAAATGTTTCAGGACGCCGTCTGCGCTGTATTCCAAAGATTACCTAATGGGCAAGATGTGGTTACCAGCATTGATATAATAAAAGAATTAAGATTCAAGCACGGGATATCGATACCCGCCGCTATTCGCCTGATTGGAAACGTATATGCACATAAAGTACCAGCAAAATCGAGTACCGCTCAGCCAAACAATAATATATATAGACTATATCCATCGCAACAAGTATCTTTAGAACAACAATTAGAGATCCTTCTTAAGCCCTTAAAAATCCAATTGATAGCAGGGGCATCCTTACCGGAAAGCGAAGAAATCCAAAATAATGATATTCGTCCAGACTTTTAAATAAATCAAACTATGGCAATATCCCCACGACGGGGGTATTGCCATAAAGGAAAATATTGTAATTGAGAAAAGCAATTATACATAATAATTAAATATAAATTTATACTGATAATTTGTTTTACCTAAACCAACCGCTCACAAAATTTAAAAACCATTCAGAAAAATCGTATAAAATTTTGGCGATAAAATGCTTATGCAGGTTAGCAACTCA
This sequence comes from Pseudomonadota bacterium, assembly GCA_021781965.1. Taxonomy (GTDB): domain Bacteria; phylum Pseudomonadota; class Gammaproteobacteria; order UBA1113; family UBA1113; genus VFKP01. The sequence goes on from JAJXVU010000006.1 coordinate 41,421, forward strand.
ATCTTGATTGTGCTATTATTAATCGTGTAGTTAAAAATAAAGGAGGCTATCATGAAAAAATTATTACCTCTAACCTTGAGTTTGATTTTGGGAATGGGAACATCAATAGCTATTGCCGCAGAAACATCTCCGTCAGTACCTATTATTGATGTTTTACAACGTTTAGATCAAGCGGGTTACAGTCAAATTCACAACATTCAGTATAAAGATGGAATATATAAAGTCGAAGCTTACGGATCACAAGGGCAAAAAATAAAATTCAATGTTAATCCGAAAAACATGGCGATCCCGGCGATTGAAAACAAGGGGAAACCCTACTTAACGATGTTACAGGTAGCACGTAACTTACGCGGAGCTGGATATTCCCGTATCGAAAAAATAGAGTTTGACGACAAGTACTATGAAATAAAAGCTTATGATGCAAATAACAAGCAAGTTGCGTTAGAAGTAAATTCAACGACAGGAGTAATAACTAAAGAATAGTTTATTCTTTTCAAAAGCTGGCTTTTCTCAAAAGCCAGCTTTTTAGGGAAGATATTAGAATTTAATTTGAATAGAAAAGCTGTTCACTGTACTAAAGAACTATTTTTGATCCTTTTTCCGCTGTAACTAAACGTACAGGAAAAAATGTGTTGGGATCTATCAATTGGCATTCTGAGACATCATTGACCATCTGCGCTTCAATCGCTTCAAGGGTCCAATCAGAAACGACGGGAAAGTATTTTTGCAAGTTGGCCAGAGTATTTTCATCCCAAAAACTTTTGAGCTCTTCTTTAATCATGCCTTTATTTAAATCTTTAAATACGCGGGAAAAAAGGGTGCTTCTTTCCAGCATATTTTCTGGCCAATAATACAAGGTAACGGCAGAACAAGTATAAGAACCAATCTGTTGTAATAACCAATCTACACAGCCCGAACTTAGAAAATAGGACACGCCATCTAGAATAAAGATAGGGCGTTTACAGTTAGGAAATATTTTTTCTAATGAGCGATTTTCTCTATATGCTGCTTCTATATCAAAAGCCATAGATTGCAGTTTTTTAAGGATCTTGGAATCCAATGCTCTGTCTGCAATAGTGGCAATGCGCTCATTGCGCTGCTCTACCATATACGGCAAGTCTGTATCAAAAAATATGCCTGAAAATTGTGGGTTTTTCTCGACAATAAGATAAGTTAATAATGAAAGTCCAGAAGCAAAAGAAATTACCGAATCATATAGCCCAGTTTGAATGAGCCTAGTCGTCTCTTTTAAAAAATATCCAGCACACACACTGATTTTTCGTCTGACCAGCGGATAGTTATACTTAGTAATGAAAGTTTCAGCGAGCAATCTACCCTCATCGCTAGACAATAATAAGCTTAGTTTATCGTTGCTTAGTTCAGGAAACGCACAACGGTAATTTGCTGTCAGTTCAGCAGAGCTTACATTGGTTAATTTATTATTCTCATTAGCCATTGTTTGGGAACCTCTTAATGTTTAATTCTTGTTTATAATACAATATTAACGTCTAATGCAACTACTCTCTTCATCCGTTCCGTAATATAACGGTCGCGGCTCGGCTCACTATCTCCACAAATTGGTCTTTGCCAAATCGATCACATCTGTACCACGACCATCTATAATCGCTTTCAATAAGTAGAGGTTAAAACCTTTCACTTCTTGCATTTTTAGCTTTGGCGGCATCACTAATTCCATGCGGTTGGTAACCACATCGACCAATACTGGGCCTTTATGGGAAAAAGCTTTTTTTAACGCGCCCTCAATTTCATTGGGATCTTCGACCCGAATACCCAACACGCCCATCGCTTCAGCCATTTTGGCAAAATTAGGATTGATTAAATCGGTACCCGTGTTTAAAAAACCACTGGCTTTCATTTCCATTTCGACGAAACCCAAAGTACCATTGTTAAAAACCACCACTTGACGATCTGGATGAGAGGCCTGAGCACCAATGCCTTGCGCTAAAGCATATGCTTTGTTTATATACTCATAGCAGTCAAATGCGAAGAGTATATCATGCTGCTTCTTTGCAATGAGTCTCTTTAATAAAGTACAGTAATACTCCGGCAGCCAACATTTCTAATGGCAGAATCAGTAAGGCATGTTGATAGTCACTTAATAGATAGACACGGCCACCATCTTGCATAGTACCAGTCCACAGCAAATCTAAAATCAAACCCACTACAGGCGGTAATATTGCCCCACCCAAACTTTGTGCCATATTCATAAAGCCCAATGCCGCGCCCGTTGCCTTAGCCGGTTGCAATTCGCGGGCTATAGAAAAAGAAGATAAAAATGCGCCTGAAAAAATACCAAAGAATAGCATTAAAGTTCCGAGCATAAAGGTTGAAGGCATATGTATATAGATTATGATAAACAGACAAATAGTGCCGCCGATACTAGAAATATAAAGCGGCGGCTTACGCAGACGTATTCTATCCGATATAAAACCAAAGACAGGACAACCAATAGCCCAACCTATAAAGATTAAGGAAATCATAGCACCCGCCTTCGTTAGTGGCAAATGATAAGCCGCCATTAAAAACCCTGCACCCCAGGATGCCCCTAAGGTGAGTGTAGGCGTAAACATCAGCAGGCCATAAATTGCAAGCAACCAAGGCTGTGGTTGCCGTATAATTTTGACAACGTTAAGCAATAATTCTTTAAACGACTGTGATGCGTTAATCTTATGTCGGTTCATAGGATTTTTATGGTCTTGAATCACAAACCAAGTTAGGGCGGCATAGACTAGCCCTATCACCGTCAAAACGTCCAAACTTTCACGCCAGCCTATACTTTCCACCATCACCGCCAGAGGATGCTGGCCGCTCACAGCACCCAACATACCAAGTGTTAGCACAAAACCACTCAACATTCCAAAGCGGTTGGTCGGGAACCAATTTGCAGCCAATACCAATGAACCTAATGCCGCAAAAGCCGAACCTATGCCGGTGGCAAAGCGCGCTAATTCCACCAATGCCCACGTGTTGGCATGTGCCGTTAAAAAAGAGCCTAGCGCACATATTAAAGTGGCAATGACGATAAGCCTGCGGGCACCAAAACGATCCAGCAAAGTACCCGCTGGGATTTGCATCATCGCATACCCTACATAATACGCGGTAGCTAAAAAACCGAATTGAGCTGCGGTAATACCAAAATGCCGCGTTAAATCCGGCATCATGACATTCGGTGCTACTTGAATAAAGAATTCATAAAAGTAAAATAGGGTCCCTGTCAGCCAAACCACCAAAGAATAGACACTTGGCTTGCCTTGGGTGCCACTGGTAGATTCAACATTTTGACTAACTTGCATGATATTACTTTCCTTTTGATAATAGTAAGATATTTTGTCTAGTTTTGTAACGGTCTTCCCATCACCCTCCGCCCTTGACGGCCTCAGTTAATCTGTTTATAACCGAGCCGCGACCGTCAGGAAGCGGATGACTGGGATATACTCTAATACACTCAATATGCATTTTTTCCAACAAAGCACGAGTAGTTACATCTAGTCTAACACTTTTTTTATCCTCTGCAAAATGGTATTATGCTTATAGTATTAAAATTGGCATTCCCTTATGAACGCTACACAACTCCCTCCAGACTCAGAAAATCCAATAGTCATGACGCGCGGCTTAACCTTTTTGCTGGCCCTGGCATGCGGTGCGATTGTGGCCAATCTCTACTATGCTCAAACCTTGATCACCTCAATTGGCAGCGATTTGCACTTAAATTTAAAACTAAGTGGCTTTATAGTCACCTTGACTCAATTGGGCTATGGTGCTGGACTGCTGTTTATTGCCCCCTTGTCCGATTTGGTTGAAAATAGACGCCTTATTATTGTGTTGCTGGCCTTAACTTTTTTATCGCTCTTGGGCATTATATTTTCACAGACTAGCTTTATCCTATTAATATTTTGTTTTCTGCTAGGCGTAACCTCTGCTTCGGCTCAAGTCATCATTCCCTTTGTGGCACACATAACTCCCCTAGAAAAGCGTGGCCAAGTTGTAGGCACTGTCATGAGTGGGCTTTTACTGGGAATCATGCTATCACGCCCCATGGCCAGTCTGTTCACCCATTTTTTCTCATGGCAAGCGATTTTTATATTTTCAGCTGTATTTATGTTGTTGCTGATTTTTTTATTGCATCATTTTTTCCCTACCCGAAAGCCACAACACAATCTATCTTATGCTAAATTGCTCGCTTCTTTTCCGTTAATTTTTAAGTCATATCCGATGTTACGCAGACGTGCCATTTATCAAGCTTCATTATTTTGTGTTTTCAATTTATTTTGGACTTCGATTGCGGTACTGTTGATGGGACCCTTTTTCAATTACTCTCAAGAAACCGTAGCCTTATTCGCCTTCGCAGGTGCAACCGGTGCCTTGATGGCGCCTATTGCCGGTCGCCTTGCCGACAAAGGTTATACCCAAATCGCTACTGGTGTAGCCATTATTTTGGTTGGACTGGCGTGTATCATCGCAAGATGGCATGACGGACATTCTATGACCGCATTGGTAATCTCAGCTTTGGTCTTAGACATAGGCGTCGCTTCTAATTTGATTTTGGGGCAAAGAAGCATCTATGCCCTAGCCCCAGAAATCCGCGGCCGTTTAAATGGCTTGTATGTGGCCATATTCTTTGTAGGCAGCGGTATAGGCTCTGCCTTATCGGCTTATCTCTATACATTGGGAGGCTGGAAGTTTATTACTTATGCAGGTTTCGTCGTGTCGTTGTTGGTGTTTTGCTATTTTTTGATGGAATGTAGGCAAACGAAAAAAAAGAGCGACTCTGCAACAAACGCATAACAGCCATTCCCTTGGTGGCCGGGAATGGCCTATTGCGAAAGTTTATAACAATACTATTTATTGAAAATTAGGACTCACATTACATCCTATTACCTTCGGCTGCAGCTGTGCTGTCTCATATTTAACTTTTTTGGATGTGGGCAAACATGGTTCTGACCAAAACTGAACTCGTCCAACTTCACGTTTGCGCTTTTTATCTTGTACCGGACTCAAAGCTCTGTTTACTGAATCTGGAGATTTATTTTCCAACTCCATAGCTTGGCTTTCTAGCTCCACAGCTTGACTTGTTAACCCCCTAGCTTGACTCTCAAACTTCCTGGCTCTATTCTTCTGCTCGCTAGCTTGAGATTCCAACTCCCTAGCTTCAATTTGCTTATCCCGAACCTCGTTCATCCAACCATTAACTTCTTTTTTGTACTCCGAGACTTTTTCTTGGAGTAAATTCAAAGATTCTTGTCGGGAATCTAAGTTCCTCTTGACAAGATCTAGTTCGTTCTTTCTATCTTCAATTATTTTCTTTTCAGTGTCCGCTGATTTACTGATAGAATATAGGATTTTTTTTGCTACATCCACGGCTGCTTTTGCTGAATTTACCTCTTTTCTTGCTGAATTTAAATTAACACCTACATTATTCAAAGAAATAATTAACGAGCCCAATAATTCTTTTACAGAAGATAGGTAGGTGTTTTCCATGAGAAATTCTCTGGTTACCTCATTCAAATCTGCGCTTACATCATCCAAACTTTCCTCTACATCATCAAGATTTTCTTCTCCATCGTCCAAAACTCCTATTACCCACTTTAAAGATCCTGTTACCCACTTTAAAGATTCTCCTACAAGATATAAATCCTTTTTTACATCGTAAAAATCACGGTCTAATTTTTCAGCATCTACTTCTGCGATCTTCAAGCACAAATCCACACACCTCAAGGTATCTTTTTCAAATTTCAGAACTTTATCTGCAAAAGCCACGGAAATTTCGTAACGTAATTGTTCTATCTGTACATCGTCCAAATCGTAGCCTACTTTTTTAGCCTCTACTTCCGAGCGCGTCAAAAACAAATCCACGTACTTCAAGGTATCTTTTTCAAATTTCAGAACTCTATTTGCAAAAGACAAGGTGATTTCATAGCGCAACCACTCTAAGTGGTGGTGTAATGATTCAAAAATGTTTTTTGCAAAAGATACAGATTTTTCCAGCAGATCTTTGCTTGCCATCCCTTTCAATTCGCTTTTTTCTAAATCTCTAAAATAACTGTCAATCTTTTTCGACACCTCGTCAAATCCCGCATAAAACCCAAAGATTGTTAGTGGGTAGTGAGCTATAAAGTATTCCTCAACTTGTGTATTAAATCCTTCTGGCAAGCTTAAGCTCATATCTCGATTATTATAATTTCCATGTATCAAATACGAACATGTTTTAACTAAATTCGATACCGCACACAGAATCTGATAGGGTCCTTTTTTCAAAAGATGGAACTTCTGATAGGCTGGTTGCTCCGGATCCCAAATAAATAGGGGCAAATCTTCCCTTGTCATTGAAAGGGCTCTGTCGAGTTTTTCATACGGAGATATAATACCATCAAAATCAATTAAAAAAGCTTCTGATTGGTTAACGCATACGTTGTCTAGCTTTAAATCGCAATGAACTAGCTTATCCTTCAAAAGCAAAATTTTAACTTTATCAATTAGTGACTCGGCAATCTCAATTCGTTTATCCACAGAATATTTATTATCATTAACAACGTCAATAAGGCTATCGCCTAAATTAGGCATTAAAAACCCATACTGATTTTGAGATTCGCTTTCTCTAATACGAAATAATTTCTTTGTTCCTGTATGAAAAAAATGCGCGTTAAAAACCTCTACTGTAAAGTCTTCTTCTGTAAAACCTGCTTCGTTTTGCCCTTTTTCTTTTTCATGTTGCCTAAATAGCATTAACACATACTTATTATGTTTATCTTTATAAGCAGCGGGTCCGCCTTTTTTAATTGACATCCACCAATCTACTTTATATACTTCTTTCAATCCGCCAAGGATTTTTTCAGGCCCAACACAAACAATCCAAGTATTACCTTTATTACTTTCTATCTTAAAAAGAGACCCTCCACTAAAAGATATAGAATAATTCCCCATGGGGCAATTTTCTTTTTCATTTATCTTGGCGCCTGTGAAAACTGTTCTATGCGGATCGATCGTATTGTCATTATCATCACTACTAGACCTTACCTGTTCATCGCTACTAAGTGCTAATGATTCACCACTAGAACTCATCTTTTCCTGCTCTGGGCTAAGAGGAAGCGTGTCTAATTCGCTACTAGAAATTGATTCCTCTAATTTGTCCTTGCTCAAGCCTTCAGCAGCATTCCCCTCTATATCAATGCCGAACCTGCCTAAAAAAAGCTGTCTCAACGCATCGTAATGTTCCGCGGGTTCTTTAGTTTCAATAATGCGCCCCACTTCCTCGACCGAAATGTCTATCGTCTTCATATTGTTTTACCTTCTGTATTCTTGCCCTAAATGAGCATTTTTATTAAATAATTGTATGCTACTTTATCTAGCTTTTAAGCCATATGGGCAGCGGGTAAATTGTATCCAATTATAAGAGCTTAATCAACTGCCCGGTCGGAATAATATTTGTCATAATTTGTTGTAAAAATATACCTTTTGTGGGTGATGTTTCCGTATAATAAAAAATCAATGCCTGATTTTCGGCTATGGACATTTAAGCTTTTGTTATAATTGCTAACAAATTAATACTTAAAGCGTATTTTTAGGAGCAAACATGATACCGCTAGAGTTAAAAAATAAGTATTATCAGGCACTTTTGAATAAAGATACTGAATATGAGGGTCTCTTTTATGTGGGTGTGAAAACAACCGGTGTATTTTGTAGACCCACTTGTACTGCAAGGAAGCCTAAGATTGAGAATTGTGAATTTTTTGAAACCGCAGAGCAAGCACTCTTAGCTTCATTTCGACCCTGTAAGCGATGTCGACCACTATCCCATCCGGCTGAAATTTCCGAGTTAGTGAGTACACTCGTGGATGCCATTGAAGCAAATCCTGAAAAAAGATGGAAGGATGCAGATTTTAGAGCTTTATCGATTGATGCTTCAACGGTGCGTCGTCAATTTAAAAAGCGCTTTGGCATGACGTTTGTTGCCTATGCACGTGCAAGACGCATGGGTTTAGCAATGGGTCAAATTAGAGCCGGCAATGCGGTCATTGACGCTCAGCTTGCAGTGGGATATGACTCCAGCAGCGGCTTTAGAGATGCCTTTTCAAAGATCATGGGGACAGCACCTACTCGTGCCACAGAGGATACTATTTTAAAAGCGGCTTGGTTAGACACTAGGCTTGGTCCAATGATCGCGATTGCAAATGAATCTGGTCTTCTACTATTAGAGTTTGTGGATCGCAGAGGACTGGAACGCGAAGTAGAACGCCTTAGAAATAAAACTAAATCGGGAATTATTCCTGGCAGAACAAAACCAATTGATTTAATAGAAAAAGAACTTGAACAATATTTTCAATGTGGTCAAAAAAAATTTAATACGCCTATTGTTATGCTAGGCTCGGACTTTCAAAAAAGTGTTTGGCATGAATTAATAAAGATTCCACCTGGTGAAACCAGATCGTATGCTGATATTGCAAAAGCTATCAAACAGCCCTCGGCATGTAGAGCTGTGGCACGCGCCAATGGTGCTAATCAACTCGCTGTTATTATTCCATGTCATCGAGTTATTAATTCTGATGGGGAACTAGGTGGCTATGGCGGTGGACTTACTCGCAAAGCATGGTTAATTAATCACGGAAAAATAGGATGAAAGATGAAAAAATAAATTGAGTACAATCATTTATTTAGAAACCTACATGTCAAGGGAGACCCTCTCATTCTTTTCAACATTTGGGATGTTGCCAGTGCTAATTGACATAGGTATTGTGGGCATTAACTTTGAAGATCAAATCATTGGAAAAAATAGTCTCTATTCAATAGAGAAGCAATGTACTCGAATTGCTGCAATTCGAAAAGCCGCAACAGAAAAATCAATGCCCTTATTCATAAATGCACGTACAGATATTTTTTTGCAAACCGATCCATCGAATCATACCAAAATCCATTTGGAAGAAGCATTAGCAAGAGCAATAGCTTATGCTGACGCTGGAGCAGATGGTTTTTTTGTTCCGGGGTTACGTAATATGGACTATATTACTACATTATGTACTCTATCCCCTATTCCGATTAATATCCTGATGAATTCAGAAGATTTATCCGTAAAAAGGCTTAAAGATGCGGGTGTTGCTCGCATAAGTTATGGAGAAAGTCCATTCTTGCACGTTATGAAGACATTAAAAGAAAACACTTTTTCAGCTTTGCTTTAAGATACGGCCAACTCACGAGCGGCAAAACTTAGCTTAGCTCTCTTTTTCAAGAAAGTGGTTTTAAACTTTCGAGCTGTGTTAACCATTGGTTAAAATGAGAACATTTTTTGCGCATTGCGGCTAAACCGATCTGTTTTGCGATATTGATTCCGTGAATTCTTTTGCTATAGCCACTAAATTTATTAGTTATTCGTTTAGAAGGCGCCGTTTCCCCGCCATCATTAATTGCTTCTGGATCAGGATACTGCTTTACTATGTCTTGGATATGGTCAACAGCAGAAGTAGAGAATGCTCTCCAAGCACAAGGTTCACTGAATAAAAGAGTTTCAAACTCATGCATTTGTATATGAGGAATAAAACGCTCTTGTGCTATCTTTTGGGCGGTTGCATCTTCCAAAATTTTAGCTTTCGCTTCTGGCTGTAACTGTGTTTTGCTTTGTTTTAGCGCGTTAATTTTGTCCATTCCAGGCCATTGGCTATCAATGCGGAAAAAATCAAACATAGTTGAAATATAGCAGCTTTTTTGCACTAGTGCCAAATCCCTTTTTAATTTTTCAAACTTAACATTGCCGCCTATTTTCCCTAATGTGCTGGCTGTAAGATAAATTTCTTTGTGTGCAAATTCCGGTTGTAAAATTTTTCGAACAAAATCTTGTTCAGTTTGTCCTTCTACAATTAAATGGATATAAACAGCCGCCTCACTCATTACTAGGCATTCCTTCAATCAAATTTTTACACCAAATCTCTCCTAAAGAATACTCTTCCAACCACGCAGATAAGTCTATCTTATCTAATCGCGTAAAAGTAGATGCTCCATCCTTACGATCCACGATTATAACATCTTTTGGCTCAAAATGGCTCAACAATGTGGGTGATTGCGTGGAAATAATAATTCTGGAAAGATTAGTTCTACGTGAGGCTAATTTAATTAGCTCAGACAACACCTCAATAGCATAAGGATGTAAACCCAGCTCAGGTTCATCTATGACTAAACAACTTGGCAGTTCAGGTTGTAACAATGCTGCAGCCAGGCAAATAAAACGCAAGGTTCCATCAGACAATTGGTATGGTGCAAATGGATAATCTGAACCCTTTTGACTCCAATTTAATTTAACTACTGTCGCTGGACCTCTTTGTTCCGGTATTAAATCAAAATCGTTAAAAAAAGGTGCTACTAGTTGAATTACTTCAACTATCTTTTTATAATAGTCTGGTTTGTTATTCTTTAAATTTAGTAAAAATGGGGCGATATTTCTGGCATCATTTCTCAAATATTTGTAATCATCCACACTTTCTGAAAGACGCATTCCAGAAAACATACTAGTATCATGAAAATGGTATGCTATCCATTTAGAAATAGCATCATAAATATAATGGCCTATCCCATGCTTACCAATAATTCCTAATTCTTCTTTGTTTTTTTTAAGGCTGCTTTCATATTGATCACCCCCTTTTTTTTGCCAATTCGATGATTTTATATAGCGCTGCTCTTCACTTTTAATTAATAGCTTTTCATCAGCCGTCATAGCCAGCGTGAAACGATATTGATTATCACCAAACATAAAATGCATTTTTATTTCGGGAGTTATTTTAGGTCCGTTAAAGAAAAAAGAGCTGGGGCCACCCGATTTCATAATATAGTCTTGTAAGTTCTCATCCATCATCTTGCGCAACAAATGAAATAGGCTCACAAAATTACTTTTCCCTGCGCCATTAGCACCAATCAGCACATTCAAGCTTTTAATTTCAAAGTCTATTAATTGTGAAATGGACTTAAAGCCTTCTATGCTCAATTTTTCTAATGTCATTTTTACCTACTTCGTTTTGTGACTAAGTTTCGTTACATGTATAAAAATTTTCCTGGATTGCCACGCTTGCTCGCTGCACTCGCGGCTCGCAATGACGAGCTAGAGCCATAAGAATAATATCCCGCATTGTATATCCATTCTAGTCCGTCAAAGACAAAATATCAAGATAAGAATTCATTCCACCGAACTGCGCACCAACACCTCACGGCCACCGTTAGAGCCGGGTCTGCTGACCACACCGGCAGCTTCCATGTCCTCAACTAGACGGGCGGCGCGATTAAAGCCTATCTTGAAACGTCGTTGTATGGATGAAATTGAAACTCTGCCGCTATCGATTACTAAGTTGACGATTTCATCATATAAGGGATCGGCTTCTCCCGTAGATTGAGAACTCGCACCACCACCTTCGCCAGCATCGTCATCCGATTCTAAGACTTCAACCAAGTATTGCGGTTCGCCATAAGCGCGGCGCAACTCGCTCACTACATTGTGCACTTCTTCGTCGGCCACATAAGCACCATGTACCCGTATAGGCACGCCTGTTCCAGGCGGCAAATACAACATGTCACCATGGCCTAATAATTGCTCCGCGCCTTGTTGATCTAAGACCGTGCGCGAATCAATGCGCGAAGATACTTGGAAACTCAAACGCGTCGGAATATTGGCCTTAATCAAGCCGGTGATCACATCTACCGACGGTCTTTGCGTCGCTAAAATTAAATGTATCCCCGCGGCACGCGCTTTTTGCGCTATACGTGCGATAAGCTGCTCTACTTTCTTGCCGACCACCAACATCATGTCGGCAAATTCGTCGACGATCACCACCACTGAGGGCAAAGGCGCTAAAGGATCGCGCGAACCATCTGGAAATTCCGGTTGCACCATATTGACTAGAGGTTTACCCTCTTTAATGGCTTCCTTAATCTTTTGATTGTAACCCGCCAAATTACGCACACCTAAAGATGCCATCAACGCATAGCGCTTATCCATCTCCGTCACACACCATTTCAAGGCATTGGCCGCTTCGCGCATGTCCGTCACCACCGGCGTTAATAAATGTGGAATGCCCTCATATACCGACAATTCTAACATTTTAGGATCAACCATGATAATGCGCACTTCGTCAGGTTTGGCTTTATACAATAAACTTAAAATCATCGCGTTTAAGCCCACGGATTTACCAGCACCTGTCGTACCTGCTACCAATAAATGTGGCATCTTGGCTAAATCGACAATGATCGGCAAGCCCGCAATATCCTTACCCAAAGCCATACTTAAGGGTGATTTCGATTGTTGATATTGTTTGGATTCTAAAACTTCTCGCAAACGCACCGTTTCGCGTATATCATTTGGTAATTCTAAGCCTATAAAGGATTTACCCGGGATCACTTCTACCACCCGTACACTGACGACCGATAAAGCCCGTGCCAAATCTTTAGAAAGCCCTGTAATTTTACTAACTTTAACCCCGGGGGCTAAACTCATTTCATAACGAGTCACTACCGGTCCTGGATGCACCCCTTCTACCCGTACTGCGACACCAAAATCCGCTAAATGGCGTTCCACTTCCCGTGATTTTTCTTCCAAAGCCTGGCGGGAAAAGGGCATCACTTGTTTGGATTCGGGCTGTTCTAATAACTCTAAAGAGGGTAAACCATCCACCAAACCCTTAGCACCCGTTATTTTAGGTGCTTTAGGTGACGGCGTTGCCGCAGGCGCTTTAGGTGCTTCAATGCGTATAGGCGACGCTTCGACTTTAGCTTCTGCAATTGAGGGTCTTTCAATTTTGATGGGCTTGTTTTTTTGAATAATGGGTTCAGGTTCCTCTTCCCTTTCCCTGGGCACTCTCATGGCTTGCCAATATTGTGCTAAGCCTAGTCTAAATGCCTTGAACCAAGCGAGCAATTTAATACTGCTGCGATGCAAAAATTGCCGCCAAATTAAGCCCGTGAAAAAAGTAACGCCTATAAAGAACAAAGCCAATAAAATGACGCTGGCGCCAAAAGCATTAAAATAAGAAGTTAATAAACCCGAAAAAGCACTGCCTAAAATACCGCCTGGAGGGGCAGGAAAATTGGCCGCATGGTGGGTATCCCATAAATTTAATAAGGCACTGCCCGCGGCAACAATCAAACAAAAACCCATCCATTTGCTGCTGAGTAGATGCCAATTGGCTTCGCCTGAAATAACTGCTTTATCTTTAATATTGAACCAAGCGGCAGCGGCTATCATGGCAGGCAAACAATAAGCCCAATAGCCGACGAAGGAGAATAAGATATCGGACAAATAAGCGCCTACACGCCCACCTGCATTGGCAATATCCGGCCTGCTGGCTGTGCGCAACCAACCTGGATCGCTGTGATGATAAGTAATGAGTGCTAATAAAACATATAAGGCAAAAGCAACCGTTAATATAAGGACGCCTTCACGCAGACGGTGTAGCAATTCTTGAGGTAAAGGAGCTTTAATAGGTTCTTCTTTTTTACGCCCTTCCTTTTTACGTTCTTCTTTTTTACGTCCTTTTTTTGCAGCCACTTACGCTGTAGCCCCTGCACTTTCAGGTTGGTACACTGGCAAAGCCTGACGTTTGTCATGCTCAAATGTGGCTGTCCATGGCTGACGATTTTGATCTAATATTTGGCCATCGAGTTCATCAGCAAGTTGTGCCGCACAATCGACCATTTCATTAAAAGCATGGCGTGGGCGTACTGCTTTTCTAGGGTAAATAAATAAGCATAGGCCTGGGGTAATAAAATCACCCATATTGGTTAAATCAATGGTACCGGCACCGGCGGCGGAAGCAACGCTAAAAATGATGCGCCCTTCTTCGTCATAACGATGAACTATGTCCATCGGACCAGCTTGTAAGCCTTGAGCCATTAAGCTTTGCATCAATTCATAGCCCATGAATTGACCTTTTTCGCCTGCGGCTACATACATCACTAAAAGTTCGCTATCGTCTATATCGGCTTTTTCTGCGGCCGCTACTTCGGCTTCTATCGTGTGCGTTTCGGGTGCATGCGGCTCATATTCTTCTACAGACACAACACGCACTGGACCCACAACGCCATCGTCTAAAGCCGCAGGATGTTCTCTATAACTTTGCCCATGCGTCACGCTATCTTTGTCATGATTGCGGCGCATCAAGGCATATAGGCCTAAAACTGCTACTACGCAGATTGCGATAATTAAGTAAACTTCCATTCTTTTCTCCTCAACTCAAAAAGCCCATATTTGGGGGGTAATTACTAACTGAATCAATCTTCTGCCATTGCCAAGGCTTCTTCCATATCGACCGACACCAGTCTCGATACGCCAGGCTCTTTCATCGTCACGCCAATCAAGTTTTCAGCCATTTCCATCGCCACTTTATTGTGACTAATATAAATAAACTGTAATTCTTTGGACATTTCCTTAACCAGATTACAATAGCGAAATACGTTGTTGTCGTCTAGAGGGGCATCTACCTCATCCAACATACAAAACGGGGCTGGATTTAGACGGAATATAGAGAACACCAAGGCTATGGCCGTCAATGCTTTTTCCCCGCCCGACAATAGATGAATAGTAGCATTACGTTTACCTGGCGGTCTAGCCATAATGGAGACCCCCATATCTAATAATTCTTCGCCAGTGGCTTCCAGGTAGCACTCGCCACCGCCAAATATCTTAGGGAATAATTGCTGTAAATGGCTGTTGACTTTATCAAAGGTATTTTTAAACAAGGCCTTGGTTTCGTGGTCAATCTTCTGAATAGCGTCTTCCAAAATAGTTAAAGCCTCAACCAAATCGTCGTTTTGCTTGTCTAGATAAATCTTGCGTTCGGACTCGCTTTGGTATTCTTCTATGGCGGCCAGATTGATGGCGCCTAACCGTTGGATGCGATCCAGCACTTTTTGCAGGGCTTCTTCTAACAGTAATTCCGTCATTTCAGGGTCTAATATCGCCTGCGTTGCCTCTACCGAAATGGCATGAGCTTCTATCTGTTCTTGCAAGCTTTGCTGACGCACCACTACCGTTTGTTTGTCTAAGCGAGATTTTTCCAATCGATTACGTATGCCTTCCAGCTTATCTTCAATGTCGTGGCGACTTTGTGTCAATTCACGCATCTTAAATTCAACGGCTTCTAATTGCGCACGGGTAATTTGTAAGGCTTTGTCGGCTTCGATTCGTGCCGCCAAGGCATCTTGTAATTCTTGTTGTAAATCTTCTAACGGCGCTTCACTATTGTTTAAAGACTGTTGCAACTCGCTATGTTTTTCTTCTATTACTTTTAATTGCTGTGTGGTACGTTGCAGATGTTCTGTTTTGGCAGTCAACTCGCTTTTTAGGCTTTGCTCTTTAATGCGCAAGCTTTGCATGGTGTCATGCGTAGTCTTGGCCTCTACTCTTGCACTCTGCACTTGTTGTTGCAATGTTTCTTTATGCGTTAGTAATGTTTGTCTAGTGCTGGATTGACTTTCCATTGCAGTCATCGCTTGTTGCCATTGATGACGCGCAGTGGATAAATCGCCGGCGAAAGATTCTAAGCGCGCTTTCTCGTCTGCCTTATCTTTCTCATTTTGTGCCAGGCGTTGTTTTAATTGTTCAATACGATTTTGTTCAATTCTAAGATTAGCGCGTGCTTCAGCAATTTGCTGACCCAATTGTTGCAAGGTACGTTGCGACTCTTCTTGCGTTGTTTGCAATTGTTGTCGCTGAGTTTGTATCTCGTTTATTTCTTTATCTAAGGCGGCTACGCGAGCTTCATTTTCTTGCAAGCGAAGTTGCAAGGCACTGATTTGTCCTTCGCGTTTTAAAACACCTTCTTCATTGCTACTCGCTTTAGGAACGCTGATGCCATACTGTGAAATCCAAATGCCTTCTTTGGTAATAAAAGAAGCTTCTTTGGCGTTATTTTTGATTAACGCCAAGCCTTCGCACACATCTGCAACCACATAAATATTTTGCAATAAATGAGCCCATTCCTGACCACTTTGCAATAAACTCGCTAAAGAGGGTTGGTTGCTAATCGATGCATTAGCAGCAGATACGGTTTGTGGTGGATACAATAATTGTAAGTTGTTAGGTAAAGCATTCTGCTCTACAGCTGCACTCAATGCCGCCACATTTTCTAAACAAACTGCTTGTAATTGCTCGCCCAATACGGCTTCTAACGCGGTTTCGTAACCCGCAGCTATACGCAATACTTGTGCTAAACGCGCCTTGTCGGCAAAACCTTGTGCTTTTAGCCAATCTACTGTTTTGCTATTGTCCTGACCCAATGCCGCTTGTTGCAAAGTTTGCAGAGATTGTAATTGACCTTGGCCTTTGCGCAATTCTGTTTTTAAGGCATCTAATTCGCTGGCCATTGTTTGACGTTGTTCACGCAAACGCGAAATTTCGTTTTGTTGCTCGGTTTTGGCCGTTTCTAATGTTTGTTTTTGTTGTTCTAAAGCTTGTATTTGCGCGTCGGCTATAGTATTGGTCTCGCCGTCACTATTTTGTTCGCGTAAACGACTATTGTCTGCCTCTAAACGCTCGATACGATTACGGCTGCTTTGTTGTTGTGCTTCTAAATGGCGAATGCGCGTCTGCTCAACTTCGGCTTCCTTCATGCTAAGGGCTGCTAATTGATTGAAGCTATCCCATTGTTGTTGCCAATCGTCGTAAGCTTGTTCGGCTTGACCTAAATGCTGGGCAGCGATTTCCGCTTGGCCACTGTGTTCGGCTAAAGGCGTTGCCACTTCGGCCAATTCGGCTGTTAACCATTGAATGCGCGCCGTATCTTGTTCTTGATGTTGCAACATTTCTTGCAAGGAGCTTTGAGTTGATTCTAGATCGTCTTGCCATTGTTCACGTCGTTCTTTTTGATAGGCGATTGCTTGTTCGATGCGTGTCACCTCAGAGCCCGCAGTATAATAAGTAGCTTGGGTTTCATTTAAAGCATCGCTGCGCGTACTATGATGTTCTTGCTCTACTTCTAAAAATTTTTCTACTTCGCGCAAAGCCGCCATTTGGCTTTCTAAGCTAACTTCCAGTTCGCGTATGGCTGTGCTCAATTCCGCATCTTCGGCTGTTAAACGCATTAAGCGGCGTGTTAATAATTGCGCGCGCAAGGCATCTTCTTCGGTTTTGAATTCTTTATAGCGTTGTGCATTGGCCGATTGACGTTCTAGTCGTTGTAATTGCTTGTCTAATTCTTCGCGCAAATCGTTTAGGCGATCTAAGTTTTCACGCGTATGGCGTATGCGGGTTTCAGTTTCACGCCTACGCTCTTTATATTTAGATATGCCCGCGGCTTCTTCTAGATAAACGCGTAACTCTTCGGGTTTGGCTTCAATCAGACGAGAAATCATGCCTTGTTCGATAATGGCATAGCTGCGCGGCCCCATACCGGTGCCTAAAAATATATCTACTATGTCGCGACGTCTGCAGCGCACATTGTTCAAAAAATAGGTAGATTGCCCTTCACGGGTCACTAAGCGTTTGATAGCGATTTCAGGATATTGGGCATATTCGCCGCCCAAAGCCCCATTGGGATTGTCGAATAATAACTCTACCGAGGCCTGCCCTATAGGTTTACGGGCAGTAGAACCGTTAAAAATAACATCCGTCATACCCTCGCCACGCAGCTGCTTGGCGGAGCTTTCACCCATCACCCAGCGCACGGCATCGATAATATTGGACTTTCCACAGCCATTAGGCCCTACAACGGCCGTTAAATGCCCAGGGAATGAGACTACCGTCGGGTCAACAAATGACTTAAATCCGACTAACTTGATGTTTTTTAAGCGTAATTTGGCTTCTTGCATAAATACTGCTGATCCTCACCCTGGCAAAATGACAGGCCATAGTATACCTGATGATAGGGGGGTTGTTAAGTATCATTAAGACTTAAATGTCTGATTTGAGCCATATTGAACTTTTTGTTTTTGTGTTAAAATAAGACAAATCTGTCTATAGAGCTATACTCTCGCTAGCAGCAACTAAAATGATAATGCTCACAAGGTAAAACATGTATCCTTCACACGATGAACTCATTCTATTGGCCCGAATATTAGCGAAAGATTTAGGCTATGAAGGCGATGTCAATGCTATCAATGGACTGTGTTATGGCTCTTGCAGTCCAGTTATGGATGCGGTCTTAACGGATATACATAAGATCGTAGAATTCAATGCGCAATTGCAGTGGGTCAAAGAACTCATAGAGTATAAACATATTCTACAAAATATGCACTTACTTTCAGAAAAAGAAAAAATAAAAATTCTAGCATTTTTTCGTAAAATTATGCTCAATCACAATCCCCGTGCATTTGTAAGATCGCAAAAACTAGGTCATGTGCCTTATACACAAGAATTAGCAGAAACAATGCCACTGGTTCAATCTGATGCATTAAAAGAATTAGGTGGGTTATATAAGGTAACGGCCTTCTCTGGGTTTTATAATCTTGATACAGATATTGATTTATTTCACTATTTGACTTCATTGAAAAAAGCTGTTAAAGAATTACAGCCTGCTACTGATATTCCATTCTCATTACTGATCCAAAATGGCGGCCATGCTATTCTACTGAGTTATAACTCGTCCAGCAAGACACTTCCATGGTTTTTTTTTGATATAGAACAAGGTCCAGTATATGGACTTAATTTCCAAGACATGGATACATTATTAGTGTCTCTCTTAAAAAGCGGACTTTTAACAAGCTCAGACAATGATAGTAAAAATTACGCAGTAGTCACCTGTTTCTATTGTTCAGAGCATAACAAGAAAAAAGCATTGAAATTGAGCAAGGTTTTTCAGTTCAATTTAGAATTTTATGAATTAACAAAGATTACTCTAGAGAAAATAAACCAAAAAGCAGCTTTAGGCTATACCTATCTTCATCTCAGTGCACAACTTGGAGATATAAATACCGTACAATCTATTATAAAGCTAAGCACTGTTCATATTGATTGTCTAAGCCACAGCGGATTGTCTCCTCTTATTCTCGCCATTCAAAATGGGCACACTAAAATTGTAGAATTACTGCTGCAAAATGGGGCTAAAGTAAACCTGCAACAAAATGGATGGTCAGCCCTGATGTATGCCTCTCAAGATGGACACGCTAAAATTGTAGAATTACTCCTTCAATATGGAGCCAACATAAATTTATGCGCTCACTCTGGATTATCCGCTATTGCAATCGCTGCTAAAAATAAACAGGCAAGAATAGTAGAGTTACTCATAGAAAACGGCGCTCATAGTTTTGCTTTATGGAATATTTTTATCTGCCCGATAGATGGAGCGGATATTGTTTTTACCTTAATCAAAGAGAATAGTACTACATTAGATCGATACCTATCACCCATTCTAAAAAGCCACGACCCCGAAAATAAGCTATTGGCCAATATGTTAAATGCACTGTTTCAGATCAATAGTGAAAATGAAGTATATCGCCAAATTAACGATTTTGAAACTATCTTTAAACGAAAGTTTTTAATACTCATGAAAAAAGATTCGCTAAAGCCCGAAGATAAGATATGTCTAATCAAGCTGTACATTCTACTTCGTACGCACGATGAAATATGCAGGAGAAACATTATCAAGTCAGGTTTGACTTACTTTTTCAAACCTGAATGTGCTTATGAAAAGAAAATAGCAGAAGCCCAAGATTTGCTAACGGCTGTTGGAAATAACTCACCTATTCCAGCGGGCCTTTTAGCATTACAAGACGGTAACTTAAAGATTATCACATCGCGTTGTTTCCCCGAAGGAAAAGAATGCACAGCAATGACTTCGTCACTCTGTGTATAATATTATCGCAACGACTCTCCTTACTCCTCCCTAATGGCGCAGATCAGCGATAGTACGAAAGGATTTACTTTTATTTTGGCTGGATTGAAAGCATGACTTGAACACGGCATTCAACTCAATCTCTCGCTAGATGTTTTTCCTGGTGGGAAATAGTTGAAGGGAAGATCTCGTTTTCAAGGTTCGGGCACAAAAATAAATTTTTGTGCAATCAATGCGTTATTTTTCTGCGCAATTTCTCGATAGCAGTCAGTGAAAGTCCCGTTTGCTCGCTAATGGCTTGGTTGCTCCAACCATTTTCTATAAGATTGATTGCCTCTAGAGTTTCTTCAAAGCCTTCTAGCTTGCCTTCCACTTTACCTTCCACTTTACCTTCCAGCTTACCTTCTTCAAAAACTCGTTCAGCAAAAGTTGCCATGGTATCCCCCATTTCTGATGGTAATGTATTGTACACAGCTTCTATTAAAGCACCTCTGTCAGCTGAAGTACTCAGCGACCTTAACATATATTCTAGCATGACTTGTGCCCGATCTCCATCGGCTTCTGTCCAAGCAGAAATCATCCTGAGATCGTCAATATATTGCCCCAATTCGGCTAGATGCGATGAAAATTCTCTTAGCATACTGTGGCGCATGCACCAACTTAATAACGATGCTCGCTTTTGCCCTCGCAGATCCTTACCCGCTTCTGCAGAAATATCCACTAAATTTAAGGAGCCATTAAACAATTGCATAACACGCTCCTTGTGTTCGCCAAATAAGTTAAATAAACAACGCTCTCCTTTATAGGCCTTTTCGCCATTATAATACACTATAGGAAATACATAAGGTAAAGGCAATGGATTTCTATCCGCATTTTTAGATTCTTTCACATGTCTATCCAAAACCCGCATCACGTAATTGAGCGTCCTAAACGCCATCGTTGGATCGGCTGTGGAATAATGTTCTACCAATAAGAAAAGATATCCTTCACTGCCATCTTTCATTTCTACCTTATAAAGGATGTCGGTATACAACGCTCGCAGTTGTTTATCAACAAAAGTACCAGGAACCAATTGCATCTTATCTAACTTCACTAAATTTAACATGCCGCTAGGTAAATTCGATTCAAAGAAATCTCTGGCCATAGGCTCTTCTTGTAACATACTTTTTACAAATTCATCGTGCGGTCTACGTTCTATAGAAACATCGGCCATCAAGACCCCTTAGAAAAGCTCTTATTGATATTATTATAATGCATTAAAGTTTATATGTAAATATGTTTTAACTATTTTTCGGCTGAAGGTGTTTTTTTATGGCATAGAGGGGTGGCTGACCCGAGTAAAAACTCGAGCCGGCCTGCGATAGATCCATACTGCTACTAGGTCTTAGTCTGTACGCTTAAGACCACTACTACTCACCTGCAAATAAGCTATTTTCTCGCTGAAACACACGACAACTAGATGTATGTTTCTAAATGGCTTAAAGAGATACACGCCCTAAAAGTAAGGATGGCGTAGCTTTCTACACACTAACTTTAATTTTACTATTTACGCTTCCTACACCTAAGCCCTTACTTAACGGCCTTAAATAGATAACTTTGCCGCAAAAAACTGCCATGACACAGTTTTTCAATTGACGAGTACAATCCTAAGCAGCACGTTCCACCTATAGAAGCCGTTTTAAGCCTAAGCTAACGTAATGGTAAAAACTAAAGCCACTAAGCGTTGCTTCTCACAAACGTAAAACACCCTTTCATGTCTCTATGTAACCACGATAAAGCGTAATACAATCTTGAAAAACTGGCATATTTGAGTAATATGCGTACAAAGTGTTTGGGAATTACGCTGGGTGGGCTGAGATTCCCTTGTGTAGACGCGTTGATGTGAGCTAGAATATTCATAGCCATTACAATTCTCCTAAAGTTGTGATTGTGATGGTTAGCGATGGGTTACCAGCCCATCGCGCTTACTCACCCGAGTAAGCTCCACCGCAGAACGATCCCCAACCGTAATGAAACGATTTTTCATCATTCACAGATACATATTAGACCTTGGTTTCAAAGCTTGTCAATAGTTTTTTGTGATTTTTTTAAAATATTTTTTGGTGATAAGAAATTTAAAAAAAGAAAAATATAAATTATATTTATTCACCATCTTCGCTCCTCGCTGGCGGGGTCCTGGCAACGGCGACCACCCCGTCGTGCTCGTGCCTGCGCGCGTCGGGGGCCCCGTCACCGTGCCACCCCGCCTTCACTATTGTGCTTTGTCTTAGAATGAATTCATATCATTGCTTGACACATCCCCTAAATTCGAGTATTTTAAATGCGCCTTTAGAGACTATTAAAAATGGAAGTAATTTTAAAATGTGGCAATCTTTATCTCCTTGGCTTCACTACGTTACCTTCGCAAGTATTGCACTTGTATTTACGTGGATAGGAAAGATTTGGGGTGCATGGGAGCATCTTTCTAAAAAAAAGATAAGTAAAAAAGTCAAGTCTTCAGCTGTTTTTAGATTAAAACATACAGAAAACAAAATTCATGTTTTTAATAAAAATCTAAACAATCTTATTGGTCAACCATATGGTCCGGAAAATCAGAAAAAAGACTATCCTGATTGGCGGCAACCAAAGTGGAGGGAGATATTTTCGCTCAATAAATCTCAAATAGATCTTGATCAGGCAAAAAAAGATTTAGATCTTTTAACTAATAGTGGCTATCCAGAAAGTAAGCTAAGTAAATGGAGATCTATATTTTTAAAACAACATGAGTTAATGCAGCTCTTAATAAAAACAGAAGAACAAATTTCTTCTGCACATAAAGAGTTAGAGGTTTATAACTCTCGGGGCATGGGCCGGGGTCCTGGGTTTAGTTCTCGAGCAAATCAAATAGAGATTGCAGGACAAACGAGAATTACAGAATTGGAAGCGTCGACAAGAAAATTAATAGAATGCAATGCTTCTGTATTAATAGAGACCGAAGATGAAAATGTTAATTCGTTATCAAAAAATAAAGATTCATGTGAATTTTCTGGGTAATGACTCGATACTACGGCGGGGTGGCGCGCGACAGAGGTCTCCGGCGCGCGCAGGCACGAGCACGACGGAGAGGTCGCGTGACAGGACCCGGCCAGCTAGGAACTATAATATTTAACACTGGATCATGAGTTCGTTTAGTTCTGTGCAACTCAGTCGATGGATGGACTCAGCCCTCACTTCGTTCGCACTTCGCCCTTCGGGCGCACTGCGTGCGTCAAAAATGCTCGCCGTGCTTCGCACTTTTCGCTCGCATTTTTTGCCACGCCTTGTTCGCTGCGCTCACTGGCTCGCAATGACGGTCGTGTAGCTTCCTACTATAAGAATCTATTTCACAGCACGGTTAGATTCGTGCAGATCACTCAAAGATTAAACTCAATCCCCTGCGCCAACGGCAAATCATTACCCCAATTGATGGTATTGGTTTGGCGTCGCATGTAGGTTTGCCATGCATCGGAACCGGATTCGCGGCCACCGCCCGTTTCTTTTTCACCACCAAAAGCGCCACCAATTTCCGCACCGGAAGTGCCTATGTTAACATTCGCTATACCGCAATCACTGCCGCAGGCTGATAAAAACTGCTCTGCTTCGCGCACATCTTGCGTGAATATCGCCGAGGATAAGCCTTGTTTGACATTGTTATGTAAAGCAATGGCCTCATCCAACGTATCGTAAGTCATCACATATAAAATAGGCGCAAAAGTTTCGCGTTGTACCACGGGCCAATCGCCCTCTGCTTGAATAATAGTAGGCTCTACAAAATAACCCTTGCCGTTGATTCGATGCCCTCCTACCAAAACTTCGCCGCCTAACTCTCGTGCATCGGCAATGGCATTTTCATAGTCTTTGACGGCGTCGGCACTGATCAATGGTCCCATATGATTGTGTTTGTCTAATGGGTCGCCCACTTTCACTTGTTGATACGCCTTCACCAAGCGCGGCACTAAAGTCGCTGCCAATGATTTATGAATAATTAAACGGCGCGTGGTAGTGCAACGTTGCCCGGCAGTGCCCACGGCGCCAAACACGATTGCGGGCACGGCTAAATTAAAATCAGCCGAGGGTGTGACGATAATGGCATTATTGCCGCCTAGTTCTAATAAGCTCTTACCAAAGCGCTTACTCACCACTTCGGCTACGTGACGGCCAGCCGCCGTTGAACCTGTGAAAGAAACCAAAGCCACGCGTTCGTCGTGTATGAATTGTTCAGCAATATCGCGCTCGGAAATAAATACAGAAAAAATAGGCGGATAATTATGGGCTTTTAACACCGCATTACAAATATGCTGCACCGCAATCGCGCATAAAGGCGTTTGTCTGGAGGGTTTCCACACCACACTATTGCCACAAATTGCCGCTATAAAAGCGTTCCACGCCCATACAGCGACTGGAAAATTAAAAGCAGAAATGACGCCGACAACTCCTAGTGGATGCCACTGATCATACATGCGATGTTTAGGACGCTCCGAATGCATGGTCTTACCATATAACATACGCGACTGCCCTACTGCAAAATCCGCGATGTCAATCATCTCTTGTACTTCACCATCGCCTTCTACTTTAGATTTACCCATTTCTAAAGCCACTAAAGATCCCAAAGCATCTTTTTGCGCGCGCAAGGCATCACCCATTAAACGCACCAATTCACCGCGTTTAGGTGCAGGCACTTTACGCCATGCTACACTGGCTTTTTGCGCCGCTATTATAATTTTTTCATAATCTTCGGCATCGATTAATTTAACAGCCGCTAAACGTTCACCGCTGGAAGGATTCAAAGAATCTAAAAATTTAGCACTCCCTGCTAACCATTTTTCACCGCCTATACAACCACCTTCGTTCAAGTCGGTTAAATTGAGTTGTTGTAAAATGGTTTTCATAAAAACTCCTGTGAAATAATTGCTCATACCGTATAGTAAGAAAAATCTATACTGGATAGATTGGTGTATATTTTTTCTTTCCGCTCGCGGTTCGGAAAATAATGGGGCTCGAAACACAATCGTTACTCGGAAATACCCACGCTCTGAATATCTTTCCGCTCCCTGACGGTCGCGGCTCGGATGCAAGCGGCTCGGTTTATCCATTTGCAGCCGGGCCGTAGTCATTAGGATGAGTAGTTACCCCGTGACTATGTTGATCCCGGATATAGCTATTTCTATGCTAGCATAGTTACTTCATAGGAGCGAGTAGTTGTCCCCCTTATCTTCTGACTAAAAATTGTGCTGCTTTATCGCGGAATGTCAGCTTTCTCATGCTAAACCTTTAATTTTGTGTTATGCTTTTAAAAAATCAGAAGAAGATTACCATGAGCCAATACATCCGCAAGCATTTAAACAGCGATGAACACATCATTTTTGAGACCACATATCATTGGATTATTTTTACAAGCTTATTTGCAATCTTTACTTTATTTTTATCGCCGATCATTCAATTCAACACATCGGAATTTTGTATTACCAATCGGCGTATTGTCGTTAAATTGGGGTGGATACGATTGAAGATTACAGAAATGAGCTTAAGTAAAGTTGAAAGTACCGAAGTGGATCAAAACTTATTGGGGCGATTATTGGGTTATGGCACCCTCAGTCTTCATGGTACAGGCGGTACAGTGGAAAAATTCTTCTATGTAAAGCAGCCATTAAATTTTAAAAACCAATTTGATAGATTGTCTCAATGATAGTTAAAAATAACTACTCATATCGTATGAATGATTTCAATAGCGAGGAGGTTAAACATACGCCCTACGCATTTTATTTTTAGGTTTAACGCATTGCTCAGCTTATGCTATTCGCATAATACTGCCCAAAACGATTCGCTAGAAAGTCTTCTAACTTAGTATTTTCTTGGTAAATAAACCCTTTCTTTTGGCCGTTACCATTTAACGTTAAATCAACCATCGCACAAATAGCTGCCGCTGTAGTGACTTGTATGGCTGACCAACGTTGGCCTGCTATATCCTTAGGATACACTTTGTAAACTAGATTATCTTCCATAAATACGCCATCTACATATCCAGAAACTGAAACATACACTAAGACTACATCCTGATATGTCTTAGGAACAGCACGCTCTAGAATAGTTTTTAAAGCACTTCTATCTTCATTTAAACGCAGATCATTCATCAAAAAATGAATTTTCTCGCAATGCCCTGGATAGCGCAAAGTACGATAGTTCATTGTACGCACTTTGCCTTGATATAATTCTGCTAAGCTACCCAAACCACCCGAAGTATTAAAGGCTTCATATTGCACGCCATCTAATTCTACGGCTTCTAATCCTTCTAGAGGCCTCACCCACATTAAATCGCCGTCTACAATCGCTACACACAAATTACCGTATTCATTGATTAAACCATCCGTAGACCAAGTCAGCGCATATCGCAGTGCATTATTAGAGTTCACCGGCAAAGCACCTACACGCATTTTTACCGTATCTAAAGCAGAGAATTTTTTCATAAGATGATGTGCAGCTATGCCTATAAATCCAGGGGCTAAACCACATTGCGGCACAAAGGCCGTGCTTGCGCCTTCGGCGATTTTTTTTACCGCAGCCGTGACTTCGGTGTCTTCCGTTAAGTCAAAATAATGCAGATTAAATTTTTTGGCGCATCGTGCAACGGCAGGATTACAATAAAAGGGTAAACTAGAAACGATGACATCGTGTGGATTATCACGTAAGAATGCATCTAGGCTTTTTTCATCGCTTACATCCACTATAACTTTATGTAACACAGCGCTTTCTTGTAAACGGCGCACATCGTGTCCAGAAAAATCAGTATCTAATAATGTGACCTGGTAATCACCGCTGTCTAAAAGTAATGTACTTATTAACGAGCCAATTTTACCGGCTCCGGCTACAATAATTTTATGCATTTGATATGTTCCTTATATTCAATCAGTATCCGCGACCGTTAGGGAGCGGATATTACGACATAGCGTACCATGCATTTAAGTTTTGCGCCAACCTATAGCCCGCCAAAACAATTTGCCTTTCACAAACAATTTGTGCATTTTTCTGCGCTTTTAGGGTGATCGAATGCTGCGAAACCGCTTCATAAGCATATTCTACCGCCAAAGAATGACTATCCTTTGCCCAGTTTAGAGGCTCCTTATCGGTTAAAGCTGCAGCAAATTCTTTAGGTGGATACAATGCTTGCCATTCTTTAGCTAAAGCCCGTATTTTCTTTTTATTTAAATTCGTATTTTGCGGCCATAAGCCACATCCACCATCCCAAAACGCATGCAGATTAGGATAATCGCTATCTTGCAACAAATAACGATTGCCGCCGGCATCGCCCTGTGGATAGTTAGCACTATAGTAGCTAATCGTGTGCATCGGTTGATGAATATCTCCTAGCCAATGCAAATAAAAACGCAGTGCTGCACCTTTTTCCCCAGCACTCGCTTCTTTATTCTGTAATATCGCAGCGTCTACCTGTATGGCTGTCACAATATTGGGACTAATTGTCGTTTGATTTAAACAACCATCGCCGTCACAATAGGGTAAATTGATATAATGCCACGTATCGTATTGTGAGGTATTTGGCCGAATCCAATCTGCCCAAGCAGCGCTATTGCTAAAGGATAAAGGATGCGGATACCACGGTCCTGGTGTTTGCAATAGTTGCAGTACAGCTTTTTTTGCAGTGGGTGTTAAATTTTCGTAGGCAATTTCTGCGACCAGTTTATGGCCATTGCTGTCCCAGGCGTATAAAGATGGGGATAAAATAATAATAAAAACGGATAAAACAACCTTCAACAATCGCACAACGGCGCACCCAAATGCTGCAAAATACGTCTGTTGGGAGGTGGAAAAATGTGTTGTGTCAATTGCGATTTATCGACCCAGCGTAATTCATCGACAGCTAAGGGTTTAGGTTCGCCTTGATACTGTTTGACTTGCCAAACACTAAAGAAAATCTTTTTTTCTATTTCATAGACATAATCAAATAACAGTTCAGCTGATATCACTTCTATAGCCAATTCTTCTTTTAGTTCGCGAGACAAGGCTTCATAGGTTGTTTCCGTTGCTTCAACTTTACCACCAGGAAACTCCCAAAATCCGGCTAAAGGTTTTCCCTGTGGTCGCAGCCCTAATAGATATAATCCTTGTTCATTTTGAATAATACCGATTACTACATTGAGCACTATCGCACCGCACCATGGCATTGCTTAAATTTTCGGCCTGAACCACAAGGACAAACATCGTTGCGGCCTGTTTTTTTATCGCTGCGTGAAAAAGGCAATGTTTTACTGTCATCTGGCATCGGTTCTTCAACAGTGAGATCTTCATGCAAATAACGCACCTTACCACTATCTAATATACTCGGTGGTGGTGCTTCAACGGCATTGAGTTCTACTTCATTGGGAATTTCCAATTGCATTAAATTACTGATGATATCGTAACGCAAAGTTTTTAGCATAGCACCAAACAATTCAAATGCTTCACGCTTATATTCTTGTTTAGGATTTTTCTGTGCATAACCGCGCAAATGAATACCTTGACGTAAATAATCCATAGTTGCTAGATGTTCTTTCCAATGTTGATCTAATTGTTGCAACAATACTGCTTTTTCAATATGTCTCATTATGTCTGGGTTGACCGAGAGCCATTTATTTTCATAGCTATTTTCCATAACTTCTTTTATTTTTTGCCTTAAGCCTTCTTCATTCAGTTGATCGTCTGCCGCCAACCAAGTACTCACTGGCAACGCAACATGAAATGCACTTTGAAATTCAGCTTCTAAAGATTCAACAGCCCATTCTTCCGCAAAACTACCTGGGGCAATAAATTGTTCTATGGTTTCTTCCGTCACATCGCTTAACATCAAACGTATCGTTTCAGAAACATTATCGGCAGCCAACAACGAATTGCGTTGCTCGTAAATCACCTTACGTTGTTCATTGGCAACATCGTCGTATTCTAACAATTGCTTCCGTATATCGAAGTTAAAACCTTCCACCTTGCGCTGTGCACCAGCAATGATGCGATTCAACATAGGGTGTTCCATCGCTTCATCGGGTTGCCCTAAACGAGCAATAAAACCCGCTACTTTTTCGGAGGCAAAAATACGCAATAAATTGTCATCCATACCCAGATAAAATCGACTAGAACCTGGATCGCCTTGACGCCCAGATCGGCCGCGCAATTGGTTGTCTATGCGCCTAGATTCATGGCGCTCGGTGCCCAACACATGTAAACCACCGGCAGCAACTACAATTTCATGACGCTTTTGCCAATCAGCAGTATGGGCTGTGATATCTTCTGCGGTAGCATTCGTTAAATTCGCTAATTCACTACTCAGTTGTCCACCCAAGACTATGTCAGTACCGCGACCCGCCATATTCGTAGCAATGGTCACCGCTCCTGGCCTACCCGCTTCGGCAATGATAGAAGCCTCGCGTTCATGCTGCTTAGCATTGAGCACTTCGTGCTTTATTTTTTCAGCCGTCAATAACTTAGATAGATGTTCAGAAATTTCAATAGATATGGTGCCTACTAAAACAGGTTGCTTTTTCGCCACACATTCTTTAATTTCAGCAACTACCGCTTTAAACTTTTCCTCGCGATTCACGTACACTTTATCGGGATAATCCACACGCACCACACCTCTATTCGGCGGAATCGCTACCACTTCTAAACCATAGATTTGGTGAAATTCGTAGGCTTCGGTATCCGCGGTTCCGGTCATGCCGGCTAATTTGTCATATAACCTGAAATAATTTTGAAAGGTAATAGAAGCTAGCGTTTGATTTTCGCTCTGCACCGCCACGCCTTCTTTGGCTTCCACCGCTTGATGTAAGCCATCGGACCAACGGCGTCCTACCATCAATCGCCCCGTGTGTTCATCAACGATGAAGATTTCATCGTTTTTAACCACATAATCTACATCACGCTGATAGATAAAATGAGCGCGCAAAGCAGCATTGATATGATGCATTAATATTATATTTTGGGTGTCGTATAAGCTTTTATGCGTTTTAATAAGGTTTGCTTTTATTAACAATTTTTCTATATGCGCATGACCTGCTTCAGATAAAAACACTTGTTTTGCTTTTTCATCCACATAAAAATCGCCTTCGCTTTCTTCACTGGTTTGGCGTGTTAATTGTGGCGCAATCTCATTGATGTGACTATACAATTCAGCGCCCCCTTCCGAAGGGCCAGAAATGATCAAGGGCGTGCGTGCTTCGTCGATTAAAATGGAGTCCACTTCGTCGACGATGGCAAAATAATTGTCACGTTGCACTTTGTTTTGCAGACTAAAGGCCATATTATCGCGCAAATAGTCAAATCCAAATTCATTGTTAGTACCGTAGGTGATGTCAGCCAAATAAGCGGCACGTTTTTCTTCGGGGGATATTTGCGATAGATTAATGCCTACCGTTAAGCCTAAAAATTGATAGATAGGCTCCATCCATTGCGCGTCACGTTTGGCCAAATAATCATTAACGGTCACGATATGTACGCCGCGTCCCGTCAAAGCATTTAAATAAGCCGCTAAGGTAGCCATCAAGGTTTTGCCTTCACCGGTTAACATTTCGGCAATATTGCCTTCGTGCAACACCATACCGCCTATTAATTGGACATCGAAATGGCGTAGACCTAAAGTACGAGCAGATGCTTCGCGCGCTGCGGCAAAAGCTTCTGGCAATAAACTGTCCAAAGATTCGCCGTTGGCAAAACGTTCTTTAAATTGTGCAGTTTTTGCCTTGATATCCTCGTCGCTTAAGGCCTTAAAATCCGCTTCCAAAGCATTGATGCGTGCAACTTGCTGATACAAACGACGCAAAATGCGCTCATTGCGACTCCCAAAAATACGTTTGACGATATTGGTCAATGCCATAGCCAGTTTTTTCCTCTTAATTCTGTACAATCTATACTCTTCGCATTTGATTCTTAGGCTTTGTTGCCTTCGCCCATCTCGCCCCCAGTATATGACAGAAGTACGTCACTCCTGGTGCTCGCGAGCTAGTCTTCTCGCTTAATAATCAACTGCTATGAGTATATTACATAATGTGACCGCTTATTGTACCCTACTTCGGGAAGAAATGCGAAGCAGCACCTGAAAGCGCCGCATTTATAGTTACACTTTTTCTCACCCCAGTATTCACTTCAGCCACGTACAGGATGACGCTCGGTCCTCTGTATACGGCACTACAGCCCCCTTTTTTCGCTCAAAATGTAGACATATCTGGTGGATAATGCTATTCTCTGCGGCACCCTATTGTACTTGAAAGCACGAATACCCCATCTTGGGGAAGCGCTCTCTATACCATGGCGGGATTGAGTGTATTTCTTGCATAGGCTGTATTTAAATACCATATTATAATTGAAGGAGGTAAAATGAACACCGTAGATGAACAAATCGCATCTCTTATACAGTTAATCCATAATACGGCTAAAGAAAATCTTAATCAGCGGATGACAGAAATGGTATATAATATTTTATTAGGCTTAGAAAACCCTTCTTACTCTCGTCTTGAAAATTTAGAACTTCTATCCAGACGCAAAGAAATTGCGTCCAGAGAAAAAGAATTTATAGAAAAAATTAACGTTGCCCCCTTAAGCGAATGTCAAAAGAATTTTTTAATGCAGCAAGCAAAAAAAGCCTCGTTTGCAATACTAGGTTTGACCATTATCTATAACAAAGAAGCACAGATATCACTTTTCAGCTTTAATTGCTTATCTCCCAAAGAAAAAGTTGAATTCCAAATTCTTTTGGGAATGTGGCATAATAACGAATTCACAGAAGAAAAAATACTAGAAACCCCAGAGAAAAAAGTGCAGCTTGACAAATTGAATGAATTAGTCAGACTAGCCGCAGAAAAGGAGGATACTTATTATAAAGCAGGCCAAAAATCACTGGAGAAAGGGCATAATTTTACATCAGAAAAATGTAATCTGTTATCTCTAGAAAAACAAAACTTTATAACTATCTGTTTAGGCAAGCTGGCAAAGGATATTTCTTTAAGTGCGGGAGAAAACAGTGCTATGATTTCATTCATCGAAGAAGCACATCACCTATTAGAAGCACGAATACGCCACGACACAGAACTAAATTTATATTCTCAATTTGGTCGGAACCTCATAGAATCTAATCAATCTATAGTCACACCTGGTTTATTTGCCTGTTTACCAGAAGCAGATCAAGCCATACTTGCTAGGTATATAGGTAAGAGTTTCTTAACAGTACTCCCGGAAGACGAAAATAGTATAATGGCAAATTTAATCGCAGCAGCAAGAACAATAGAAAACATCAAAAAGAAACTTCTAGCGAAAATAAGAGATACACCTTTTGCCTCTCCAGCAGAGGCAGAGTGGTTTCTTACCTATCCTGGAAAAGAAAAAGAGCATTTCGAGCTGATTATTAGGCCGATGTCCAATACTGCAATTAACACTATAAAAAGTCACCACATAGAAAATTATCTTCATTCCACGCTATCCGATGAAGAATTTGCAAAAAGATTTGAAATAATCTTAGCCACTAGTAGCCATGCATTAGCCAAAGTTGTGGACAACCCTTCGTATTTAAACAGATACCTTACAGAATCAAATCCCTATTACTTAACCAGGATAAAAAAATTTTTATTTGCTAGTTCCACTGACTCTATTATTAGGGCATTGAAAGAAACCCATTGGAAAAAATTACAACTAGAAGATTACAGCATAACCCCCATGAAAATAATAATCAAGATACCTCCAGAAACTATAGAATTCCTATCGGCGGAAATAATAGAATATTTATATTCAGTTCTATCCTCTCATATTATGGGAAATAAAGTTGCAAAAACGGGTAATTTAAGCCTGCTTATTCAAGCAGTGGAAAGAAAACGATGTATTCAAGCTGAAAAAAGCATTTCTATGCCTACTCCTCTTCCTCTTCCTCTTCTCTCTACCATGAGTCCTTCTTCCCCTTTACCTGCATCTTCATTGCCGTTCAGTCCTTTCATCTTTTTATCTACGCCTTCACCCTCATTTTCCCCTTCACAGCCATTTTCTCCTTTACCGTACGCTCCCACTTCGTTTAGCACGCCGGCCTCACCGGTCTTTTCTGACAGTCCTCTACCTACCCAGGAATATGGCTCTCCCTCTGCTAAAAGACGGAAGATCTAAAAATGAGCTATAAAAGCATACAAGAAATTATGGCTAAATCCAAAGAGCTGCAAAAAATACAGGCGCATAGCCTCAGCTTGCAAAAAATCAGCGATTTGGTGATACCACTCTTACCTGCAGAATTACAAGATCAGGTTAGAATCGCCGATTATCAAAATACTACTTTGTTTTTAGAGTTGAAAAGCGCCGCTCCTGCGCTAACGTTGCGCTTTCAACTGCCCGCATTGTTGCAAAAATTGTGCTTAAAACCAGGGCTCTATAGATTGCGCGACATTAAATATTATGTGCAGCCACGGCAGGATTAGAGCTAAAGCTCGATTGGCACCCTGCCTCCATTTTCTGAGGCGAGGATAATACATTCGTATGTACGGTTACTTCCTAGATATACATATTCCTATAGTTTACTCATTAGAGAATCCCTCAGAATTATAATTAAAACCCTTCAACCCACTTAAGCTTCATAATACGTAGGAGCAAAAACCAAATCGCGCACACAAATAGTCTGCGGTTGTTGATACATCCATAATGCTGCTTTAGCCAAATCTTCGGCTTGAATAATTTGTTGTTCATTTAAATTAGTTGTAATCATCAATGGCGTCATGACTTTTGCTGGCGCAAGGTTACAAACACGGATACCATATTGAGCATTGGCGGCGCGCAAAGATTCACTGAGACTTTTAACCGCCGCTTTAACCGCCGCGTAGCTGGCAATATTAGGCCGGGAATGTCGATCTGCCACTGAACTAATGTTAATGATCGTACCGGCTTTTCTTTGGCGCATTCCCGGCAAAACCAGTTCAATGCCATTGATGACACCTTGTAAATTAACTTGCACTGTATTGACATGATCGGCATGCTTAACTTCTGTAAAGTCGCCGCCTTTCACAAATCCCGCATTGTTGATCAAACAATCTACTTTCCCAAATTTTTCTTCGGCAATCTGCACTGCTTTTTCAAATTCATTTATATTTGTAACATCCACAGGAATACACACAGAATTAGGAAGTTGTAAATCTTCCATCATTTCTACACGGCGTGCAAATAAGCCTAAAGGATATCCGGCTTGTGAAAAAATTTTAGCCATCGCAGCCCCTATTCCGGAGCTAGCACCTGTAATGATCACCAATGGTTTATTCATTATTTTCTCCAATTACACTAAGAAGATTGCGTTTCAGGGTGTTATTCTAAAAGGGCGGCTCGCGAGCCCCCCCTACAAGACAAGCACGGCTCTATTAACAAGACAAGAAAGATGATTTCTTTAACCAACTGGAGTCAGGATAATACGCAAACACCAATGAACCGCCTTGAATGGTGTTAATAGTATCTTTGGCTTCAGCGCGTGGCAATGCTGGGCAACCCCAACTGCGGCCTATGCGCCCTTGAGATTCAGCTGCTGCCTCACTCACATAATCGGCACCGTGAAATACTACATCACGTTGCATAGCATGATCATTTACACCCGGCTCTAAACCTTGCATACGCAAAGACAAACCGTTATGACCAATATAGGTATTTTTAGTTACAAAAACACCTAAACTGGATTCATGTGAATTCGTGGTATCTGAAAATCGAGTGGGCACATTATCGCCACTGCCACTGCCATGCGCCACCAATTCATTGAATTTGAGTTTAGCCTTGGCCATGTCGATCACCCACAACCGTTTCTTTGTTGATGGTTGTGAATAGTCAATAATTGTTAAAAATTGTTTATTTACCACACCGCGTTTGCTGGCACAATAAAAGGCTTTTTCGGCCAATTGCAATACTTTGGGGTTAAGTGTACTGGCTTCTTTTAAAATTTGGCCTTCTACATTAGTGCTTGCCTTAGCGGAACCCACCATTATCATGCTGAGCATCGCCGCGCTCGCTAATATTGTTACTTTCTTTACAAACATCCTCATACCTCTCTCATAAAATATTCTTCGCATTTGATTCTTAGGCTTTGTTGCTTTCACCCATCTCGCACCAGTCATGTAGAGTACTACACTCCTGGTACTCGAGGCCTCGGCGCCTCGCCTAACAATCAACTGCTGTGAATATACAAAACTTCATCCACTTCATAACTCAGTATGCCTCCAGGCGTAGTCACTTCCACTGTGTCGCCCTGCTCTTTGCCGATTAAGGCGCGCGCTAAAGGCGAATTTACTGAAATCTTACCAATTTTAATATTGGCTTCGTCTTCTCCTACTATATGATAACGGATCGTTTCATCCGTATCTAAATTAATTAACTGCACCGTGACACCAAAAATAATACGTCCTGTGTGCGGCATTTTTGCAATATCAATGATTTGGGCATTACCCAATTTGCCTTCTATCTCTTGAATACGCGTTTCCACAAAACTTTGTTGCTCTTTAGCAGCGTGGTATTCTGCATTTTCCTTTAGATCACCGTGAGCGCGCGCTTCAGCAATTGCATCTACAATTTTACGGCGCGTTACTCGCGTTAATTCCTCTAATTCTTTTTGTAACGCAGTCGCTCCTGCGACTGTCATGGGTGTTTTGCTACTCATACTATCACCTCTTCTGTGGCATGCAATGTTTGCAATGCACTCACTTTAATATCATGCTGATAGCTCATCGCTAAAATCAGCGCTCTGGCACCTGCTAAAGTCGTGGTATAACACACACGATGTTGCAGGGCGCTACTGCGTATTGTATAAGAGTCGTTAATCGACTTTTGTCCATCCGTAGTATTGATAATAAAATCGATCTCATCATTTTTGATGCTATCGATGATATGGGGCCTACCTTCCCTATATTTATTGATCGGCTTACAATCTATGCCTGCTTCTTTTAAGGCATTGGCTGTGCCGCGTGTGGCGCATAATCTAAAACCTACTTCCACTAAGCATTCTGCAATAGCAACCACAACGGCCTTATCTTCATCACGCACACTGATAAAGGCTTGGCCTTTAGTCGGTATTTTGCCCTTATTTTGACTGCCTAAGAAACCATAAGCAAAAGCCTCACCAAAATGCTCGCCTATGCCCATGGCCTCGCCAGTCGATTTCATTTCTGGTCCTAGGATGGGATCAACCCCACCAAAACGCGAAAATGGAAATACCGGGTATTTCACCGAGTAATAAGGCGGCACAGCTAAGCTCTCGCCATATCCCAGATCTGTTAAAGATTGTCCCGCCATGCAACAAGCCGCTATTTTTGTCACCGCCACACCCGTTGCCTTAGAGATAAAAGGCACCGTACGCGAAGCACGAGGATTTACCTCTAACACATAAATAGTGTCTCCTTGAATGGCAAATTGGGCATTTAACAACCCTATTACCTGCATTTCACGCGCAATCAAGGTCACTTGACGGCGTAATTCTTGTTGTATTTCGTGAGACAAGCTAAAGGGCGGATAGCAGCAAGAAGAGTCTCCAGAGTGAACGCCCGCTTGTTCAATATGTTCCATGATACCACAGACAAGTATATTTTGTCCATCCGCCACTGCATCAACATCCACTTCTTGAGCATTATCCAAAAATTCTTCTAATAAAAGTGGGCAATCCTTTGATATTACAGCATTTTTTTTAAGATACCCTCTTAGCTCATCTTCATGGGTAATAATTTGCATACCGCGACCACCCAATACATAGGAAGGCCGTATCATGAGGGGATATTGCAGCGTGCGCGACTTGGTAATGGCTTCATTGATTTCAGTTGCAGTCACATTAGCAGGTTGTTTTAAGCCTAGGCTATGTAATAAAGCTTGAAAGCGTTGCCTGTCTTCGGCCCAATCGATAGTATCGGCCGAACTACCCCAAATAGGCACACCTAAGATGGACAAAGGATCCACTAATTTTAACGGCGTTTGTCCGCCTAATTGCACGATCACGCCATCAGGTTGTTCTTTGTGGCAAATTTCTAGCACATCTTCTAAAGTTAAAGGCTCAAAATAAAGGCGATCTGCCCTATCAAAATCGGTAGACACGGTTTCCGGATTACAATTCACCATAATGGTTTGATAACCCAATTCGCTAAAAGCCATTGCGCCGTGCACGCAACAATAATCAAATTCTATGCCCTGACCTATGCGATTAGGGCCGCTACCCAAGACCATGACCTTAGGTCTGCTTTCTACACGCGCTTCGCAATATTGTTCGTAAGTAGAATAAAAATAAGCGGTTTCACTGGCAAATTCTGCAGCACAGCTGTCTATACGTTTATACACAGGACGAATGTCCCAATCGTGGCGCAATTGTCGCAACTTGGTTTCCGTAACACCTAATAGCTTTGCCAAATAACTGTCGGCAAAACCCCGACGTTTTAAATTGTAAAGTAAATCGCGATCTAAGCCTGCTAAACCTTGCACACGCACCTTTTCTTCCCAGCGTATGAGATCTTCAATCTGACCTAAGAACCACGGATCGATTTGCGTATACAGCGCTATTTCTTCTAAGCTTAAGCCTTGGCGAAAAGCATCGGCCACATACCACAAGCGATCTGCCGTTGGCGTTTTTAATTCATACCGTAAATGTTCAGACCATTGCTCGTCTTCATCGCTGACCAAAGAATTTAAGCCATCATAACCGTTTTCTAAACTGCGTATCGCTTTTTGTAAACTCTCTTGAAAGTTATGACCTATGGCCATCACTTCGCCTACCGATTTCATTTGCGTGGTTAAACGTGGATCGGCATTGGGAAACTTTTCAAAATTAAAGCGCGGGATTTTGGTAACTACATAATCTATAGTCGGTTCAAACGAAGCGGGCATTGCTCCTTGAGTGATTTCATTCGCGAGTTCATCTAAGGTATACCCTACCGCTAACTTAGCAGCAATTTTGGCAATCGGAAAACCAGTGGCCTTAGAAGCCAAAGCAGAAGAACGCGACACGCGCGGATTCATTTCGATTACGATCATGCGGCCATCTGCAGGATTCACCGCAAACTGTACATTGGAACCGCCGGTTTCAACACCTATTTCACGCAAAATAGCCATGGCGGCGTTGCGCATCACTTGATATTCTTTATCCGTTAGGGTTTGTGCGGGCGCCACGGTAATGGAATCGCCGGTATGCACACCCATAGGATCTAAGTTTTCTATAGTACAAACGATGATGCAATTATCGTTTTTATCGCGCACCACTTCTAATTCAAATTCTTTCCAGCCTAATAAAGATTCTTCAATCAACAATTCTGCAGTAGGCGATAATTCAAAACCGCGCTCGCAAATTTCAATAAATTCTTCGCGATTATATGCTATGCCACCACCCGTGCCGCCCAAAGTAAAGGAAGGTCGAATCACCGTGGGAAAACCCAACTGCACCTGTACTTGTAACGCTTCTTCTAAACTATGCGCAATGACGGAGCGTGCTACATCTAAACCTATTCGTTGCATAGCGCGCCTAAATAAATCGCGATCTTCGGCTTTATCTATCGCTTCACGAGTCGCACCTATCATTTCAACATTGTATTTTTCCAATATGCCTTCACGCGCTAAATCTAAGGCACAATTTAAAGCCGTTTGTCCGCCCATGGTGGGCAATAAAGCATCGGGGCTTTCTTCAGCGATGATTTTTGCAATCACTTCGGGGCGTATAGGCACGATATACGTTTTATCGGCTATACTGGGATCAGTCATGATGGTGGCTGGATTGGAATTCACTAACACCACTCTGTAACCTTCTTCACGCAAGGCTTGGCATGCTTGCACACCGGAATAATCAAACTCACAGGCTTGGCCTATGACAATGGGCCCTGCGCCTAATAATAAAATCGTTTTTATATCATCGCGTTTAGGCATGCTGCACACTCCCAGCATTGATCAATTTGATAAATTGTTTGAATAGAATGTCGCTATCGTGCGGCCCGGGGCTCGCTTCGGGATGACCTTGAAAAGCCAGTAGTGGCAAAGTCTCATGGCTAAAGCCTTGTAGCGTATTGTCGAATAAAGAACGATGCGTCACTCGCACGTCCGCAGGCAGTGTTGCTTCATCTACTGCAAAACCATGGTTTTGACTGGTAATAAAGACGCGCTTCGTTACAACATCTTGCACCGGATGATTGACGCCATGATGGCCTTGTTTCATCTTCATGGTTTTAGCGCCTAGAGCCAAAGCCAATAATTGATGGCCTAAACAAATGCCAAAGAGCGGAATTTTTTTAGTTAACAAGGTTTGGACGGTTTTGATGGCATCAAGGCAAGCCGCGGGATCCCCCGGGCCATTGGATAAAACAATGCCCTGAGGCTGTAATTTTAAAATATCCTCTGCAGTGGATTGTGGCGACACCACCATCACATTACAGTTTTGCGCCGCTAAACAGCGTAGTATGCCTTGTTTCACACCAAAATCGACCACCACTAGTGTGGGATTGCTTGCTTTATGTAGCGATTCTTGCCAGGCATAGGTTTTGTGTGTAGCAACAGCATCGATGAGCGATCGTCCCTGCATATCACCCCAAGCGCGCGCCTTAGCCACTGCCGTGACTACATCGCCCTCTGCCAAAATACAACCCGCTTGAGCGCCATGTAGCCGCAAATGATGCACCAAAGCGCGGGTATCAATTTCAGCAATGCCTAATAAATTGTAATCTTCTATAAATTGGACAAAGGATTGTTGTGCGCGCCAACTGCTGGGTGCTGTAGGTAGCTCCCGGAGGATAAACCCTTTGGCATAAACTTTATCGGCTTCAAAATCAGCGGCATTGGTGCCTACATTACCTATATGGGGATAGGTAAAAGTAATTAATTGTTCGGCGTACGAGGGATCGCTTAACACTTCTTGATAGCCCGTCATGGCGGTATTGAATACAACCTCGCCCACCGTGTAATCACCATGGCCTACAGCAATACCCTCAAAATGGGTGCCATCGGCTAAGGCTAGTATGGCTTTTTTCTGCACAGAATGCCTCCACTGGTTTCGCCGTTAATACTTTCACTGCGCGAGATTATACCTTATTGACAGTTAATCTGTCCATGGTAGTGAACAGATAGATTCTGGCATCCAAGCATAGTTACTGATATCAGCCTAAGGATATACCAAAGCCCGCTAACCGAGGATAGCCAAAATAATTATTCTTTATATAATTTTACTGGATACCAACATTCCTTATTTGTTCATAATATATCCATGCAATTGCTTTTCTTGCCTTTTTACGATAGGATGCGGCCTAACGTACTGAAACAGGAGCTATTATGAGCAATAACACTGCACTACATAAGCGAATTTCCACCTTTTCGCTCACGATGACAGGGGTAACCACCATCATAGGGTCTGGTTGGTTATTAAGCACACAGAAAATAGCGGCTATGGCTGGACCAGCAAGCTTATTATCCTGGGGCCTAGGTGCTTTTATTGCCATGTTAGTGGGTTTCTTCTACATAGAGATAGGCTCAGCCCATCCTTCTGCGGGTGGAATTGGCTATTACTCGCACATTACGCATGGTCGATTTTGCGGTTTTTTAACCTCTTGGATCAACTGGCTCAGCATCGTCGCCGTTCCTCCTATAGAGGCACAGGCCGTCATTCAATATATGAGTCAACTATCCCCCTCCTTCACCCGTTTCTATGATGTAACCAGCCACAACTTAACCGGCATTGGCATCATCTTTGCTTTTGGCTTAATGATTTTATTTATGCTCTTAAATTACTGGAGTATTAAGTTCTTTTTACGTTTTAACAATTTTTTTACGCTGTTGAAAGTGGCTATTCCTATTTTGACCATAATTGCCTTGTTTTCTACCGGATTACATAAAGAAAACTTTGGTACCACGATACAAACATTTATGCCTTTTGGTTGGGGTTCCGTCTTTGCTAGCGTAGTCTCTTGTGGTGTAGTGATGTCTTTTAATGGCTTTCAATCACCGCTCACATTCTCCGAGGAAATAGCCTCACCTAAGCGGCAATTACCTATTGCTGTATTGGGCAGCATTGCTATTAGTCTAGTCGTTTATCTCTTATTACAGATCGTATTTGTGGGCAGTATTTCTCCTTCCGCCTTAGCCCATGGTTGGGGGGAAATCAATTTCAGATCGCCCTACGTGCAATTACTGCTGTTAGCCAATTTCCAACTCTTAGTATCTGCAGTTTACATAGGCTCAGTCGTATCTCCCGGGGTATGTGCCGTTACCTTCGTAGCCTCTAGTGGCCGTATCATGTTGTCCTTGTCCCGAGAAGGTCACATGCCTAAATTTTTATCGTCCTTACATTTTAAGTACAATACGCCTTGGAATGCTATTATCATGAATACCGTCGTTGGCTCCATATTTTTGCTGTGTTTCAAAGGCTGGTATAGTTTAGTGGCGGTGATTTCTGTCTTACATCTATTCTCTTATGTTCCGGCTCCCATCGTAACGATTGCCAATCGCTTGAAACATGGCCGCTCCGCTCGTAATTCAGGACATTTTACACTGCCGTTTGCACATGTGTTAGCACCCGCGTTGCTGTTTTTACTGTCGGTTTTGATCTTCAGCGCTGGCTGGCCTTTAGCCGATGAAATGGCATTGTTGATCATCCCGGGATTAGCCTTCTACTTTTACTATGAATATAAAGAAGACCGTGTAGGCTCTTTCTGGGAAGCTTTCAAAGGCGCATCCTGGTTGGTTTTCTACATTTTGGGTATTAGTCTTATCACGTATCTAGCCAATCACACAGGTGCAAGTACCCAGCTCATCAGTCATTCAGCCGGGATCTGGTTGTTACTGGTGCTGTCTGTAATAATCTATATATATGGCGCTTATTTTGCTTATAGCAGAGAAACGTATGTCAGGGGCAGTAAACGCCAAGAGGATGATCTCCCCTTGGCTGTTCA
Organism: Pseudomonadota bacterium; assembly: GCA_021781965.1. GTDB lineage: Bacteria > Pseudomonadota > Gammaproteobacteria > UBA1113 > UBA1113 > VFKP01. The sequence goes on from JAJXVU010000006.1 coordinate 83,071, forward strand.
TGTTGAGTAAAGCATTTAGAGTAGAGCGGCTCACGGGCCGCTCTACTCTACCGTCGCTACTTTTGCACCTTTCTACAATAGTCGATAATTAGCTTAAATAACATTTTCACAAACCCTGGTTCTAATTTATATTCACAAGATAGCTTTTCATATAAAGCATACAGCTCTTTTTCACGGGGCGGATCAATAATCTCCATACCCTGCTCCAGTTTGATTTCGCCAATTTCTCTAGACAGCTGCTGTCGTAAAGCCAGCTTTTCAATGATATCGCTATCTATCTGATCGATCTGTGCTCTGAGTGTAACCAATGTTTGCATACTGTATTTCCTCTTATTGATTTTGCGCCTTGTGCCTTAATACATGATCCATGATCACTAAGGCCGACATCGCATCGACAATGGGCACGGCTCTAGGCAATACGCAAGGATCGTGTCTACCCGCGGCCTCCAATGATACCTTCTGATGGGCAACCGTCAGCGTCTCTTGCTTTTGACCTATGGTAGCTACAGCTTTAAATGCTACTCTAAAATAGATCGTTTCTCCCGTGGAAATACCACCTAAAACACCACCTGCATGATTGGTTTTCGTAGTAACAATATCTTCCTTTAAAATAAAGGCATCATTATGTTCACTGCCTTTCAGAGAAATCCCTGCAAAACCACTGCCTATATCAAAGCCCTTGACCGCATTGATGCTGAGCATAGCCTTACCTAGATCGGCAGACAGCTTATCAAATACGGGTTCGCCTAAACCTGCGGGCACATTGCGGATCACACCCTTAATGATACCCCCTACAGAATCTTGTTCTGATTGAACCTTTTCAATGAGTGTTATCATTTCCTTTGCTGTTTTTTCATCTGGACAGCGAACTAGATTATTTTCAATGGCGGCTAAATTCACTATATTGTGATCAATGTCAGTGCGAATATGGCCAACTTGCTCTACAAAGCTGAGAACTTCTATATTAAAATGCTGCTGTAAATATTTTTTAGCTATAGCTCCTGCCGCTACTCGTGCTAAAGTTTCTCTAGCGCTGGCTCTGCCACTCCCCCTAAAATCTCGTCTGCCATATTTCTTTAAATAGCTAAAATCAGCATGCGATGGTCTATAAATCGATTTTAGATGTTCATAATCTTGAGGCTGCGCGTCTGAATTATACGCCACTAATAATATAGGCGTGCCAGTCGTCTTGCCTTCAAATACACCTGATAAAATGTGAATACGATCAGCTTCCTTACGCGGCGTAGTGATAGCACTTTGTCCAGGTTTTCTACGATCCAGCTCTTGCTGTATATCATTTTCATTGATTTCCAAGTTCGGCGGACAGCCATCTACAATCACTGCAACCGCACCGCCATGCGATTCACCGCAAGTGGTAATTCTAAACAGTTGACCAAAACTATTTCCAGGCATTTTTTATTCCTCATAAAAATGTGAATCCATGCGTAGGGGCAACCCCCTGTGGTTGCCCTACTTAGGGCTGGCACGGGGGCCTGCCCATACGTTTTTTTTATATTTGTTCCTCAATAATCTCAATAAACGCGCATCTTACCCTATCATCGCTGACGGCATGGGTAAATTGATTTTCAGCTTCATAAACATGACCTAAATTACCCAATAATACGTAATGCACTGCATCACCTCGTTTCTTTTTATCTAATTTTGTTTTTTCAATAATAGCTTCGACGTCAAACTGCTTCAGATCAGAAGCGCTAATATTTAAACGCTGCAATAGCGTTTTTATATACAGATACTGCTGCGGCTCTAGACAACCCATGCGTTCAGCAATTTTTGCTTCTACCAACAACCCTAAGGCCACTGCATAACCGTGTAATAATTTATATTCGCTGAGTTGTTCTAAGGCATGGCCTATAGTATGACCCAAATTTAAAATAGCTCGTATGCTATAATCTTTTTCGTCTTTGGCTACAACCGTAGCCTTAATGTTGACCGCACGACGTACCAGATCTGTTAATAGAGCTTCATCCCGTTCTAAGATACGATCTAAATTTTTATCTAAAAATGCTAGACTCTCAGCATCGCTAGTCAAAAACATTTTAAAAGCTTCAATCAAACCATTGATTAGATGATCTTGCGGCAACGTTTTTAAAACGGTGATATCGGCAATGACCACTATAGGTTGCCAAAATGCGCCTATAAGATTTTTACCATGGGTAGTATCTATACTGGTTTTACCGCCCACAGAACTGTCTAGCATCGCCAATAAAGTGGTAGGTACTTGGATATAATCTATACCCCGCATATAAGTAGCCGCGATAAACCCAGCCAGATCGCCCACTACCCCGCCACCCACAGCTAAAATCAAGCTGTTTCTATCGCAAGATTGAGCTAACATTGATTCTTCTAATACATTTTTAGTTTGACTATTTTTAGAAGATTCTCCGGCAGAAAAAGACAGCAATAACGTTTTATGACCAGCCTTGTTGAGAAATTGTTGTAAAGCGATCGCATATAACTCTTTCACCGTATCGTCAGTGATGATAACGAGAGTACTATTGTGTTTAGGCAAATGAGTAGGCACCTCAGCTAACAGTTTTGCACCTATATAGATAGGATAAGAGTAGGCTTTTTTGCTAGGAAGTTGAACAGTAATAGGCTTTAACATTGTGCATGAACCTCTGCTAATTGTAACAGCAGCTCTTCTGTTGCCTCAAAACTAAGACAAGGATCGGTTATAGACAACCCATCTAGATCAATGCTTTCGGGTTTTTCTAAATTGACAGCTTGATTTCCTTCCTTGATAAAGCTTTCAATCATAAAGCCTTTTACTAAAGACTTTAAATCCTGACGATTCTTTAGAGCCTCAATGACCTCAAAAATAATTTGAGGTTGTAAACGATGATCTTTTTTGCCATCCACTAAACAATTGTCATGGCTCACATCGATCATAACCGATGGATTCTGTATGGCATGCATTTCCATATGCTGCTTAATTTCTTCCAGATGCGCCAGAGAATAGTTTGGCGCATGATTGGAACCGCGTAGCACTATATGAGCATACGGATTGCCATGCGTTTGAATTTCATGGTTATCAAAAACCGCTACGTGTGGGTGTTGGGCTGCAACAATGCTATTCACCCCTACTTTTAAAGAGCCGTGTGTAGGATTCTTTAATCCTACCGCGCAATCCAAGGCAGATGCGAAAATACGATGTTCTTGGTCTTCTGAGCTGCGTGCGCCTATGGCAACCCATGACAGTAATTCCAAAAAGCCCTTGGCATTATGTGTAAATAAGGCTTCATCGGCAATGGGTAAACCCATCTCTATCACTTTAACCATCATCTCGCGCGTATATTGAACTCCCGCTTCAATATCAGGATCGGCAAATAGATCCGGCTGATTGATAGGCCCTAACCATCCCTTGGTTGTTCGTGGTTTTTGAATGTATACGCGCATTACTAATTTTAAGGAATGCCCTACTTTTTGATTCAATACCGCTAATCTTTTTGCATACTCTAACACCGCATCCTTGGGCCAAGCCGAACAAGGGCCGACGACGATTAATAGACGCTTATCGGTACCTTCTAAAATGGACTTTATCTCTAAACGATCTTGCGCGATATGTTTTTCAGCAGCGACGGATAACGGAAAAGCCGCTATGACGCTTTCAATAGAAGGTAATTTTTTTATAATAGTGTAACTCATGACATCTCTCTAAAGTAATTATGGTTTAATATTTTTTCTACGGCGGCTGCAATAGTGCCATTGTTGTTAATTCTAAAGGTAGCAAGCTGCCTATACACAGCGTCACGTTCCTCCCATAAAAGATAAAAGCTGGTATGAGGCGATTCATCGACTGGAAAAAACGACGGCAATCCATTAGACATAATGCGTTCAAAAACCAGATCATACGGTGCGGTGATGTGGATCACTACATGCCCTTTTAATAAAGCTTGATTGTCACCATCCATGACCGTACCACCGCCTAGAGACAATACCGCTGGTTTTTTCTGTATAGTTTCTGCAAACACGCTTTTTTCTAAGGTTCTAAAATAATCTTCACCATGGGTTTGCGCAATCTCGCGGCAACTCAGTTTTTTTGTTTGTGCTGCTGCATATGCCGTTTCAATGGCTTCATCTAAATCTATAAAAGAACCCTGTATTTGGCGCGCCAATTCTAGCCCTATGCTGCTTTTGCCTACATTTTTAAAGCCTATAAGTATAAGCGTATTAGTGTGCATTCTTCACCTCCATATCAGCACCCAATGATTGCATCAATGACACAAAGTTAGGGAAAGTTTTATTAACTGCCTCGGCATCGCCTATTTGTGTTTGCCCTTCTGCTCGCAAGCCCGCAACGGCCAATGCCATTACCGTGCGGTGATCATTATATCCTTTTACTGCAGCACCTTGTAATGCGCTGGAATAGAGGGTCATGCCATCTTCATGGACTTCCACTTTGGCACCCATACGGCTTAAGCCTTCGCTCATAGAATGAATGCGATCTGTTTCTTTGATGCGTGCTTGACGCACATTAGTGAGCTCCGTTTTGCCGCTGGCATAAGTGCCAATCACTGCTAAGGCCGGTAGCAAATCGGGAATATCATCAGCATCTATTTTTAGGCCGTGTAATGGCTTTCCCCCTTCTATGATCAGACCCTGTGGGTTGATTGCAATAGCAGCACCCATTTCTTGTAGCAGATAGACCAGTCTTTTATCTCCCTGTGGATCCTGCATATCCAAACCTTGTAATTCTACACGCCCATTGCAGATCACAGCAGCGGCAATGAGATAAGAGGCAGAAGAAAAATCGCCCGCAATAGTAGTATTGAACGCGTTATAACTTTGCCTACCTGGAATATGATAAATATCACGGTTTCCTATAGTAGTGTGTTGATAACGTATACCTAGTTTTTTCAACCAATCTAAGGTCATATCCACATAAGGACGTTCGTGTAGATCCGTCACCGTAATTTCACTGTCCCTGGACGCACAAGGCAGCGATATCAATAAGGCTGATAAATATTGCGAGGTAATACCATCTACTTCGGTAACACCACCATGCAACTGCCCAGAGACCGAAACAGGCAACTGGCCTTCTTTATCTAAATAATCGATGCAGAGGCCTAAAGCACGCAAAGCCGTTACCAAAGGCACTATGGGTCTAGCACGCATTTGCTCGCCACAATCTAGAATGATGGGGTTTTCACTATCCCGCCGCAACCCCAGCAGTGGCATTATAAAGTGAGTGCTGATCCCCGAATTGCCGCTATTGATTATTGGTACCGTTGCTTGTAATGGCAGACCAGCGCTATTAACACATACTGTACCATTCTCTACACTTATGTCTGCTCCTAACTGAGTGCAAATCCGCATTGCGTCACTCATATCGCTGCAAGCCAATGGATTAGTCAATATGGATTCACCTTTAGCTAATAAAGCTAATATTAAGGCACGAATGCTGTGCGATTTAGAACTGGGCGGCGTAACTAGCCCCGATAAATTGGATGTTTTTTGCACTAACAAATGCGAATTGATCTGGATCATTTAAAAATAGCCCCCTAATCAGTTAAATAACCTTCCTACGTGGATCTGGGGAGATTTTAGGAGCCCCCCAGAAGACAAGACTGGAGGTTAGAGCATTAATCTCTATCTGCCACCCAGCTTGGGGCTAAAAAAGCTAAAATAAAAGAAGGCAGCCAGTAAACTGGAGCGGCCATTCTTAGTGCTTAACTTTGGCAAACTGAGTAAAACTGTCATTTTTTTATCTGCACCATAAAAATATTATTTTCTATGCTACGCCTGTTTGGATAAGTTGTCAATAAAAGATAAACCGTGTGTTAGGTGCCTTTTAAAGCGGTACTATTAACTAATAAAATAACTATGTCATTCAAATATAGCCTATTTTTGTATCCTAAAAAAAGGATGTAAGTCCCTTGCCGCTGTACTAGAATCCGAAGAAGGCGCCTCTTCCTGCATTCTGTCTGAAACATTTGGTCTGAGATTGTAACGAAAAAAGCCCTGCGCGAGGAGCACAGAGCCCTTATCAACTTTTTGCCCGGGTTCTTCTTGCTGCCTGTGATTTCTGTTAGGAAACGGCGAAATTGCTGCTGCAATAGGCATAGCGCTACCGCCACTAGAGGGGGTTGAAATAGAAGGCAAAGGGTCCGCTGTTCTAGTAGAGGTGAGGAAAGGGGAAGTAAGATTTTCTTGCTGGGGTTCGGCTATAATAATTAATTGAACCGTAAGATTCTTTTGGCTAACCAATTCCTTTACGCGCAGAGAGTCATTAAAAATAGATGAGGCTGATATTATTGTCGTTACCGTACTGGGTAATGCTGCCAGCAGATCATATAGCTGTGATTCCGATATATCATGATGTGGTTCAGAGGCAAGGTAAATAGTAGAAACCTTTTTAGGTAAGGTTTGAATCTCATTTATTGGAACCGCGGGTGGAAAAGACACTGTGTTAACTGTTTCCGGTAAGGCGGCCACTTTTGAGAAAAATGGCTCTGAATGAGCGTAAAATTGTTTCCACGCAGAATGACAATGGGCCAGGTCATATTTTCCCTCTATTAAAATATCCCTGGCAAAAACAACCTTTGTGACAGAAATAGGTAGAGCGCTAATGGTCTTTCCTGAAGCCGCTGGTGGAAAAGTAACACTTATAACGCTTGAAGGGATGACCTTAACATTTTCTTCTGAAATATCTTCTGTTAAAACATAATTATCAAAATGGGTAGCAAAACTAAGGCTCGTGACAAAATCAGGTAGAGCCTTAATGGCCGATGCCGAAACCTCGGGTGGAACAGTAACGTTTATAACTTTTGAATGGAGGGCCTGAACTTGTTCTGCTGAAACCGTAGCGCCAAAACTAACCGCTGTGACAGAGGTGGGCAGCGCCTTGATGATGTCTAGTGAAATATAGGGTGAATGCAAACCCACATTTTTAACTGTTTCAGGTAATATTTCAAGTATTCTTTTCGAAATATAGCGGTGAAAAATAACAGTGCTAACCAATCGCGGCAAATCTTCAATTACCTTTAGGTTAGCTATATGGTTGAAATGAACCTCAGAAATAGAATATTTTTCTAGCCTATCAATATCCTCTTTAGGATTAGCCGATCCTGGAAAGAATATAACCGGGTAATTTCCTACACGATCTTTTGTAAAAAAAGCAAAGTAACTTTTAGGCCTACCTTTAAGAAAAAGGTTAATTAGGTCGCTGTAAATAGGAGTGTTAAAAAAAAACTCCCCGCAAAAGTATCCTTTTCTTGATAAACTTGATAAAACAGTCAATGCTTTTATATAGCCAATTTGCGGGTATAAGAAATAAAAGCGGCTAATTCTTGGTGTCTTAAGGCCTTTTAATTTTCTAAGCAGTAATTCTGATGCACCTTGATTAACAAAAACAATAGTCTTGAGATTGGGGGGGTATATAAGGTTTGCTTTATCAAGCGCTGGGTTTTTAATCGCTCTCGGTATATTTAAAACGATTGCGGTAGTAGGCTCTGAACTTAAAACTAAGAGTGATGGCTCAGAGCTGGTTTGGTTTATTAAATAGGATAATAACCATTCCCTGGAAGGGTGGCTCCCCTCTATAGGAGGAATGTCGAGAACAGGGGAATCTATGCGTGTAATGGGGAAGTTCTGAGTTGTGCTACTTAAGTTATTAGAGCCAGTGAAGGTTAGCATATGAGAGCCGCGGTTAATGCCAGAAATATTCGAAGCTGAACGGCAAGGCCCTTCTTCAGGCATAGCGCTGCCGCCACTAGAGGGGGTTGAAATAGAAGGCAAAGGGTCCGCTGTTCTAGTAGAGGTGAGTAAAGGGGAAGTAATATTTTCTTGCTGAGGTTCGGCTATAATAATTAATTGAACCGTAAGATTCTTTTGGCTAACCAATTCCTTTACGCGCAGAGAGTCATTAAAAATAGATGAGGCTGATATTATTGTCGTTACCGTACTGGGTAATGCTACCAGCAGATCATATAGCCGTGATTCCGATATATCATGATGTGGTTCAGAGGCAAGGTAAATAGTAGAAGCCTTTTTAGGTAAGGTTCTAATCTCCTTTATTAAAACCGTGGGTGGAAAAGACACTGTGTTAACTGTTTCCGGTAAGGCAGCCACTTTTGAGGAAAATGGCACTGAATTAGCGTAAAATTTCTCCCCCGCAGAATAACGACGGGGCGGGTTATATTTTCCCTCTATTAAAATATCCCTGGCAAAAACAACCTTTGTGACAGAAATAGGTAGAGCGCTAATGGCCTTTCCTGAAGCCGCTGGTGGAAAAGTAACACTTATAACGCTTGAAGGGATGACCTTAACATTTTCTTCTGAAATATCTTCTGTTAAAACATAATTATC
>JAJXVU010000029.1 GCA_021781965.1 Pseudomonadota bacterium
GATCTGTTAGAAGTGGTCTTCTATGAAGACCTAGTAGTAGTATGGATCCCCGCGGCTGGCTTGGGTTTTTACCCGGGTCAGCCACCCCTATCTTTTTACAGAATTCGCGTTATTATATTCAAATAACTCAGTAATATGAACTCTTGATAAGAGAAAAACTATGGAAATATATCAATTATCCGCTAGTGAAATTATTAGAAAAATAGCCAACAAAGACCTTACTGCGAGACAGGCTGCTGAAGCATTTATTAAAAGGATAAAAGAAGTCAATCAACAGCTTAATGCCATACATCAAGTTGATACCGTTAGAATATTGCATGCAGCGGATGAAGCTGATCAGGCTATTTTAATGGGGAAATCTTTAGGAAAACTTCATGGATTACCTATAACTATAAAAGATACGTGTGAAGTTTCAGGATTTATTGTAGGAAAAGGATATCCCTATTTTTTAAAATATGCGACTAAGGATTCTACAATTGTTAGTCGGTTAAAAGCTGAAGGTGCAATTATTTTGGGGGTTACCAATGTGCCGGAGTTATTATTTGCTTATGAAACAGATAACCGCACACATGGACGTACAAATAATCCATACGATTTAGCGCGCACACCAGGAGGAAGTAGCGGTGGAGAAGCTGCACTTCTTGCTGTAGGGGGATCTCCACTTGGAATGGGTTCTGATGCTGGGGGTAGTATAAGACAACCCGCACATTATTGCGGAATATGTGCGCATAAGCCTACACAAGGGTTGCTCCCTGTTGCTGGAGATATTCCATTTGATGGTGCAGCAGGATTGGTGTCTTCGGTATTAACAATAGGACCTATGGGACGTTATGTAGAGGATTTGGTGTTGGCTATGGAAGTTATCTCTGGTGGAGATTTATGTACCACCTATAAATTTTAAGCGCTCCGTTCTTCCACTGGATTTATCTGCATTAAAAATTGTATATTATAGTGAAAACCCAGCTGCTCCTCCTTCGGCAGAAACGGAAAATACCGTCATGAAAGCGGTACAGGCACTAGTAGCTGAAGGGGCCGAAGTATCGCATGATTTCCCTAAACTATTAAATGAAACATATAGACTTCATTGGGAAACCTTTATGTTAGGAGGGGATAATGGTATTGGCTTAAAAGAGCTATTCAAAAAATTTAAGGATGAGGAATTAACGCCACTATTAAGAGAAGTAATAGCTGAAGCCGAAAAATGTTCATTTACATTGACCGAGTTACGTCAACGGTTAGTTGAAGTTGAACAATTTAGATATGAGATGTTAAAATGGATGGATGCTAATGGTTATGATATTGTTATTTCGCCTGTGGCTTCTACGCCTGCGAGATATCATGGAGAGACTTTTAAGCATATTCGTGATTTTGACTACGTTAGAACACATAATCTCACAGGGTGGCCAGCAACCGTTGTGCCTATTAGCTACGCGACGAATGGATTACCCATCGCAGTTCAAATAGCCGCAAAGCCTTGGCATGATCACTTGTCATTGGCCGTTGCGCAAGTTCTGCAAAATAAATTGGGTGTTTTCCCTTGCCCAGAGATCAAGTCAGATACTCTTACTATTAATCCAACACTAAAGGTTTAGTTATAAAGATATCGTCGCATATTATCTTACGCGCTAGTCAAATTAGACTTTGAGACAATCCATTTTGCTACCTGGTCAATCAATATACCTAAAGTTTCTTCCTCTTTGTCACGATATGCTGGTGCACCTGCATCTTTAACTACAACTAACCGTGCACGAGGAAACTTCAAAGCCATAGCTTCTGCGAACTCAGGCGGGTGCTCTGGATCCTGTTCGCCAGTAAGAATTAGTACAGGGATTTCAACAGTATGTAATTCTGGCAAAAAATCAAATTCATATTGCTTTTTACCAAAAGAATCCCAAACATCTGTATTTCTGATACAGTCTGAAGTACCACTAGCAATATAAGGCTCTTTCGAATACAAAGGGATACAATGTTTAAGATACAACTCGCGCGTGATGGGACCGCTCTCCCAATCATACATTTGTTGCACAATAGCAGAAATTTCTGGACCGCTTTGGCCCAGACTCTCAGCTTTTTTCGAATAAGCCTGTTTTCGAGTTTCAATAGCCACCCTTGCTTCCGTATGGCATAGTATCAACGCTCTTGCATGTTCAGGATACTGAGTTGCATAAGATAAAGCGACCCATCCGCCAAATGAAACACCCGCTACAATAGGTTTCTCAATGTTCAGTGCGTTACAGAAGTCATATACATCTTGTCCCCATTGCTTCAAAGTCCAGCTCTCAGGAGTATATTGTCCATCACTCCTTCCATGGCCCCGCATATCAATAAAAATCACTTGAATGATACCACTTAATTTTGACCAAAAAGGAGCATAGACGGTATGATCCGCTAAACCAGGTCCGCCATGAAGAAGAATCAACACTTCACTTGAAGAATCTACGGTCTTTTCCTCATTGTTAACGTTGTAATAAATCTTAGTGCCATCGGGCAAAGCAACGTACATATTAACTATTTTCCTTTATGGTCTTATTTATTTTTATAAGAAAAGCTTGCAGAATATATATTGCGAGAGAAACTAGGCTACTGCCTATGAGGAATATCATAATGAGATTCGGGGAGAGTTTGTCCGCCATCTACTACAATGGATTGTCCTGTTACATATCTGGCTTCGTCCGATGCTAAATAGGCCGCTGCATAACCAATATCCTCTGGCGTGCCTAAACAGCCTAGAGGGATAGCTCTTTCTTGTGCTTTGATATAATCTGAACCTAGTGTGTTCAGCGATTCAGTCAGAATATTCCCGGGCTCAACCGAGTTAATTGTAATATTGTAAGGTGCAAGCTCAATAGCGGCTGTTTTAATAAACCCATTAATGCCAGCCTTACTTGCGGCATAATGAGCCAACCCGGGGTTACCCGTTCTAACACCCGTGATAGAAGATGTTACTACAATGCGGCCATAGTTTTGTTTACGCATAATTGGAATGCAGGCGGCGACGGAAAGAAAAGTTCCTTTTAAATTTGTATCTAAGACTAGATCCCAGTCTTGAGGTGTCATTTCAAAGAGTGGGGTTGATGGAAAAATCCCAGCATTTTGAGCAAGAATATCAATTCTGCCAAACTTATTCATTGTGAATTCAATCAGATTTTTTATACTTTCTTCATCCGTTATATCGGCCAAAAACGTGTCTACCTGTAGCGCTGTTTTTTGAAAAATGTACTTTTTTGCCTTTTCAAGCGAGTCATTATCTCTAGAGGCAATAATAACTTTCGCACCCTTTGCAGCAAAAATCTGCGCAATTCCAAGTCCAATTCCTTTGCTTGCACCCAGAACAATTGCAATTTTGTTTTGTAGAGAGCTCATGTTTCACTCCTAAGTTACTATTTTATCTGCAAATGTATTCTATATCTACAGATCTCATCACACACTAATATGCTGAACCTTATTTTCATCTAAACCTTCACCTAGAAAGATACTGGCAGTGGCGATGAAGCGTTGTGGAGAATCGGTGACTAAGAATTGTGTAGGTTTGCTGTGCACTGTAGATAATAACTGTCGCTGTTCTAATAAACTAAACACTTCTTTAGCAACATTGCTGGCGGAGTCGATCACAGAAACATTTTTTCCTAAATAATTTTCTATGCGTGGTTTTAGCAAGGGGAAATGGGTGCATCCTAAGACTAAGGTATCGGGCGTGTTATCGCCACTGAATAAAGGTTTTAAATAACGTTGTATGATGCTATCGGTAATATCGTCTTCCAACCAACCTTCTTCCACCAATGAGACTAACAATTGACATGCTTGCGAACTAACCCGAATACTTTTATTTAAAGCTGTAATGGCTTCTTCATAAGCTTTGGAGCGCACAGTGCCCTCGGTGGCAATAACAGCGATGTGTCGATTGCGCGTGACGTTAACTGCGGCCATGGCGCTAGGAATTATAACGCCTAATACTGGGATATCTGTGAATTCTTGTTGTAGTGTACTCAGTGCATGTGCCGAGGCGGTATTACAAGCAATGACCAGAGCCTTAATGCGATGACGGCGGATGAATTGTCTACAAATTTGTTGTGCATATTGAATCACGGCTTCACGACTTTTAGTGCCATAGGGTATGCGCGCGGTATCGGCTAAATAAACGAAAGATTCTTGCGGCAAGGTTTGCCGCAGGGCGTTTAATACCGTTAAACCGCCTATGCCGGAATCGAAGACGCCTATAGGGGCTTCGTTTAAATTTGTCATGATATAGCCATCGATTTGTGTTAAACTGCCGTAAGTTTAGCACATATTACATGAGGATAAAATGACACTATTCAATGACGTCTTATTTTCAGAAGAAGAAGCACAACATGGTTTCTTGGGGGTGATTACTCTCAATAAACCGCAAGCATACAATGCCTTAAGTCACGATATGATTCTGCATATCACTCAGCAATTGGATCAATGGTCTAAAAACAAGCATCTCTTAACGGTGATAGTCCGCAGTGATTTTGAAAAAGCGTTTTGTGCTGGTGGCGATATACGGTTCTTATATGATGCGGGTAAAAAAGGCGATATAGACGCATTACGTGCTTTTTTTCATGATGAATATAAAATGATACATCAGATCCACACTTATCCCAAACCGTGGATTTCATTTATTAATGGCATTACTATGGGTGGCGGTGTAGGCCTTTCACTGCATGGCCGTCATCGTGTGGCTACAGAGACACTGCGTTTTGCTATGCCTGAATGTGCTATAGGTTTTTTCCCTGACGTAGGCGGTTCTTATTTCTTATCGCGTTGTCCTGGAGAGTTAGGACCCTATTTAGGTTTATCAGGTGAAAGCATCAATGCCGCTGATGCGTTATATTGTGGTTTGATCGATCAATGTATTGCTGCGGAAAATTATACAGCGATGAAAGTGCAGTTGCTGAATACTGATTTTAGTAAAGTTTCAGATATCAATACAGCGATCACGGCTATTTTAAAACAACATGCAATTAAACCAGAAGCATCTGCTTTAGCAGAAAAACGCGAACTGATAGATAAGCATTTTCAAGGCGATTCGATAATAAGAATCATTTGCAATTTGCAGCAAGATGCATCACCCTGGTGTCAAGAATTAGCATTCAATTTACAACAAAAATCGCCGTTGAGTCTTAAAGTTACATTAGAACAATTACGTAGGGGAAGAAGTTTAACACTAGATGCGTGCTTAAAAATGGAATATACTATAGCACAACATTTTGCTGCGGCTACGGACTTTTATGAAGGCGTACGCGCGCAAATTGTTGATAAAGACAAAACACCGCATTGGCAACCCGCTACATTGGCGGCAGTGAGCGATGAGGCTGTGGCGGCGTATTTTAAGGCTAAGAATCCATTAAATCTAAGTGAGGATTAAATCATCATGAGCGCTATAAATAAAGTAAAAGAATACTTTCTGTCTTTGCAAAAAGACATTTGTACGCGCATGGAAGCCTTGGACAATACGACGAAGTTTAAAGTGGATAAATGGACTCGCGCTGAAGGCGGTGGTGGTATCAGTTGCGTGTTAGAAAATGGCGCGCTCTTAGAAAAAGGCGGTGTTAACTTTTCTCATGTTACAGGAAGTAACTTACCACAATCTGCTTTAGCACACCGCAAAGATTTAACGGGTGCTTCTTTTGAAGCAACCGGAGTGTCCTTGGTATTTCATCCTAGAAATCCATATGTACCCACCACGCATTTTAATGTGCGCCTATTTGTGGCCACACCGGAAAAAGGCGAACCACAGTGGTGGTTTGGTGGTGGTTTTGATTTAACGCCATATTATCCTTTCTTAGAAGATTGTGTACAGTGGCATACGGTAGCGCATGCGGCCTGTTTGCCCTATGGCCCGGATATTTATCCACGCTTTAAACAATGGTGCGATACTTATTTTTATTTGCCGCATCGTCAGGAAACGCGCGGCATAGGCGGACTGTTTTTTGATGATTTTAATGAATGGGATTTTGATACCACTTTTTCTTTTGTAAGAAGTGTAGGAGATCATTTTTTATTGGCCTATGAACCCATCGTTAAAAAACGTCTAGACATGCCTTACGATACGGCGCAAAGAGACTTTCAAGCCTATAGACGCGGTCGCTATGTGGAATTTAATTTAGTCTACGATCGCGGTACTTTGTTTGGTTTACAAAGCGGTGGCCGTACGGAGTCAATTTTAATGTCTTTGCCACCACAAGCGGCATGGCACTACGATTGGGCTCCTGCGCCCGGCACGGCAGAAGCGAAGCTGTATAGTGACTATTTGAAGCCTAGAAACTGGTTAGCGGGGGCTTGATATTGTCCAAATTCTGATCTATTCTTAACATAGAGTGTTACGTCCCGCCCGATTTTACCAAATCGGGCTGTATTGACCCTAAGTGCTTGTCACTTAGGGTTTTTTTTGTGCTTGTGGTAAATGAATCTGCTTGATATTATCCTTATAATCCCCTTTATTGGAGCAACTCTATGTCCACTCTACAAACTTGTGCCACATCTATACACGAAGCCTGCGATGTCTACGCCGTACAGGGCTGTTATCATATGATTAAAGATCTTTAGGCTGGCTCTAAGCCTAAAATATTGATATAGTGGCTATATAACTGCAATCAACAGGTTAGCCATGATAAAGAAAATATATATCCACTTTGCTTGTGTAATGTTTACCTTGGGCTTAATGGCTTGTAGCACGCAAAATAACGCATATTCTTCAAAAAATAACCAAGTAGCTGCGGGCGCTGTGATGGGTACTGTCATTGGTACTGCCGCGGGTGCGGGCGTAGGTGCGGCTGTGGGGTCCAATACTTTAGCGGGCGCTGCTATAGGCGCGGGCGTAGGTGCGGGGGTAGGGGCAATAATTGGTTACCAACAACAACAAGCACAATATGAACGTTTAACTCAAGAAGGGTTGCGTGTCATTAGTCTAGGCGATATTGTGGAAATCACGATTCCGTCAGATAAATTATTTTATCCCAATGAATCGAATCTAATGTATAGTGGCTTACCGATCTTGGGTGATACATTGGCTTTTATCAACAGCTATGGCCCCGTCAAAATAAACGTGTCAGCGCATGGTGATATCACTGGCACAGAAATACACGCATTGGATCTAACTCGCTTACAAGCACAATCGGTCATGACTTATTTCTGGGCCCATGGTAAGCCGCTGGATCAAATGGAATTTTATGGCATGAATCACCAAGAGCCTATAGCTGATCAAGACACTGCAACCGGCGAGTATTTTAATCGTCGTATTGAAATTATGTTTTGGAAGAATCAAAAATAAGAAACCGAGTCGCCACTGTCAGGGAGCGGACCGTCAGAAAGCGGATGAAAAATCATGAAAATTAAATTCTTAGGCGCTACCGGTACAGTTACGGGGTCAAAATATTTATTGACCATTCAAAACAAACATATACTAGTCGATTGTGGTTTGTTCCAGGGTTTTAAAGAATTACGGTTGCGTAATTGGGATCGCTTGCCCATAGCGCCCTCAGATATAGATGCGGTGGTATTAACACATGCACATATCGATCATACAGGCTATATTCCACTGTTGGTCAAAAATGGTTTTAAAGGAACTATTTATGCAACGAAACCCACTTGTGATCTATGCGCGATATTATTACCAGATAGCGGTTACTTACAAGAAGAAGATGCGCGTTTGGCCAATTTACACGGTTATAGCAAACACCATCCCGCATTGCCTTTGTATACGGTGAAAGATGCAGAAAAATCCTTAGAACACTTTAAGCCTATGCAATTTTCACAAGAGTATACGTTGGCACCGGGAATACAAATTTCTTGGCATAGAGCAGGGCATATATTGGGAGCTGCTTTTGTCCGATTCGAAGTTGAAGGCAAAAAATTGTTATTCAGTGGCGATATAGGTCGTTTTCATGATCCAATTATGAAAGCGCCTGAGATCATGCGTGAAGCAGACTATTTAGTGTTGGAATCTACTTATGGTAATCGATTGCATGAAAAAAGCGACCCCAAGGACAGTATTGCTGCGGTAGTCGTAGAAACTATTCAACGAGGTGGCACAGTTTTGATCCCGGCGTTTGCTGTAGGGCGTGCGCAAAGTATCTTATATTACTTAGCACAATTAAAGAAGGAAAAACGCATTCCAGATGTTCCTGTTTTTTTAGACAGCCCTATGGCGATAGATGCCACCCTGTTATTACAACAGTATGCAGACAAAGAAACTCGTTTGACGCCAGAGCAATGTCGTATGGCTTGCAGTGTAGCGAATTATATCAATACCATAGATGAATCCAAAGAATTAGATGAGCCTAGTCCTAAAATCATCGTAGCCGCCAGTGGCATGATGACGGGAGGTCGAGTATTACATCATTTAAAAACCATCGCACCGGATCCACGCAATACGATTTTAATGACGGGTTACCAGGCGGGAGGTACACGCGGTGCTGATCTATTAGCCGGTGGGCGCGAGATTAAGATCCATGGTGAAGTTATCGCTGTGAAAGCGCAAGTCGTGAGTTTAAACAGCCTTTCAGCGCATGCCGATTACGAAGACAGTTTGTATTGGCTAAAACAATTTCAACGTGCACCGCGGAAGGTATTTATTACGCATGGAGAACCCGAAGCCGCAGATGCGTTAAAAAAGTGTATCGAAAAAGAATTGGGCTGGTCTTGTGAGATTCCAACTTTTTTGGAAGAAGTGACGCTAGGCTGATGTTTTTATATAACTACTCGTACCATGTAGTAAGAAAAACCTATATTGGAATAGGTTAACATATATTTTCGCTTTCCGCTCCCTGACGGTCGCGGCTCGGTTTATCCTCGGTTTATCCGGTTGTAACCGGGACTAGGTTATTAGGGTGAGTAGTTACATTATTCGCAGTTTATAAAAACATAAATTATAAATCAAATGGATAAAAGCCGTAAAGTACGATATTTCTTATATAAATATAGAGGGTATATTCATTGTGTCAGCGGATAAAAAAGATTTAATTGACCAAGCCACAAATCAATGGGAAATTCTCCCTGATCCCAGGCTTTCTCGTTATGCAGGCGCGGTGATAAAAAGATTTGCACACGTTAAATTAATTGACTCATTAGATGTAAATAACGCTAAAAAATATCTAGAGACACACTATAAGGTCCATATTAATATTGGTTTAGATTTGGCTGACAAGCCAATTGATAAAGTAAGAAATATAGCCCATATGGTGTTGTGTATTTTATGTTTAGAACAATCCCCTATAGTGCATTTGAAAATTATTGAGTTAGAGGACGCATTACGAGATAAGGGACGTATAGAACGGGAAAAAGAAAGGATAAAGAAAGAAAAGGAAAGAGCCGAAAAACTTTTATTAAGCATTCAGGAAAAGCCATCTTTACGCAAGTATGAATTTAGCTGTAACCAGTTTTTTTCTGAGGAAGAAAAGAAAAATATCCAAGAAATAATTTTTGAACAAAAATGGTCTCCTTTACAAGCAGCCATTGAATCAAATGCACTAGATGATGTCAAATCACTTCTTCAGGCCGGAGTGGATCTACTGGAGGTAGATATGTATTGTCAAAGGCTTAGACATTATGATGGACAGGAAGAGATTTTAATTTTAATTTGTTTACTAGCGCATCGTTTAAAAAACCTGGAAATTGATCTTTGTCGAATAGATAGACTTTTATTGGGTTGTCAGATTACTATTTGCCTCTATGCTAATTCTAGTAATGACTGGCAGGACTATTGTGAACTATTCGAACAAATTGAAGCGGTATTAATAAAGGTTAAAATACCTCCTGGTAAAAAGCCTAATAGTGACATTTCTTTAACTTCCTATTTCAGTGGTAGATATGACTGTGATGAAAGTGAGTCCTATATAGATGGGCTTGCAGAAAACCCCTATGGTACAAAGATGGCAAATGAGTTTCCTCTATTTAAAAAAATGCGAGAGGGTTATGAAAAATCACAAAAAAATAAAGATGGCCAGGATTCTTTGGTGCAGTTTTGCTTTTTTTCAAAACAGAACAGTTCTTGCTTGTCGGAAGAAAGCCTAGTGATCCAGGCGGTGGCAGATCAGTCACCAATTGAGAGATCTAAGGTCTTGTCACATAAAACAAATTGACTTGGTTTTTGATGTCGAATTTTCAGAATGGTTATAACGCGAATTCTGTTTAAGATGCAAAATTCCGAGCCGCGACTGTCAGGGAGCGGAAAAAGGACGAATAACAGGAATAACCCGGCTCGGGGAATAATTGGATATTTTTAAGCCAATCATACACAAAGTCTTTTCTTGTATGTACAGGCCTTAGTGGGTTAATATACGCACAATCATGATGCCCCTAAGAAGGGTTTTTAAAACAACTTAATTCGGACATAAAATGGACAAAATTAAATTTTACTTTTTTTCTAGTTTATTAGTATTCACTATGAGTTTAACCCTGACACCCCGAACGATGCATGCGGCGACGGCAGCACCTTTAGATACCGTAGTCGCAGTGGTAGGCAGCGATGTCATCACGCAAAGTGAATTGGACAAAGAAGTAGACTACATCAAAGCACAGCTTAAACATAATAATACGCCTTTACCCAGCAATCTTGAACTAGAGCATCAAGTGTTAGATCGGATGATAGATCAGAAATTAGAATTGCAAATGGCAGAGAAAATGGGTATTACCATCGATGATGCTACATTGACCAAAACCATGACCAACATTGCCGCTAAAAATCAGATGAACATAGATTCACTCAAACAAACTTTACGCAAAGACAATATAAATTACGACTTTTATCGTAATCAAGTACGCGAGCAACTCCTAATACAACAATTATTGCAACGTGAAGTAGCACCGCGTGTTTATATCAGTAAGCAAGATGTAGACAATATTTTAAATTCTAAGGGGTTTCAGCAGGCGCAACAACAAGCAGTACAATATAATATACAAGATATTTTAATTGCACTACCGGATGAACCTTCTTCCGAGGAACTCGCTGCAGCCAATAAGAAAGCAGCCAACATTGAGCAGAAACTAAAAGCAGGTGTTGATTTCAAACAATTGGCAGCGGCGCAGTCAAATGGTGAAGAAGCGCTACAAGGCGGTGATTTAGGTTGGCGTACTCCCGAACAATTACCACAAGTCTTTGTATCAGCAATACAGGGTCTAAACCAAGGTGATGTGAGTGCGCCATTCCGTACAGGCAATGGTATACATGTATTACGCTTGGTTGGTGTAAAAGGCAGCGATCAAAAACACACGATACAAGAAACCAATGTGCGTCATATACTCATTAAAACCGATGCAGTGCACACCGATGAAACGGTGCGTAAAGAATTGCTGGGTTTGAAGAGTCAGATGGCGAGTGGAGTGAGCTTTGAGCAGCTGGCAGAAAAATATTCTCAAGATCCTACCAGCGCTATTAAAGGCGGTAATTTAGGCTGGGTGCAACCGGGCACCTTGGTGCCACCATTTGAAAAAGCCATGGATGCGTTGGCAATTAATCAAGTCAGTGATCCGGTTAAAACGGAATTCGGTTGGCATTTGATACAAGTGTTAGGTCGTAAAAACATAGACAATACACAAGAGTATAAAGAATTGCAGGTCAGGCGTATGTTGTTTGAAAGTAGAATGAATGAAAAAACACAGGATTGGCTAAAACGTATGCGCGCATCGACCTATGTCAAGATTTATTTGCCGCCAGTGGATGCCCCTACTGCAAAGAAAAAATCTTAATATGGCGCGTTTTGGTGCAGCTAAAAAGCACTTTGGGCAGAATTTTTTGCAGGATGAAACGGTTATTACCGCTATACTCAGTGCTTTTTCCGCACGGAAAGGTGAGCGTGTATTGGAAATTGGCCCTGGACTAGGGGCTTTAACGCAGCATTTACTGACGAGTGGTGCTGTGGTCGATGTAGTGGAGATCGACAACGATTTAATTGTGCATTTACAGCGGCGCTATCCGCAATTAAAGCAGATCCATCATCAAGATGCCTTAACTTTTTCTTTGATGGATTTAAACTTGTCGCAACAGAAAGTGCGCATCATCGGTAATTTACCTTACAATATTTCTACGCCCTTACTATTTCATCTATTAATACAAAAAGATCATATCAGCGATATGTTGTTTATGTTGCAACAAGAAGTGGTAGATCGCTTAGCCGCACAGCCGGGCTGCAAAGCCTATGGGCGTTTAAGTGTGATGATGCAATTACAATGTAAAGTACAAGCCCTATTCAGCGTGCCACCACAAGCATTTAAGCCGCAGCCTAAGGTGATGTCGAAGATAGTGTATTTGGTTCCTTATGAAAAACCGTTGTATGCAATTAACTCGATGGTAGTGTTAGAAGATATCTTACGCGATGCGTTTAATCAGCGTCGTAAAACCATACACAACAGTTTAAAGCAATATTTTAATTCCGAGCAGTTAATCGCGCTGGGTTTAGATCCCAAAATGCGTGCCGAGCAAATTAGCGTAGAGCAATGGGTGAAGTTGGCGAATACGGTGTCGAGTTTGTAATATAGATTTTTTATAAACGCGAATTAAGATGCAAAATTCCGAGCCGCGACCGTCAGGGAGCGGAAAGTGAACGAATAACAGCAGTAACCCGGCTCCGCTCAGAGAATAATTAGATATTTTTAAGCCAATCCTATAGAGATTTCTTAAACAGAATTAGCGTTATAAATCAAATAGATAAAGCTATAAAACACTATTTTTTGTGTAATTCTGGAATCCAATCCCGAATTTACACAAAACTAGGTCTGTTTTACTTGACAACCCCTCATTTTTTGTGTAAATTTGGATTATGATTCCAAATTTACACATATAAATATGCCATATCAACATCGTGTCCTTGAGCAAAAATTAAATGAGTATCTAAGCTTTTTTTCCATAATTGGCCTCACGGGGCCGCGCCAATCGGGAAAATCTACTCTATTGCTTAAAATTTTGCCTAATTACACTTATGTTAATTTTGACGATATACGCTTTATCGAAGCCTTTTATGATGACCCCGAAAAATTCATGCGTATTTATCATGACAAGGTTATTTTTGATGAAGTGCAACGCGTTCCTGAATTATTTCTTTATATTAAAATGGCCGTTGATAAAGATCGTACCAGCTGCGGTAAGTTTGTATTAACGGGCTCGGGGCAATTTGTACTCATGCAACATATATCTGAATCATTGGCGGGGCGTATAGGTTTGCTTTCTTTATTGCCCTATCAATTCACAGAGATACCGCCAGAGTTGCAAGATGAATCCATTTTTCGTGGCGGCTATCCTGAGTTAGTGGGTAAACAATATCGTTTGATAGAAGATTGGTTTTCATCTTATATGGATACTTACCTGAATAAGGATGTACGTCTTTTAGCAAATATAGGCGATCTACGCGATTTTAGTCGGCTACTCCATTTATTAGCAGCCAATACGGCGCAAGCTTTAAATCTATCCCGTTATGCCAATGATTTGGGGGTGGATGTTAAAACAGTTAAAAAATGGATCTCTGTTTTGGAGGCATCTTATATTATTTTCTTATTGCCACCGTATCATAATAATTATGGTAAACGTATCGTGAAAAGCCCTAAAATTTATTTTTATGATACGGGCCTGGTTTCTTATTTAGTAGGAATTACTGAACGCGCACATTATGAAAAAGGGCCTATGGCCGGCAGCTTATTTGAAAATTATATTATTTCTGAAATCACCAAACGGGAGCTACATCAAAAATCAAATGCCGAATTATTCTATTATCGTACCAATCACGGTGTAGAAGTCGATTTAATTATCGATCGCAAACAGTATAAGGAATTTATTGAAATAAAAGCTACAGAAACTTATACCGCCCGCATGAAAAGTGCTGTTGCGGCGCTGGTAGGGGATGGAGATAAAGCATTTTTAATTTACAAAGGTGAAACACTTAACTTAGATCCAGTAGTACAGATCGTCAATTATAAACAATATTTACAGCTATAATGCTTCACACAAACGTTTAATTTTTTTAAAAAAGTATTGACAAACAGTATTGTAACATACATCATAGCCTATGATTTTGAATAGGCGCGTATTTAAAAAAGTGCTATAAAAAAATCGCATAATGTTTGGATGTTTAGTGAAAGGTTGGATGTAATTTTTAATTATAGATCGTTTATATTAGCTTTAGTAAGGGAGTTAATCGTATGAGTTCTAGTATTCGTGATATTTTTAATTGGTTCACTGCATCACCTAATAGTATACTCCCTAACAGTGCAGCAGAAAAGCAGAAAGAAAATTCTCAAGAAGCGGCGATAAAATATTTTACCGGAGCTATAGAAGCCCTGGATTTTAATGATGAAAAAGTAAAAGAAACTTATTCGGGTTTAGTCACGGATTTAGAGCTGGCTCTATTCAGTGCATTGGCATACAAAAGTGCTGAAGAGCATACAATGGCAGAGCAACTACTACCCAAAGAGAGCAATGATTATCGCTTGCGTTGGTGGCATATCTTGCACAAGAATGGTTGGCGTGTGTTTCAAACGGAAGTAGGTGAACAAGGATTTAGAGCAACAGCTTATATTCATGACGGACGTAAACAGGTTGTGATGGCGTTTCGTGGTACGGAGCCTAAGGAACCAGTGACCTTCTGGATAGATTGGGAAGAAGTTGTAAAAATGAACATAGGCAGCCATGGCCAACAAGCTTGGATTTTTGCTCAGAATACTCTTCTTCAGTTAGAAACGGAAGGTAAACCAATATCCTCCACAGAAATAGAGATAAAACCGGAGAGCTATCAAATCACATTTACTGGTCACTCACTTGGTGCATGGCTTGCTTCGGTCGCGAGTAGTGTTCTTAAATATCCAGGTGTAGTTTTTGATAGTCCTGGAGCTGCGGCCATAGTTGAGCGCTATCGAGAAGGAGATACGGAGAAGCCTGGGGCAATATTGTTAACTAACTATTTAGCTCAGCCGAATTTGATCAATACTGCTCAACAGTACATTATTGGTTGTCATTCCTTACAGTTAACTACTGCGGCTCCTTCTCGAGTACATAAATGGACTGATATAAGCGCCGAGATTGAATATAGTCTTGCTCAGCATAGCATTGATTTGCTTGTTGCCACATTTGACCCCAATACAGGTATGCCACAACAAGGCTCTGTTAAGACAATAAAAAAGTGGCCGCATAATGGTGCAGAAGCCGCAAAAAAAATTGCAGCTGTGTTGCCTCCTGAGTTGAAAAATAGTGTACATTTAATTTGTCGCTGGTATTTTGCGAAAGATGTTTCTTATAGCGAATGGGCTGGATTGTTTATCAAGCTTGCCAGTACCATACCAAATTTGAAAAAAGAGAATCTTCCCCAATTAATCGCAAGTGTATTTAATACTATAACTGAAGTTTACGCAGCAACGGACTGTGATTATCTACGCATGGACACCAGTGAGCCAAAATCACTCGAAGCTGCTTTTAATCAACGGTTTAAATCTCATTATGAGGTGTTAGATGATTTTGATTTACAGTCATTGCCAATTATTTGTTTTACTGAATCAACGCTTGCGGTAATAAGAGATATAAAAAAATATCGTAAACAAGGTGTTATTTTCCCACAGGAACGAAGCTATTTAAATGAAATAGAACTACACGAAGGCCAACACATTCGTGATGGCAGCAAAGAAAGGGTTTATATTCCTGCTACTACAGGTAAAACAGCTGTAGACTGTCGTCGCGAAATTATGAAATCGTTGCCTAAATTAAAAGCATATTTGGAGCCATACAAACGAAATATTATTGACAGAACGAGATTAAAATACGAGGTGCCCGTATTGATTGGCGACCAGGTGGTACAACGGACAAGGCTATTAGATCAGATTACTAATGCGTTTGAACGGAAAGATAAGCAAAGTGAAGTGAAAATAGCAACAGTTTTTGCACTAGGTGGGATGGGTAAAACTCATTTGGCTAAACAATTTGCAAATAAAGCATATAAAGAAGGTCGCTATCAAGCTGTTATTTGGTTAGATGCAGAAAATGATCTGTTTAGCGCATATCAGCAGCTGGCAATTACTTTATTAGGAGAACAACAAGTTATAGGGGTAGAACAAAAGATATGGCAGCCTAAACTAAAAAGGAGATTGCAGGAAAGTTATGGCTCCACTTTATTTATTTTTGATGGGGTTCATTCTTGTGATGCAGTTGATTTATATTTGCAAAAATTGCCTGCTACTACTGTAGCAGATGTGTTAATTACAACAAGGAATAATGAGGCGTATAAACAATACGATAGAATTCCTGCAGAAAGTTTTAATTTAGATGAAGCCCGCGATTACATACGTTTAAATTTAGCTGATTATGATGTTTCTGACGAGGATGCAAAAAATTTAGCCGAAGCTGTTGATGGTCATCCGCTGTCTTTATCCTATCTTGTGGGCTATATTCGAACGAATCATATATCTGTAATAGAATGTCTAAAACGTTACGAACAACAAGAGGTTGGTTTATTGCTAGAAGCCATGCAAGGACATATAAATGAAGAACAAGGAAGAGCGATGTTGCTGAGTTTAGAGCAGTTAACACATCAATCTGAATTGGCATGTCAAATATTAGATGTATGTGCTTTCTTATCTGCGGAAGATATTTCCAAAGAATTGCTAAAAGCGTATTTTGATGATGTTGACGAAAAAACACTGGGGAATGCTTTAAAGATATTGACTCAATCTTCGCTGTTGACTCCTGTGCGAGGAAAACCTGGTTACTATCATACACATCGCCTGCTGCAAGATGTGGCGCGCTACCAACTAAAACAAATGCTGGATAAGTTTGAGAAGACGGTTGAGAAGTTATTAATTTTTTTTGAAAATAGATTACAAAAAACCGCAGCTAAATTGACCTCTCCTGAAGTCAATAGTCTTGACAAAGAAGTGATAAGGCAAGAGCATATTCAGGCTAAATTCCTGTGTCATCGATTGAAAAAAGAGACATTAACAACTGAAATGCAAGAAAAATATGCTTGTCTATTATTTCGATTGGGCTATTGTTTCAATGAAACTATTCGATATGCTGAGGCCAGAGTATCCTATGAACATGCCTTAGAGATTCGAATAAAGATTTACGGCACGGATGAGCATCCCGCTGTTGCAGATTGTTTACTTAACCTCGGGAATGTCTTTTATAGAGAAGGCCGGTATGCTAAGGCCAGAAAGCATTATCAACAGGCTTTAGATATTGGGAGAAAGATTTATGGCATTGAAGAGCACCCTAATGTTGCAGATAGCTTATTTGGTCTCGGAAATACTTCTTTTAAGGAAGGTCAGTACCCTAAAGCCAAAGAGTACTATAAGCAGGCCTTAGATCTTCGAAGAAGAATTTATGATACCGATGAGCATATTAAAATTACAGACTGTCTATTGAGTCTAGGAAATATTTTTTATAGCTTAGATCGATATACTAGAGCCAGAAAGCATTATCAACAGGCTTTAGACATTCGAAGAAAAATTTACGGGACAGATGAGCATTTTACGATTGCAGATTGTTTGGTTAGCCTAGGAAATGTTTTCTATCAAGAAGGTCATTATGCTAAAGCCAGCACGCACTATCAACAAGCATTAGATATTTACAAAAAGATTTATGGTACGTATGAGCATCACAAGGTTGTGGCTTGTTTAGCTAATATCGGGAATGTTTTTCATAGAGATAGTCAGTATGCTAATGCCAGAGCATATTATCAACAAGTCTTAGACATTGAAAAAAAGATTTACGGTACGGATGAACATCCCCAGATTGCAGATAGTTTAGTTCATCTTGGAAACGCTTTGTATAGCGAAGACCAGTATGTTGGCGCTAGAGCATATTATCAACAGGCCTTAGACATTTACAAAAAGGTTTACGGTACCGATGAGCATCCTAAGATCGCTGCTTGTTTAGTTTACCTCGGAGATGCATTTTGTGACGACGACCAGTACGCTGACGCCAGAAGATGCTATCAACAGGCCTTAGATATTGGGAAAAAGATTTACAGCACGAATGAACATTCTACTATTGCAGATTGTTGGGTTGGCCTCGGAAAAGTGTTTGATAGCGAAAATCGGTATGCTGAGGCTAAAGCCTGTTATCAACAGGCTTTAGCGATTGGAAGAAAGGTTTACAATACAAATGGACATCCTAAGATTGCCGCTTGTTTAGTTCATCTAGGGAATGTCTCTGCTAGAGAAGGCCGGTATGCTGAAGCCAGAGAGTACTATGAAGAGGCCTTAGATATTAGAAGAAAGTCTCACGGTACGGATTTACATTCTGAAATTGCAAATGTATTAATGTTGCTAGGCAGAGTCGAACTGAGAATGGGCAATAAAAAAGAAGCTTGCGAAGATTTATGGAACGCATATTCTATTTTTCTAAAAATTCTAGGAGATACGCATCCACTGACACAAAGAGCAAAAGCGATACTTGAAGAAAACTGTCCAGATGGCGCTGATGATGAGCTCAACAAAGGACTAATTGAAAAAGTAGTGGGTAGTGCTAAAGCTGAAGAATTATTTCCTTTCAGTGCATCACCTATGTTTGAGTCTAAGGCTGAGTATCAGCATTTATTTTCTGGTGGGGAAAATAAAAATGATACCAATGATTCCCAAGACATAGTAGCGCCTCTATTATTAGGTGGTACTATCGCGACCACTTATGCTGCGTACAGGCAACAGCAATACCAATCGCAAGAACACACCTCGAGAAAAGCTTATCCACCGCACGGACTCCCACCTGAAGTGGGCGGAAT
The DNA here is from genome assembly GCA_021781965.1 of Pseudomonadota bacterium. Classification (GTDB taxonomy): domain Bacteria; phylum Pseudomonadota; class Gammaproteobacteria; order UBA1113; family UBA1113; genus VFKP01. Next base: position 18,714 of record JAJXVU010000029.1, read on the forward strand.
TCATCGAGCTTTTTCCTATGGGCAACAACGTATGACGACATATACAGCGAATTATCGTACACCGTTTCATTTCTTTTCACACCCAACTTTATCATGGGCTACACGTTTTGGTGGTCATCGAACTGGAGCATTACTGGGTGGTGTTATGGTGTTGGGTGCGACTTTCTACGGTGGATGGAAAATGATGCAGCCAGAACAGAAAGAATCGAGCACAACACAGGAAAAAAGAGGACCAACTTTATCGTAGACTCGGTATTTAATTTGACATCCAGCTACTTTCCGGCTAATCTTAAGTATGACTTTAGATTAGCCGGAGTATATTGTGCAAATAAAGCGTACATTAAGTGACTGCATACTTGATACCAGCCAGCATTTCCCTGTTTTGTTGCTAACAGGTGCTCGCCAAGTGGGTAAAACAACCTTATTACAATCTTTACAAGACAAAAAGCGTCATTATGTGAGCTTAGATGATCCCATTGATCGCGCCATGGCGCGTAATGATCCCGCGGGTTTTTTGCAACGTTATCCTACACCCTTGTTGATCGATGAAATTCAGTATGCGCCGGAGTTATTGCCTTATATCAAAATGGCGGTGGATAAAACGCGTCTTCCAGGTCAGTTTTGGCTTACCGGTTCACAACAATTTCATTTAATGAAAAATGTGTCCGAGTCATTGGCTGGTCGGGTAGCGATTTTGGATTTATATGGTATTTCTTTGGCGGAAGAAGCAGGACTGCAATCGGTGCAACCCTTTCTTCCTGATCATAAACTACTGGCATTAGACGCGCCGTTGACAAAGCCGTTATTGCTCCCAGAGCTATATGAAAAAATTTGGCGTGGCTCTTTTCCCTTTGTCGTTACACATGGAACAGGGGTTTGGGAGCGGTTTTATAGTTCTTATGTGGCCACTTATTTGCAGCGCGATGTACGCGACTTTGCACACATTACGCAAGAAGATGTTTTTCTAAAATTTCTACAAGTCATTGCTGTACGCACAGGCCAATTGGTCAATTATGCAGAAATCGCTCGTGATACGGGCGTGAGTGGAATTACTGTAAAATCGTGGTTAACGGTGTTAAGAGTCTCTGGACTTATTGAATTGTTGCAACCGTATCATAATAACTTAACAAAACGTTTAGTGAAGACGCCCAAAATTTATTTTATGGATACGGGTTTATGCAGTTTTTTAGCCGGATGGGATAATGCCAAAGTATTAGAGCGCGGTGCTATGTCTGGAGCCATTCTAGAAACTTTTGTGGTGAGTGAAATCATTAAGACCTATCGCCACAATGGCATAGAGCCTAAGTGTTATTTTTACCGAGATCGCGATCAACGAGAAATCGATCTATTGATTGAACGTGACGGTAAATTGTACCCTCTTGAAATTAAAAAAACAGCCAGTCCCAATCTGTCTGATGTACGGCATTTTAATGCGTTGGAAAGTTTAAGGCAAACACTAGGCGATGGTGGTATTATTTGCTGCGTGGAGGCTTTAAAGCCATTGACTAGAACGCTATCGGCTATACCGATCCATTATATTTCGTTGCTAGAAATGAATTAACGCTGATCGTAATTACAGTTCTATCATCACTAGAAAAATATTTTAAAAAAAGTTAAAAAAACTATTGACAAGCATTGAAGCGAAGGTCTAGTATGTATTCGTGAATGATAAAAAATCGTTGTATATACTCATAGCAGTTGATTTTTAGGCGAAGGCAACAAAGCCTACAATTCAAATGCGAAGAGTATAACGGTTAGGGATCGTTCTGCGGTGGTGCTTACTTGGGTAAGTAAGCGCGACGGGCTGGTGCACCAACACCAAATCCCATCGCTAACCATCACAATCTTAACCAGAAGGAGATTGCAATAGCTATGAATAGTTTAGCTCACACCTACGCGTCTGCACAAGGGAATTGTCATCCACCCGGCGCAATTTCCAAACACTTTGTAAGCATATTGCTCAAATATGTCAGTTTTTCAAGATTGTATTACGCTTTATCGTGGTTACATAGAGACATGAAAGGGTGTTTTACGCTTGCGAGAAACAACGCTTAGTGGCTTTAGTTTCTACTCTTACGTTAGTCTAAGCTTAAAACGGCTTGGGTGAGTGGAACGTGCCGCTTAGGGTTTTCTCGTAAACCGGAAACTGGTCATGGAGCTTCCTGCGGTAAATACATTTATTCGAGTCCGTTAAGTAAGGGCTTAGGTGCTTAAAGCGTAAAGCGTAAAGAGTAAGATTAAAGTTAGCGTGTAGATGTAACGCCATCCTTACTTTTAGGGCGTGCATCTCGTTAAACTATTTTAAGAAGCATGCAGAACGTGTGCGCTTCAACGAGAAAGTAGTTTATTTGTAGGTGAGTGAATGTGGCCTTAGGCGTACAGACTAAGGCCTAGTAGTAGCATGGAGCTACCGTAGGCCGGCTTGGGTTTTTACCTGGGCTGGCCACCCTTATTCCGACCTTACTCCGAGCCGCGACCGTCAGGGAGCGGAAAGCGAAAATATACGCTAATCTATCCAATATAGATTTTTTTTACTACGTGGGGTGAGTAATTAGCGAAATAAAACAATATCTTAAGGAGCCCAGTTATGATTGAAACAGAAATTAACAAAATGGTTGTTTTTAGAAATAAGAATATTCGTAGAATTTTGCACCAAAATGAATGGTGGTTTGTAATTGTCGACGTAGTTGCTGCCTTAACAGATTCAGTTCGGCCAGCTGGCTATATTACAGACATGCGTTGACGTGATTCAGAATTGAACAAAGGGTGGTGGCAAATTGCCACCCCCCTTTTAATAGAAACGACCGGTGGTGAAAAAAAACTCAATTGTGCCAATGTGGAGGGTATTTTTCGAATTATCCAATCTATTCCTTCTCCTAAAGCTGAACCATTTAAGCGTTGGCTCGCTAAGGTAGGCTATGAACGTATACAAGAAATTGAAGATCCAGAATTAGCCAGTAAACGTGCTAGAGCAATCTATAAAGCAAAGGGATATCCCGATAGCTGGATTGAAAAACGCATGCGTAGCATTGCCATTCGTGAAGAGCTAACAGATGAATGGCGGCAACGAGGCATCGAAGAGCAAAAAGATTACGCCATTTTAACAGCTGAGATTAGCAAAGCAGCATTTGGAATGACGCCCAGCGAGTAGAAGCAACATAAAAATATAAAACGAGAAAACTAAGGGTAACCTCAGTTCAAATAAGGGAGAGTTCCCTATATGAACCTCATAAACTCCCATCACACCATCCGCATAAACAACTTAGATCCCACAAAGAAAAAAGCCAGACACAATAGCACTGTTAAAACAATATACACTGCTGCGGGGGCATATTGCTGTTTTTGTACTAACAACATGCCTTCCAAAGCAAAGGCGGAAAACGTAGTGAAACCACCCAGCACGCCGGTGATTAAAAAATAACGTAGGGCCAAAGGGCCATTGTGATATTCTAACCATGAAGACAATAGTCCCATCATAAAACAACCGATCACATTAACCGCCAACATTTGTAAAGGGATGCTACCAGCCAGAGTAGTAGGGAATAAGCGTCCTACACCCACTCGTGCCATGGCACCGATGGCGCCGCCTAGACCTATCAGTAAATAATTAATCATATTTTAGCCACCCCTTATAAACTCATCAAAACAGTGTGCCCAAATTAGTGCCTAAAGGCAAGTAACCTGCCTAGAAAGCAAACGGATCAACCCAAAGTAGCCGCTTTTTGGCCATTCTAAAGCATTAACGCATAGTTGAGCGATGAATTCTACATTAATTGTGCACAAAGTTATCCACAGGGCTTGGGGCTACCAAAAAAGAAATTAAAAGGCAAGGCTTTTTTGTTATTTTACGATAAATTTTGTATCTATATGATTTATAAGTATTTTTTTCGAAATAAATCAGGTGAAAGAAACATGGACAATATTTATAAAAACTGACTGCACGGTATACAAATCCTTAATCACAAAGTTATCCACAGAACACGAAAAGAAAGGTAGCGCTGTTTTTGTTATACTCTAACCTTATCGAGCAAGGCGCCTATTTATGACTGAATTGATCTATCCCCCCATCGCTAAAGTAGCACTAGATGTGCCCTTAAGGGGTTTATTTGACTATATCGTTACTACAGAAGGCCCCGTACCACAGGAAGGTATGCGCGTACGTGTGTCTTTTGGTGGGCGTGTGAAAATAGGCTTTATTGCTGCGTGTAGTGAGCAATCGGCCGTGCCAGCCCATAAATTAAAGCCTCTAACGGCTATTTTGGATGAAATTCCCTGTATTCCCGCCGATATTTTACGTTTATGCCGTTGGGCTGCCGATTATTATCATGCGCCTTTAGGGGCGGTTTTAGCGGGCGCTTTGCCTACGCGTTTACGTCAGGGTCATCCCATGCCCACCGCTAATACTGATATGGCTATGGAAGGGATAGAACCCTTACGGCAGACGGGTCATGATTTAAATCAGGAACAACAAATAGCCGTAGGGCAGATCGTTGAGGCTTTGGGACAATTTAAAGCCTTTGCGTTAGACGGCATTACTGGCAGCGGTAAAACCGAAGTGTATCTACAGGCCATCAATAGCGCGTTGCAGCAAGGCTTGCAAGTATTGGTATTAGTTCCCGAAATTGGTTTGACGCCACAAATGATCACGCGTTTTACAGATCGCTTTGCAGTGCCCATTACTTTATTGCATTCACGCTTAACCGAAAAACAACGTTTACACAATTGGTCGTTGGCAGCAGAAGGGAATGCGCATATTGTCATTGGTACTCGATCTAGTGTGTGGGCTGTCATGCCACGCTTGGGACTCATTATTGTAGATGAGGCACACGATGTTTCTTATAAACAACAAGATGGCGTGCAATATTCGGCGCGCGATG
>JAJXVU010000030.1 GCA_021781965.1 Pseudomonadota bacterium
TAATGACATAGCGATGTTCGGTATGCCCCGTAGAACTCATTACTTCACGTTCATCAATGACTTTTGCTTGGCATTTTTGAATGATTTTATGGCTGCCTTGTAGAGGGTGAATTTCAAATTCGACCCATTTTTGTTTGTGTTGCATAAATGGCGTTATATTAAAAGCGTGTAAGGCTGATGTTTTTGCACCGGTATCAATTTTTGCTTTAATATAGGGTATATCCAATAAAGGTAAACCGCACCATTCTTGCCAACCCAACAACAATTTTTTAACCAACTTAACCATGATAAGGCTTATCCGGATGCAAAGGCTTAGCATTTTTTTCAATATGGGCATAAATCATCCCAGCTACATTCTTACCGGTGGAAGTTTCTATGCCTTCTAATCCAGGAGAAGCATTCACTTCTAATACGAGTGGCCCTCGCTTAGAACGCAGTATGTCCACACCCGCTAAATTAAGCCCCATAATTTTGCTGGCTTTGACTGCTGTTTCCTTTTCAATGGCATCTAATTTAACAGAATGAGCGCTGCCGCCCTGGTGCACGTTAGCGCGAAATTCGCCACTTTGGGCTTTACGCAACATGCTGGCAACCACTTTATTGCCAATAACCAAGCACCTTAAGTCTTCACCATTGGCTTCAGAAATAAATTCCTGCACAATGATATTTGCATTTAACCCCATTAAAGTTTGCATCACGCTAGATGCAGCTGCATAGGACTCTGCCAGCACTACACCCACACCTTGCGTGCCTTCCAATAATTTAATGACTACAGGCGGCCCCCCCACCATTTTTATCAGCGAGCTGATGTCTTTAGATTGGTGTGCAAGTCCCGTAATCGGCATGCCTACCCCCTTCCTGCAGAGCAATTGTAAAGATCGTAGTTTATCCCGCGCGCGCGTAATGGATAAAGCTGAATTGATGCAATACATACCCTTCGTTTCTAATTGTCGCACAATAGCGGTACCGTAAAAGGTACGTTTGGCACTAATACGTGGGATAACGGCATCAAAATTTGTTAGTTTTTCGCCTTTATAATAGACATGGGCTCCAGATGGCGTGATATTGACATAACACGACAAATAATCGACCACGGTAATACAATGCCCTCTTTTTTTCCCTTCTTCGACTAAACGACGCGTTGAATACAACTCGTCGTTTAGGGAGAGAATCGCAATATTCATACTTTTTTTGGATGTCATAATACTCACTTTTATTTTATAAGGCTAACTTTGATACTGTCGCAAATACCCTAAAAGAGTCTGAGCTATAGTACGTAATATATCTGGGAAATCATCTAAGATCCGATCATACTCTATTTTGCTCATTTTTAAAACCACCACATCTGTTGAGGCTATGGCGGTAGCCGTTCTGGGTTTATCATCCAAAATACTTAACTCGCCGATAAAATCAAACTTTTTCTTACGGGCAATCAGTTGCTTATCATGCATAATATCGATCTCTCCTTCAGCAACAATATAGAGATCGCCAGGAAGATCGCCTTCTTTAAATAAAATGCTTTCTTTAACTATTAACACCACTTCTAGCCGTTCAGCCAATAGCAATAAAATATCTGCTGGTAAATTTTTAAATAAATCACAACCGCGCAATACCACTAATTTTTCTAAATCATGCATAGGAGCACCCTCATTCGTTAAAAACTTAACAGAAAATACAGTAGACAACCATGGGCCTAGTTTGTCTCTAGATAAAAGTAGAGCCTCATCGACGGCAGCCACCTTCGATTCGTCAAACAACTCCAACAAGAATAACCTATCATGCGTGTTGCGTAAGTAATTATCCAAGAGTTCAATTTTCTCTTGAAAAAGATTTGAGAAATTGCTTTGCACAATCGCATCTAAAATCAAAGAAATAATCGGCATTAATTTTTGCGGCGCATCTATGGAAAACAAATACAATACTCTATACACGGTGCTGTATAGTAGAGCTTTGACTTCTTGTCTTTCGAATGAAGTTAGTTCTAGTGTCAATAATTGCTTATAGTAGGTAATATGCTTTTTTTCTGTTTGCAACCGTTTTCTAATGGCATGCAAAAAATCATCACTCAATTCAATGGTCAATGCTCGATATGCAATAGCCTTCACAGTATAATTACGTACAGATGTATTGTCAGAGGACATCAATTGCTCTAAAGTTCTTTCAGCAATTTCACCCGGCATATTGGCAATACAATGAATAGCAGATCGATGAAAAACAGGATTATTGGCACTGCCTATATGTGCAACCAAAGCCGGGATAATATCTACGCCATAAGTTGATATGGCTTTACGGGCATAATAAGCTACATTTTTAATACCCATCTGTTGAATTAAAGGCGCAATATAATCTTTCTTAGGATGTTCTAAAGCCGACTGAATCGCTATAATGCTCACATGCAAATTGGGGTCGACCATCAAACCAGACAAACTATCCACTGAACTTTGTAAATCAAACAAAGACAATATCCGAGTTGCACTCATACGCACCATAGGATCAAGTGAATTAATCATCGTCACCAAATGATTCAATGCCAAAATCACCTCTGTTATATTGCCAAACTTTATCAGAACACCGATTCTACCCGCTTGCACTAATTCTCCCTCTGCATTTGAATAGGTTCTAGCGATACTTAATACCGCTTCCTTCCGCCAGTTCATAAATGCTTGGAAAATCCACCAAATCACTTCAGCATCACTTTCAACTGCTAATCTGTCACTAAGCTTTGTAAAATATTTCTCATTCATATTTAAAGCTAATATTTTAGCCGCTTCGATGCGGAGAGTTGGATTATTATCTTGTAAATCTTGACTCACTTTATCTATTATTTCATTCAAGACTGGATGTTTTTTTCTTAACAATTCATAGCCAATTAACTTAACAGAAATATCTTTGCTATCAAAAAATTTTTGAACCGTTTCATTCCATTGTTCAGTATTTTCGACCAAAGCAAGCGATTCAAAGTCTAAAATATGATGTTCTCTTAAATTACGTTCCAAGCTTTGATAATAAGCTTTTACAATACGCTGTACCAGCACAATGAAAACTACCACAAAAAGTGCAAAAGACAAGCTAATGGCCACAGGGCTAGCTTTGCTTGATAAGAAAAATACCAGTCCTGAAGAAATGATAGAACCAAAGAGTAAACCAACCCCTTTTGCTTTTAATCGGCTGATTCCACGAATCCGCTCCGGTAAAGCATTTCCCAATAATTGAAAAGCGAGATCTAAAACGGATAAATTAGCCACATTATATATAACCCATAACAAACTAATTGTGATTAAGTTTGGTTTAAACGCAACGATTAACGCAAGGGCCATGAATACAAAAGGAACTTGTAGCATAAATGCTCGCAAGCCAAATTTTTGCAAGATTTTTTTGACATAAAAAAACTCTAATAAGAGCGTAATAGTATAGCTTAAAGCAGCCAACCGACTGCTATAGATGGCAATTTTATCGGCCTCAAATGATATTTTCATTTGATATTTGAATATATAATCGACTAGGGTGGAGAAAATCAAAGTCACTAATGCAAAAAGCATAAGCAGCTTCTGCAAGCTATATTGATAATGAAACGGTTGCCGTGTCGCTGATGTTGTTAATAGCTCAGATCCATCTGTAATGTTAGGAAGAACAATAGTATGCAATAACAATAGATTGATTGATAAAAAAACAACTATTGCCAATAATAACCCTACTACATTGAATCTTTCTATAATCATGGGTCCAAGCAAGCCCATCAATATCCCACCCGCAGCAATAGACCCTCCTAAAATATTGCTGTTTCTTTTAAATTCACGGATATACAATACTTGACTGACTATATTCCAATAAGTTTGCATTAAAAATTTTCCACTTGCCACTAAAAAGGCACACAAAGCAAATGGATACCATGGAAATAGTATCATAGAGCTGTTCCAATACCAGGCACAGCCAATAATAACCATACAAAAAAGCAGTGCTATCTTAGTGGCGTTTCTAGATTGATAGGTAAAATAGGGTGCAGTCAATACCGTTACTGTAATGAATAAAGCGGCTGCGCTCAAGTAAAAATAAGCAAGATATTTCAGTGGATATACGCCTAAAAATACCGCATTCACATACGATAAAACAGCTGTACAATACATCATAGACAGCGCTAATGATAAGCAAGATGACGCAGTAGAAAACTTTATATTTTGTCTCATCCCTGGCTAACCTTGTTCTATTTTTTAATCATTAAACGCTTTATGAACATCAATAGCGCATTCAAGCCCATAGCCTCTCCACCTTGTGGCCGGCCAGGCTGACTATTAAGATTATATGCCATTAAATCTATATGGACCCAGGGTATGGTCTTAGGTACAAACTCTTCTAAAAAAAGGGCTGCAGTAATAGCTCCGGCATATGAACCACCACTATTGCTAATATCGGCAACAGGGCTTTTTAAGTAATCCTTATAAGCAGCGTGTAAAGGCAATGGCCATAAGCATTCGCCCGTTTCATCGCTGGCTGCCATGATGTCGGCTTGCATTTGGCGGTCATTACAAAAAAATACTGGAATATCCGGCCCTAAGGCCACACGTGCTGCACCCGTTAAAGTGGCAATATCAATCACCAAACGTGCTTCTTCCGATGTAGCCGCAGCCAATAAAGCATCCGCCAAAATAAGACGCCCTTCGGCATCGGTATTCCCTATCTCCACCGATATCCCATTGCGTGCGGTATATACATCGCCAGGCTTAAACGCATTAGCATTGATCACATTTTCAACTGCAGGAATTAAAATACGCAGCTGTATAGGCAATTTTTGTAATAAAATCATCTGCGCTAAACCTAAAACATGCGCCGCGCCGCCCATATCTTTTTTCATCAAGAACATATTATCGGCAGATTTGATGTCTAGACCACCCGAATCAAAACAGACTCCTTTACCAATCAAAACCAACAAAGGATCTTGTGGTCTACCCAAACGCATATCGATGAATCGAGGTTCACAATCACTGCCCCTACCTACGGCATGAGTCAGTGTATAACCTTGCGTTAATAAATCAGCACCGATAATTTCTTCCATAGTACCAGAAAAACGCTTACAAAAATCGCGGCAATAACTGGCTAATTCTGCAGGACCTAAATCTTCTGCAGGTGTATTGACTAAATCACGAACCAGCGTAATGCTTTCTACCCATTGTACCGCTAAGCGGTCACTTTCTTGAATAGTTAAACATGGCTTTTCTTTTAGATTCAGAGTACGATAACGACTAAATTGATACTGCGCCAATCCCCAACTAATGGCTAACTGACACAAGGCGGCAGCGCTTAAGCCATCACGTAGAAAAACATAATCGCCCACAGGTAATTGGGTTGCCATGGCAGCACCACTCAAGCGTTTTTCGGGGTTATCGCAAATGAGCAGCACTTCTGTAACAGCGCCCTCTGCATTCGTGATATAAGTCCACTTTTCATTTTCAGCCACAAAACGGCTGCTCAGCAACCATTTGTGTGTGTGCGCACTCTGCTTGCTTAACCAAGCTTCATAGGCCGCTGCAGTTAAAACGCGTATAGGCGTTGCTTGGGCATTTTCTTCATAAGCTTTAAATACTAGCATTAGCCTGTCCTCTCATCTAGAAACGCAGCAAAGCCCAGATTGGGATGCAGGTTGTGTGCAATATGGGTTTTGCGTTGGCATTAGTCAGAACCACATAAGGCTTCTAAGGCCGGAACATAGGTTTTATTGAAGGCTTCAGCAACTGCTTTATAAGTAATATGGCCATGATAGACATTAAGACCGTTCAACAAATGCGGATCTTCCAACAAGGCTTGTTTCACACCTTTATTCGCTAATTCTAATACAAATGGCAAAGTTGCATTATTTAAAGCGAAAGCGGCCGTACGCGGCACAGCACCGGGCATATTGGCTACGCAATAATGAATGATCCCTTCTTCTTCATAAGTAGGTTCTGCGTGCGTAGTAGGTCGGCTAGTTTCAAAACAACCGCCTTGATCGATGGCCACATCGACTAAAACTGAACCCTTACGCATTCGCTTTAACTGTTCACGTGTTACCAACCGCGGTGCTGCCGCACCGGGAACTAATACTGCACCTATGACTAAATCGGCATTCACTACTGCTTTGTCTATAGCATGTGCTGTGGCATAGAGCGTATTTAATCTAGAGGCAAATTGTAAATCTAATTCTTTTAAACGTTTTAAAGATTTATCGATTACAGTAACGTGTGCTTCTTGACCTATGGCCATACGAATTGCATTTGTGCCTACTACACCACCACCCAATATAACCACTTTGGCCGAAGCCACACCTGGAACACCACCTAATAGTACACCACTACCACCTTGAGGTTTTTCTAAACAATGCGCACCTGCTTGAATAGCCATGCGCCCCGCAACTTCACTCATAGGCGATAATAAAGGCAAACCTTGGTAAGCATCAGTCACCGTTTCATAAGCAATGGCACAGCACTGTGATGCCACCAATAATTCAGTTTGTTGGAGATCCGGTGCTAAATGTAAATAGGTAAATAAAGTGTGATCTTTAGTTAGCATTTTGCATTCAATCGGTTGTGGCTCTTTGACCTTAACGATCAATGAAGCAGAAGAAAAAACATCCGCTGCTCGGGGTAGAATTTTAGCGCCTACAGCCATATATTCTGCATCGCTAATGCCTATACCTAAACCCGCATTCGTTTCCACGAAAACTTCATGGCCACAACGCGTTAATTCGTGCACGCTGGAGGGCACTAAAGCCACACGATTCTCTAGGGTTTTAATTTCTTTGGGTAAACCAATACGCATTTTGTTGCTCCTGTTTATATAAACTTAGGGTAATTTCGTTAACAATTCGGGGATAATTTTAAATAAATCGCCCACTAGGCCATAATCGGCTATTTGAAAAATAGGGGCTTCGGCATCTTTATTGATGGCAACGATAACACGACTATCTTTCATGCCGGCTAAATGTTGTATCGCACCGGATATCCCTATGGCAATGTATAGATCGGGGGCCACTACTTTGCCGGTTTGTCCTACTTGATAATCGTTGGGTACAAAGCCCGCATCCACCGCCGCACGCGATGCGCCTATGGCAGCATTGAGTTTATCCGCTAATTGTTCTATTAAAGCGAAGTTTTCTTTATTTTGTAAGCCGCGGCCACCAGAAATGACCACTTTAGCTTGTCCTAATTCAGGACGCTCGCTTTTGCTTTCTAGTCTTTTAACCAATTTTGTTTTTTCTAAAGGATAGACTGTATCGCACACGCTCAGTTCAGCTGGTTCTGCTTTTGTAGTAATTGCTGCATTAAACGCACTGCTGCGCACTGTGGCCAAACGTATAGCATCGTGCAAACGTACTGTAGCCAAAGCATTCCCCGCATAAATAGGGCGTATAAAAGTATTCGCATCTACGATTTCAATAATGTCTGAGGCCATACTCACTTGCAATAACCCCGCCAATCGCGGCAATACGTCTTTTCCAAAGGTAGATGCAGGCGCTAAAATATGGCTGTACCCTGTGCTTAAGGATTGTAATAATAAGGCTACGTTTTCAGCCAATTGATCTTGGTAAACTTCATGATCGGCGATGATAACACGGCTAACTGCTGTTAAAGCGCATACCTTTTCAGCAACAGCCTGACATTTATAACCTGCGACCAGCACTTCTATGGATAAAGCCAATTGTTCTGCAGCAGCAATAGTCGTGAGCGTACTGGCTTTTAATTCCCGATTATCGTGTTCAGCAACGACCAATATTTTCATGCTATCACCTTCGCCTCGTTTCTTAATTTATCCAACAGGTCATCGACTGAATCCACCATAACCCCTGCTTTACGCACTTTAGGCGCCGCCACGGATAATACTTCAAAAGCTGTTTGTGTAGTCACTGCCAATTCTTCCAAACTGAGCGTTGTCAATGGCTTTTGTTTGGCACGCATAATATTGGGTAATGAAGCATAACGCGGTGTATTCAAACGCAGATCAGTGGTAATTACTGCAGGCAAAGAGGCTGATAGCACTTCTGAACCACCATCGATTTCGCGCGTTACTTCTACCGAAGTTCCACCATCTAGTATCTTAACTGCACTGGCAAAGGTGCATTGTGGCCATGACAGTAGCGCCGCTAGCATTTGTCCCACTTGATTGTTATCGTTGTCTATGGCTTGTTTACCCATGATAACCAATTGCGCGGCTTCGCGTACAACGATCTGTTGTAAAATGCGTGCCACTGCTAAAGGTTGTAGCATTTCATCGCAAGGTACAAACAAAGCATTGTCTATACCTAAGGCCAGTGCTGCGCGCAGATTTTCCTGGCTTGCCACGCTGCCTATGGCGACAACTGTGGTGCTAGTCGCCAAACCTTGCTCTTTTAGACGCACGGCTTCTTCTATAGCAATTTCATCGAAGGGGTTAGTGCTCATTTTGACGTTGGTTGTTTCTACACCGCTACCATCTGTGCAGACACGAATTTTGACATAAGGATCAACGACTCGTTTGAGGGCCACTAAGACTTTCATATCTGTCCAAAGTTATACTATCGATGGCGCTAGTATACCTGGATCTGGTATTTTTGCAAAATAGATTTTTCTGTGTCATATCTATGCTCAGCTATATCCAGGGTTCAGCATTATAGCTCCCCGCTGGTCGGGCCCGGTCACGCGAGCGCCCTGAAAATTGCGCAAATGCCATACCGTTTCTAGTAGATTCGTTAATTTGTACAATTAATGCTAAAATTATACATATCATGCTGACAGGAGCAAATTATGAACAAAGAAAGAAGCCGTACGGTCGTAATGTCTGAAATTATGGTGCCACAAATGGCCAATTTTTTGGGTAATGTACATGGGGGTTGGTTATTAGGTTTTTTAGACCGGGTTGCTTACGTGTGTGGTGCACGTTATTGTGGCTTAAATTTAGTAACCTTATCTGTGGATCAAGTCTTTTTTAAAGAGCCCATTTATGTAGGCGAATTATTAACCTGCTATGCTAGTGTTAATTATGTAGGTAAAACCTCGATGGAAATAGGCATCCGTGTCACCACTGAAAACTTAAAAACAGGGGAAATTCGCCATACCAATACTTGCTACATTACTATGGTTGCCATAGACGAGCACCAAAAACCCATCCCCATTCCTGCCTTAACGTTACATGATGACGACGAAAAAAGGCGTTTTAATGAAGCCTTAACCCGCAGGCAAATGCGCCTGGCCCTATATAAGGATAAAGGCTCTGCTTAAATAGCCCAACTTAGTGGTCATTTCTTAGCTCTATATGCTTCCCGATCCAGTGGGCGATTACCTCCAGCAGACAGGCATGGTGGCCTACCCCTATGTTCTTTTTTACATCTACATTAGCTCAATGTACAAGACGATTCCTTTTGATTTATATCCGAGGGGGGCTGCCCAGATGGTGGACATCTTGTGAAAAAAACACTACTCACTATTGGAGGTTGTGAATCCGTCGAAAGGGGCATAACCGTGCTAGCAGCCACAGTTTCTTTTTCGCACTGAGCCACTGCTACTTCCATTGATTGCTCTGGTATGCTATCCGGCGTTTTTTGTGTCTTTTGAGACGGTGGTTCTAAACATGGGTTGAAAAAAGAGCTACCACTACCTACATCACCCTGTGATGATAAACCCATTGGAGGTATAGTTGTACTCGCAGCACTAATACTTTTGGATTCTTTGCCATTAACAGATTCTAGCAGTCGTGATTCTGCCACTATTGAGGGATCTTTTTCATACATACTAACAATCAATCTATATAATTCCCCACCTATCTTTTCTCCCATTGCCTTTTTTAATCTGTAATCACCAAAGCGCAGCACATAACAATCAAGAGCTTTAGATTCTTTTAATGTTGCCTTATATTGTTTTTCAATCTTTTGCGCTATGTTTATATTATTAACGAGTATATGAACTGTTAGTTTGTTATTTTCATCTAACCCAATTTCTGAGCTGAGTTCTGAGACATCCACCCATAAACTCTTAGCAATTCTATTCAAAATCATTTTCTGAATAATTTTTATCGCTATTTTAGCTTTACCTGTATCCATAGCAAATTCTAGGGCTACTTGGTTTTTAGCATTCTTAGTATCCAGATTAATTTCTGTGTTATCTAAAATCCATTGCACTAATTCTTCATCACCTTTATCGATTGCTGCAAATAAGGGGCTAGCAATAGTTTCAAATTTCTGATTCTGAGTCACCCAATGTCTATTGATATTTGTTTGTGGTAAACACATGAGGGACTTAGCGATATCGCTATGGCCGCGTTCTATTGCAACTATAATAGGAGATGGGTGTACAGTAGAGCCCACACGGGCCGTAAACGGATCATAACTACAGGCCGCATTAACATCAGCACCATTACTAATTAAAAAGTCGACCATGTCTTTTTTGCCCTGACTAGCTGCCCAGGTAAGAGGATAGCGAACCCACTCATTCCGGTCTATATCATCCACTTTAATGGCCGCTTTTTTTAGAATAAACCGTGCAATATCAACATGACCAGCATAAGCAGCTGAGCTTAGGGCATTGACCAGTATAGGATTGACCTCCATTAATTGCGCATTACCTAGCAGCTGATTATATAAATATTCAAACACTTCCATATTACCACCCAATGCTGCCGCAGAAAGCACACTGAAATGTTTAAATATAGAAATTTTTTCTGAATAAACAACAGAACTTTGAGCGCTAATCGATGCGCCACTTTTTATTAAAATTTTTACGACTGCTAATTGCCCTGAACGTGCAGCTTCATGAAGTGCTTGCGGATAATTTTTTTCGTGTTCTGCAGAGAGCCCAAATGTTTTCAACAGATAAGTTACGCGCTCTAGGTTTCCCTCTTTTGCGGCTGAAACTAATTGTTGATGACCTGATATTTCTACGCTAGAAAATTCGGCCAGGTGACTTTGCATCTCAGAAGATAATGATAAGGTATTTTCCGATTGCCTTAACTGCATAAAAATAAGCGCATTACTGGCCATGATGGGTATTTCTTGGCCATCTTCTGCTACAAAAAAATATTTTCTGTTAATAGGCTTAGACTCATCTGCTTGAATTTGAGACAAAGGAATAGCCCTTACCTCATGTAAATCATCCCTAGAGCCAAATTTTTTACCTGGCAATAATGTGCCTATATGGAATACAACATAGCTTATGGTATGATGTGTGCGCATTCCTGAAAGCGTTACATCAACGCCTTCGTAGGTATACAGGACAGACGCTTCCACCTGCTTAGTAGCCACTTCCTGTCTCAAATCAATATAAGTTTCTTCTTTTAACTCTCTCAATGCTGCAGCAATCACTGTTTTATCTGTGGAATCTACAAAACCGCCTGGAGCAAGATATCGTTGTCGTATACTACCATCTGAATTCCTTTTCTTGCCTGCAATAACAACATCCCGCCCATCAGCATTTTTGCCAATAAGAATACTCACGACAGCACGTACATATTTATGACAAGTTTCATGCGACGGACCAGCTGTATCGCTACTAATATCCATCTTGGCTAACAAATCAATAATATCCTCATGTCCGTGTTCTTTCGCTAAAGAAAGCACCGTCGCACCATTATCCGCCTTAATGCTCAGATCAGCGCCTGCTTCTATAAAATAAGCGGCTATATCTAGTCTCAGTTTCTTTCCTGCTTCACCCTGATAAATTTTATTTTTGGATACCATCAAAAAATGTAATGCTGTATAACCATTCTTTTTAGAAGCCACATTACCGCTGCCAGCAAATGAGCTAACATAAAACTTCTGAAAGCGTCTATTTACATCTGCTTTATATTGAATACATAGCATGACACTTTCTAAATCACCTCTAGTCACAAAATTTATTAGAGGCGTTTTATTTAAGTTTTCTTCCTCGAAATGGGCTCCATTCTCAAGAAGAATTTTAAAACATTTTTTTCTATTTACAAGTCGTTCGGGGTTGTCTTTATCTGTGCCTGATGCCGTTAAATGCAAAAGAAAAGGGGCCTGCCTTCCTGTTACTCTTGCACCTGCTTGAATTAAGGTTTCTAATATTTCATAGTGACCTTTAGTGCAAAGGCTCTGGATAAGGGTATATTGACTAAAAGCAGGATACCAGCCACCATTGGGATCTGCCATGCGCATTATCATAGGATCTCTGCTATCGGGCGTTTTAAGCTCTAGTAATATTTTTACCATTTCCAGATTATTTTCCATAGCTGCGCGCGCTAATGGTTCAGCTACCCCCCTCTTATATTTTTTCAAACGGGTTAGGTATTCAATGTTGCGGTTAAGCAGCTCTTTTTTTTCTTCTATTGACATGTCTGCATGTTCAGCTGGATTCATAATAAACCGCTTAAACCAGAATCCGCTGACACCCCACCTGTCTAATGTTTCTTTCTGTTTGGAACAATCCCTAATTAAAATGTTCGGGTTTTGAATAACGCCATTTTCTATAGCTAAAGGCAACTCCCCAGGAATTTTTCCTTCAGGATAGATCCAACCTGGCATGATATAATGCATAGCAATCGATAATATTCTTATTTTTTCTTCTGTCGAGATCTCCGGGTTAGTGATTATTTTAAAAATATGCTGCCGATAGCTACCGCCGATAAACCTTAAATGTTCAATAAATGTCAACGCTAATCCATCCAGAATATCTTTCCCACAAAATATTTCATCTGCCATTGGCACCGTGCGCACTGTTTCTTTGCCACCATCGGTTCTATAAGTGTATACTTTCTCCTTTCGCAGGTCCTCATGAGTAAATCGAAAGAAAGTATCCCCCATATATATAGGGCGTGTAGTGGTTTCTTGTCTATAATCACTTAGATGACCAGAAACAAACATACCACTTATACTATAATTATCTTTCTCAAATAAAGGTTTCAACCTTAACTCTATGATATGGCCGCCTTTTATGTCATCTAAAAAAGAAGGTGTTTTATGCTCTCCCAAACCAATCGTAAAAAAAACATTATTAGTCCCTGCTATATTAGCGGTATGACTCACAGCATTTTTTTGTGTGCGTTCCTCACGTTCTCGAACAGATAACAAGCTACCCGCTTCCTGAATGTCTCGCCAGTAATTTGTTTTATGTCGGGCGGTTAGGTTGCTTGTAATTATTTCTTGCAATACTATTTCTTCTGCAGAAAGATCCCCTAATGATTCCTTCAAATGACTCAGATTTTTGGCAGATGCATCTTTAATCTTGATTCCGAATTCTAACTTGAACTCTCTATAAGAAGTTTTTATATATTTCTGTTGCTGCAGCTGTTGAGCTTGATCGTTAATAGTTGCGCTCATGATAATTATTCCTCCACCAAGATTATTTCAGATTATTTCATTTGATAATTAAACTAGCTAACGACCATCTACTTAAAAATAAACAATTGCCCACCAAAATAGAACCAGAATTGTACGCCATAATTATTAAGAAATTCTTAAGTGCTGTACAATATTTTACCGGTTGGTACTATAAATTTGCAAAATGGTCATAAAAAGGTTAAACTGTTGTATAGGTATTATACAGTTTGTGGCTTGTATTTCTACTTTTCCTTAAAAAACAGCCACATGAGGTAAAACATCATGTCACAGCATCATAAAGCTTCGCAAAATGAGAAAGACTATCAGCCTCCTAATTACTTTAATAAAAAACCCTATGCAGCCCATGCAAATGTATCTGCGGCGCATCTGGTTGGGAATGGCGATTATAAAAAACGATCGCTATTTTATGGTTTAAAGAACCATGTCAAGATTGGTTTGGCTTTAGGTGCAGGCGCTTTGGGTATATTGGCACTCATGCCACCCGTGCAGGGAGATCTCTCTGCACCCTATAAACCTTATAAAAGCAGTAAGAAGAAAACAGTACCTAAAGGTGGTTTTCTGAATACGCAGAATAGATCTCAAAGTATATGGAAACAAATTACTAAGGATTTTACATTATCTGCTTATGCCAATAACCCGGCAGTATTGCAACAAATTCGCTGGTATCAAGATCACCCCAAAGATTTGTCTGATATCGCTACCAAAGCCGCACCTTACCTTTATTATATACATCAACAAGTCAAAGCAAAGGGTTTGCCCGGTGAATTGGTGCTATTACCTATCATAGAAAGTGCTTATAATCCTTTTGCCTCTTCTCATGTAGGTGCTGCTGGTCTATGGCAGCTGATGCCCGGAACGGGTTCTGACTTAGGTTTAAAACAAAATTCTGGTTTTGATGGACGACGTGACGTCGTCAGTTCTACACAAGCGGCATTAAGTTACTTAGATTATTTAGATAAAATTTTTGATAAAAACTGGTTACTAGCCTTAGCCGCTTATAACTCTGGTCCTGGGACAGTATTAAAAGCCGATAAAAGCAATCAAGGCGATCACAGCAACAGTCAATTCTGGTCGTTGCATTTACCAAAAGAAACTAAACAATATGTACCGCGTTTATTGGCAGTTGCGGCTATCATCAGCAATCCTGAAAAATATGGTATCCAGCTGCCGAATGTTCCCAATCAACCTTATTTTGCCAAAGTGGCCGTAAGCAAGCCTATGCCGTTATCTAAAGTTGCCCAATTATCTGATACATCTGTAGATGAAGTTCACAACTTAAATCCAGGCTACAAGGGTACACAAAATACATCTACTACCCCCGAGCATGTATTAATCCCTATAGAAAAAGTAGACACCTTTAAACAAAATATGGATGCACAAGGCAAAACGGTTACAGTACAAATGCCTACAGCCACAGATACAACGTCTACATCTCCATCCGTAAACACCAATACAACCCCCGCCCCTGCTCCGGTAAACGTAGATACAAGTGCTACTCCTCCTGTTGATAATAATACAATGGCAACCTACACAGTAGCCGCAGGCGATACGCTCAGTAAGGTGGCTGTACATAATCATGTTAATTTAAATGACTTAGTCAAATGGAATCACTTGACTCGTAAAAGTGTATTGCATAAGGGTCAGTTACTAAAATTAAACACAGCAGCAAACAAAATCACCACTCCTACACAAAAACGAGTTGAAACAACTTTATACGCAGCGCCGACCACAACCAAAGCAAGTCATAGCAGTGCTTATAAAGTTAGAACCGGTGATACCTTAGCCTCTATAGCCAAAAAACAAGGTGTCACTGAGACCAGCTTACGTAAAGCCAATCATTTAAAAAGTGGCCACTTAAAGGTAGGCCAAGCCTTAACAATTCCTAGTCACTAAAGTTGCAAAAAACACCCAGACCGGGTAGAATGTTGCTTTAATATTATACAACTTATGGTCTGTATTTTTATTTTTAGTTAAAAATCAACCAGTTGGGGTGAGTTTAATGTTCCTACATCTTCAGGTGACACAGCATGAGAGGCAAAATCAGCCCCCTAATTACTTGCTATCCGGTCTAGTTCTAAGCAATAAAAAACGCCCCATTTCGCATCGTTTAAGGCATAAGCTCAAAATCAGTTTCGTATTAACGATGAGTACCTTAGGCTTATTAACCCTTATCTCTCCTTTACAGGCAGAAGCCTCTATTTTCTTTAAAAGTAGTAAGGAAAAAAATAATAGCTCGCAAGATATATGGAAACAAATCGCCCAAGATTTTACTCTGTCGGAATATGAAAATACCCCAGAGGTACAACAACAGATCCGTTGGTATCAACATCATTCAAAATCATTAACCGAAATAGCTGAACGAGCGGCTCCTTATCTATATTACATACATCAGCAAGTAAGAGAAAAAGGCTTACCGGGTGAATTGGTGCTATTGCCCATTATTGAAAGCGCTTATAATCCCTTTGCCTATTCTCAAGGCGCTTCTGGTTTATGGCAATTGATGCCGCAGACCGGTTCTAGATTAGGTATAAAACAAAACGCCTCGTTTGATGGACGACGCGATGTAGTCAGCTCTACACAAGCGGCATTAAGCTATCTAGGGTATTTGGATAATATTTTTGATGACAATTGGTTACTCGCTATAGCCGCTTATAACTCTGGTCCCGGAACGGTTTTAAATGCCGATAAAGCCAATAAAGGTGCTCACGGCGACACTGAATTTTGGTCGCTGCATTTACCGGCAACCACTAAACAATATGTGCCACGCTTATTGGCCATTGCAGCCATCATCAGCAATCCTGAAAAATATGGGATCCAGCTGCCGAATGTTCCCAATGAACCTTATTTTGCCAAAGTAGATGTAAGTGATCCTATTACTCTATCCAAAGTAGCTAAATTATCTGAAGTCCCCGCAAGCGACATTTATAATTTAAATGCCGGCTATAATCAAAAACAAGTTGCAACCAATGCGCCTAAGCACTTATTAATTCCCGTAGAAAAAGTACAAACCTTTAAACAGAATATGGATGCTCAGGGTAAAACCGTAGCGGTACAAATGCCCATACCTGCTGCTACAGCAACCGATGCAAGCCCAGCAACCAACCATAATACAACGGTAAGCTATAAAGTAGAAAATGGCGATACCCTCAGTAAAATCGCTGCTCACAACCATGTTAAGTTAAATGATTTGCTCAAGTGGAATAGCTTAAGCTTAAATAGCGTTGTGCATACCGGCCAAATATTACAATTAAACGCGCCTGAAAGTAGCGATGCCACAACACCTAAGATTGAAGCCGTACAAGCTTCGGCCGATAAGACACCCAATGTAGCCGAAAACAACGTTGGCGATACGTATCATGTTAAAGCTGGCGACACCTTAAGTTCTATCGCTAAAAAAGAAGGTATCGCCGTTAGTACTCTGCGTAAAGAGAATCATTTGAAAAATGATCATCTAAAGATAGGTCAAGTGTTGACGATACCTAGTACCGGGTAAAAGGTAACTGCTCTCTAACATCCGCGCCCTTTCGGTCGCGGCTCAGTTACAAATGGATGAACCGAGCCGCGACCGTTAGGGAGCGGTTAGAGTAAATATACTCTAATGTATCCGATATACGTTTTTCTTACTACAAGGTACGAGTAGTTACGGTAAAAACATTACTTTTCTCTTTTACAATCAAACTGCAATACATCGCCCTTAACCGAAACTTTTACTGTATCACCAGGCAGATAATCACCCTTTAACAAATGTTGCGCCAAAGGGTCTTCCAAATACTGTTGCACCGTACGTTTCAACGGACGCGCACCATACAAGGCATCGTAGCCGCGCTCTGCCAAATAATCCAACACTTTTTTATCGCATTCTAAAACAATATCGTTGTGTTTCAGACGTTGTGCTAAACGCTCAATTTGCAAGCCTGCAATATGTTCGATTTGCACCTCGCTTAAGGGATGGAAAACCACCATCTCATCTAAGCGATTAATGAATTCTGGACGAAAATGTTCGGAAACTACTTCCATCACTTTGGCCTTTATGGTGGCGTAATCGGTTTCGCCTTTTTGTACACATTCTTGTATTAGCATGGAGCCTAAATTAGATGTCATGACGATAACCGTGTTTTTGAAATCAACGGTACGTCCTTGGCCATCCGTTAAACGACCATCGTCTAAGACTTGTAATAAAATATTAAACACATCATGATGCGCTTTTTCAACTTCATCCAATAATATTAATGAATACGGTTTACGACGTACGGCTTCGGTCAAGTAACCGCCTTCTTCATAGCCTACATAACCCGGAGGTGCGCCTATTAAACGTGCGACTGAATGTTTTTCCATAAATTCAGACATGTCTATGCGGATCATAGCATCTTCAGTATCAAATAAGAATTGCGCTAAGGCTTTACACAATTCAGTCTTACCTACACCCGTAGGTCCTAAAAACAAAAATGATCCTATAGGACGATTTGGATCGGATAAGCCGGCGCGCGAACGACGAATGGCATTGGATACCACCGAAACGGCTTCATCCTGCCCCACTAAACGTTTATGCAAGGCATCTTCCATCGCTAACAATTTTTCTTTTTCACCCGATAACATGCGGCTAACAGGGATGTGTGTCCATTTAGACACAATTTCAGCGATCTCTTCTTCGGTGACTGCCGTACGTACCAATCGTGTAGGCTGTGCTTCCAACTGACTTGCTGCTTGCAATTGTTTTTCCAGTTCAGGGATACGGCCATATTGCAATTCAGACATTTTGGCCAAATCATTGGCACGACGCGCGCTTTCCATTTCCATGCGTGCACTTTCTAGTTTTTCTTTTATACCTTTAGTTCCTTGAATGGCGGCTTTCTCTGCCTTCCACACCTCAGAAAAGTCCGCAAATTCGCGTTCTAATTTTTTAATTTCAACTTCTAAGTCTTCCAAACGTTTTTTAGAAGCCTCATCTTTCTCTTTCTTCAAGGCCTCGCGTTCGATTTTCAATTGAATTAAACGGCGCTCTATTTTGTCCATTTCCTCTGGCATGGAGTCTATTTCCATGCGTATATGGCTCATCGCTTCGTCGATTAAATCGATGGCTTTATCGGGTAATTTACGGCCTGAAATATAACGATGCGACAAAGTTGCCGCTGCGACTACAGCCCTATCGGTTAATTCCACCCCATGGTGAATTTCATACCGTTCTTTTAAACCACGTAAAATGGCAATAGTATCTTCAACACTAGGCTCGTCCACCAATACCATTTGGAATCGTCGTTCTAAGGCGGCATCTTTTTCCACGTATTTACGGTATTCATCTAAAGTGGTAGCACCTATGCAATGCAATTCGCCGCGGGCCAAAGCCGGTTTTAACATATTGCCCGCATCCATTGCGCCTTCGGCCTTACCCGCGCCGACGATTAAATGTAATTCATCTACAAATAAGATCACCTGCCCTTCTTGTTTATTCAATTCGGTTAATACCGCTTTTAAACGTTCTTCAAATTCACCGCGATATTTAGCGCCTGCGACCAAAGCACCCATGTCCAATGCCAAGACTTTCTTATTACGTAAGCCTTCGGGAACTTCGTTATTGATAATACGTTGCGCCAAGCCTTCCACAATAGCTGTTTTGCCCACACCGGGTTCACCGACCAAGACGGGATTATTTTTAGTACGACGTTGCAACACTTGAATGGTGCGACGAATTTCCGCATCACGGCCTATGACTGGATCTAATTTGCCTTCTAAAGCTCGTGCCGTTAAATCAACGGTATATTTTTGTAATGCAAAACGTGCATCTTCAGCCCCTTCACTCATCACTTTTTCCCCTTGTCGTAGTTTATCTATAGCCTGGGTGAGTTTATCTTTAAGACTCCCCCCCAATTTAGCCCCTTTATATAAATCCTGCAGCAAATCTTTCAATGCACAATCCACATCTAACACGGCTAAAACAAACCATTCGCTAGAAATGAATTGATCTTGATGTTCAAGTGCTAACTTTTCACAGGCGAATAATACGCGTTGCAAATCCCGTGACACATGCACATCGTTTACATTAGCCACTTGAGGCATACTTTTTACCAATTCATCTAAACGTTGACGCAATGCAGGTAAAGCAATACCGCATTGGTTTAACAACTGCCCCACCGTACCACCTGCTTCCAATAAAGCCAATAATACATGCTGCGGCTCAATGAATTGGTGCTCCTGCGTCACCGCAATAGATTGCGCCCGCTCTATGGCTTTTAAAAAGGATTGTGTAAATTGATTCATGTCCATAAAAGTTTCCCTAAAAACAGCGTGTTACCGGTATATATTCGTCACCAATGAAGATGTGGGAAAGAACTTAGCGTAGGGGCAGGCCCCCGTGCCAGCCCTAACCAGGGTAACCACGGGGGTTGTCCTACGAACCGATTTCACATCTTCAAATATATCAATATAGTTATAGCTGAATTTGGGGATAATTGGGGGTATTTTCAAGCTATTGACAAACAATCTTAATCTGTTTAAAATAACGCCAATCCTGAAGTGGGAATCTATAATCAGATTATTGAGGTAAAATAATGTTTAGTAAAAAAGTCCTTCTTATCAGCTCAGCACTCGCTTTAACATCCTTACTAGGCGGTTGCGGTCCTAGCATATCGCCCAATACCTATAACGGCAATACCGTAGGAGTGGCCAGCCGAGTCGTCAAGGGTACTATTATCTCCATACGCCCCGTTAAAATACAGCAAAATAGCGGCGTAGGTGCGGTAGGCGGTGCTGTTGCTGGTGGTGCTGCGGGTAGTTTGATCGGCAGTAGTACGGCTGTGAATATCGTGGGCGCTACGGGTGGTGCTCTGGTAGGTGGCCTCATAGGCAATGAAGCCGAGAAGCAACTACGTAAAGATGTAGGTTATGAGTACATCATTCAGCTGGACAATAATTCGACTATTGCTGTTACTCAGCAGCAAGACCTGCAGCTAGGCCTGAACCAACGTGTATTGGTCATTTATGGACCAACTACGCGCATAGTGCCGGATAATACTATTAGCGTGCCTAGCTCGGCAGCCGCTCCTGCCCCCAAAAAGAGCACGACTCCCAAGCCTACAGCCACAACCAGTAAAACAGCTACTACCACTGCCACAACAGCGAAGTAATAGCGATAATCTGTTGTAAGGGCGGCTCGTGAGCCGCCCAGCAATATCAATTAAAAGAATATGCTCATTCAGTGAAAAGGAATAATTCATTCGTGAAAAAAATTAACTTTGCCAGCGATAATTATGCAGGCGTTCATCCTGAAGTAATGCAGGCTATTTGCGCTGCCAATAAAGGACCTGCTGTTGCTTATGGTGGCGATGACGCCACAGAAGCCGCTATACAGCAATTTAAGCACCATCTGGGCAATCATGCCGAAGCCTTTTTTGTCTTTAATGGCACGGGAGCTAATGTAAGCGCTTTATGTGCCATGACTCAAAGCCATGAAGCCGTTATCTGTGCCGAAAAGGCCCATATTCAAGTCGATGAATGTGGTGCTCCTGAAAAAATAGCGGGGTGTAAATTGCTATTAGTCCCGGCCACACACGGAAAAATAACTGTCGAAGGCATACAAGCACAGCTGCAACGCATGGGTGATCAACACTATGTGCAAGCACGAGTAATATCGATTAGCCAATCGACGGAATATGGCACCGTTTATACTTTAGACGAATTACGAGAACTTTCGGCTTTTGCCAAAACACATGGATTATATTTACATATGGACGGCGCGCGCATTGCCAATGCAGCAGCGAGTTTGCAAACCGATTTAAAAACGATTATAGAAGTCGCTGGTGTGGATGTGCTGTCATTTGGCGGTACTAAAAATGGCATGATGATGGGCGAAGCGGTCATTTTCTTGAATCCCCTATTGGCAAAATCATTTCTATATATACGCAAACAAAACATGCAATTGGCATCCAAAATGCGTTTTATCTCAGCTCAATTTCAAGTCTTGCTGTCTAATGATCTGTGGCTGAATAATGCCCATCACGCCAATGCCATGGCCCAGCATATGGCACAAGGATTAAGAAAAATAAACTCCATTCACATTACTCAACCCGTTGATGCCAACGCCATTTTTGCAATCATGCCTACGACTCTCATTGAAAAACTACATACTCGCTATCATTTTCATGTGTGGGATGAACGATTATCCGAAGTACGCTTGATGACGTCGTTTGATACCAAAAAAGAAGAGATTGATGCTTTTGTTAGAGATGCTGCGCAATAATGTTTCTACTATGGCTATTGCGCTTTTCTTCACAGTAACTGTTATCATTAATAGAATTATCACTGAATCCAAATGCTCAAATCAAGATCAATTCCGATTGTTCTTTTAATATTAGCGTGGGCTAATGATATACCAACGCTAGTCAATCGAAGCTGTCCTAAACCTACATTGTTCCAAATGTGAAATAACCCAGCGAATGAGCTATCGAGTAGAGCTAACTCTTCTTCCAGGATCTTTTCGGATAAAAGGTATTTATTTTGCAAATTTTTTAATTCAGAAATTTTTTGTTCGTTTAAACCTAACTGATTACCAACATCAGTGATATATTGATCATTGATTGCTGATATTTGCCATTTTTTCTTATCTCTTAGGCAAGGGATAAATAACTTCTCGCGTTGTACTTTATTGAACTCTAGTGATTCTATAACAGCCTCATCAAAACCAATAGATAAAACTCCAGAATAATTTTTTCTTAAAAAAAAGCATAGATTATTCTTAAATGTAGCAATTGCCCCAGCACCGGCATATTCAATATGCTGATAATCTGATGTATAATGTGCAAGATCTTGGCAAAATGGGAGTATTTTTAATTTTAGATAGTTATTAAAACCTTCAACACTATTAATAGAATTGTCTATTGAAAATCCAATTAAAAAGCAAACACTAATAGAATTAAGCTGTTTTAATGTTAATTTAGGAGCAACTTGAATAGCTTCGTTAAGAACAATTCTCTTCATGTCATTATCAATAGTTTTTGTACGTTCAACTAAAATACCAACGAGAATTTCTTTAAGATCTTCTCTACCCATGCGAGCATAATCTCTCTGAGCTGAGAACAAAGTATATTGCATATCAGGATCTTTGATCTCATCTAAGGGTATATCCTTCTTTTGAAGTGTGGCCAAATAATCTGCAACTAACTTGTCTACTCGTTGTTGGGCTATTACTTGTGCTTCTCCTTGCAACTCTAGAAGATTTTTTTTAAATACATCTTCAGAAATTTGACGGACGTCAGCATAAGAAATGCCAGTAAATATTACATCTCTACCTGCTTGCACGTTCGTGGAATCTTTACCTGAGTTCTGCTCCTGCGTATTGCTACTCATTGGAATTTCCTGTTTTTTTGATTTCCACATTATGTCCAGCCTGATAATTTATTGAGTTTTTTCCAGATTTTTGCTTTTGAAGCAAATTATGCTGCTTCCGCTTTTTAAAAGAAATAGTTCTTATGATTTCTGTACCCAACCCACTAAATAAAACCTCAATTAACCATTTATAATGCGTCATGTATAATGCTCCATTTCATTAATGCTATCGCTTCCGATACTGTTTCCAGCTTACGCATTAAACTTTCTAGATCATAAAAAATTTTTGACACTTTATAATCAGATAAACTATTTTTACAATTCACGATAGCTCTCCTATAGTTGTTTCTAGACAAATTGACTTTAAATTAGATTCACTTTTTCACGATCGCATATCCAACGTGACAATTGTATTACAAAAAAGATCGATCGTCAAGAATTTTGTAAAAAATTTATTTTCATAAAAATTTATTTCCATTTTTAAAACATAATTAGATTTTTTACAAGAACTCTTTATTTTCTCAAGACATATTTGAATTTTTCACAAGAACGTTTACATTTTTCAAGACATACTTGAATTTTTTACAAGAGCGCTTACATTTCTTACAAGAGCTCTTACGTTTTCTACAAGAGCTCTTACATTTTTTACAAGAGCTCTTACGTTTTTTACAAGAGCTCTTACGTTTTTTACAAGAGCTCTTACGTTTTTTACAAGAGCTCTTACGTTTTTTACAAGAGCTCTTACATTTAGATC
>JAJXVU010000050.1 GCA_021781965.1 Pseudomonadota bacterium
ACCAAATTTTATGTTGAATTATCGGTTGGTTTTTACGTGGAATTGGCCGGAGAACTTAAAACTCTCAAGTTAAACTATTACTCGAATATAACGCTTCAGCACATAAGCGGAATAAAGAAGGACTAACTCCATTGGATATAGCGGTGAGAGATAATAAGGAAGAGATAGCAAAGCTATTGCTTCAGCAAGAAGCTACCAGTACTACGCCCAATATGAGTGTATCACTAATGGAGAGTCTAGCGCATGCTTCAGGTCAGGGCAACAAAAAAATGGTTGCTCTTTTGCTGAATAGTGGTGTTAAGATTCATTCTCAATATGTGCATACAGCGGTTTGTAGTGGTAACAAAGCGATGGTAGAGTTTTGGTTGAACCCGCCGTATAATTTGCCTGTGGATCATTGTTTTCCAAAATTTGGAACACCTTTGCACGTTGCAGCTAGTAAAGGGAATCTAGAGGTAGTAAAACTTTTACTACAACGCGGAGCTAATATTAATACGGCGAACTCAGCAGGAAATACCCCCTTGCATCTAGCCGTCTTAAATGGGCATAAAGAGATCGTAGAATTTTTAGTAGAGGAAAAAGCTGACATTAATAAGATGAATAACAATGGTCAGACGGTGTTACACTGCGCGGTAGCAAGAGTTGATATCAAGGGAATTACGGAGATAGTGGAATTCTTATTGCATCGAGGTGCTGCTGTTGATCTCCCCGATAACGATGGAGACACGCCCTTATATTGCATGCTTCTTTCGTCATTCTGGCCTCATCGTTTAATGGACCAATCCCTTCCAGTGGAAAATACGTGTAAATTAGCACTTCTGCTAGTGAACCGTAGCGCTAATATGCATTTTGCAGAACCTAGGCAACCGCTATTGCACATATTGCTCAACCTAGTAAAAGCACAAGGTTTGTATAGTATTTTAGACGATTTTAGGAAGCAGCTTTGTAATCCATTACTTTCAGATCTACTACAAAACTTGTGCCAACGAGATCCTCGTCTGATTGAAGAAGGTGATCAACAGGGCAGACTACCCTTACATATAGCTGTTGAAATAGGTTTAGAAGATATGGTAGACCTTTTTTGTTTATGCCAAGGCAAGTCGTTGATCGATGCTCAAGATAATTTGGGTGAGACGCCTTTGCATAAAACAGCGCATTTGGTATTCGTAAATGTGAATATGGCTACAAAATTAATAGAACAATATCGTGCCAGGCTAGATATTCCCGATAAAGAAGGGAGAACACCGCTAGATTTATCACAACAAAAGGACGAATGTGTGCGGGATAAAAAATTAATAGCGTATTTACAAGAACGATCCGCCCCTAAGAGATCAATGGAAGATTTAATATCAAGATGTTCTGTACAACGTAAGGATTCTGATTCTGCGCCTATGGATATGGACATTATAGAGGAAGAAGATAGCGTTTCTATTACGACGAATCCTTATCGTTTTCAATCATCAACGGGACAAGGTTCGTTATCGGAGGAAAGCGAGCAAAAGAAAAGTGGGTTTAATTTAAACTAGAGTGGTTAATGCTTCCACTATTATGCCGATTGTGCCCTATAACCCCGTTCTAGGGCACAAAAATCACGATATGTAACAGCTCAGGCCCTCCCTTTTCCGCTGTTGAAAAGAATCTGGTAGGATGCTGTATAAGAGTTATACGGAGATAGTAAGAGAAATATGGAAAAGCTGCCCGATACAATAGAAGAATGTCACAAAATAATACGGCTACTGCAGGTGGCGTTATCAGATTTATCAAAACAAGTGGAAACGCTCTCAAAACGAGTCGAGACGCTAGAAGCTGAAAATAGAGATCTAAAGGAACGCCTGAATGGCAACACATCGAACTCATCCCTACCGCCATCAAAAGACATTAAAAAGAAGAGAAGATCAAACGGGCGCAAACCAAGCGGTAAACAAAGTGGTGGCCAACCGGGCCACAAAGGTTATTATCGAGAATTATTAGCCAGCGAAGCGGTAGATTCTATTGAGGAATGCGTTCTACCAAAGCAGTGTGTATGCGGTGGAGAAATAGGCATTACAGGGGAATATCTACGCCATCAAGTGTATGAGTTGCCGAAATTAAAATTGCAGGTAACGGAATATCAATTGGAAAAAGGATGCTGTGAAAATTGCCGCACAAATCAAATAGCCTCGCTGCCAGAAGGTATTAGCTGGGGCATAACAGGCCCAAGACTAACGAGCTTCATGTCAGAGTTGGTAACAAAATATGGGCTATCAAGACGAGAGCAGCAAAGGTTTTTAAAAGAACAATTGGACTTTGAACTTAGCCTAGGGACTGTATTCAATAAGCAAAAAGTGGTGAATGCAGCATTAGAAGCGCCGGTATCAGAGTTATTGCCGATAGTAAAAGAAAGTAACAGTGTATATGTAGATGAAACAGGCCATAACCATGATGGGAAGAGTCAGTGGCTATGGGGAATAGTATCTATGACGGCAGGATATTTTTCAATAGAAGCATCGCGAGGGAAAAAGGTATTAAAAGATATGTTGTCTGATTTTAAGAATACCATCATTTCTGACCGATATAGTGCGTATGAATATTTTGATAGCATTCAAAGACAGCTGTGTTGGGCGCATGTAAAACGAGATTTTACAAAGTTGTCAGAAAAAGAAGACAAAACCATAGCTAGAATAGGCAAGGAACTATTAGAAAACGAAGGAGAATTGTTTAAGATTTGGCACGAATTCAAATCCGAACAAATATCGCGGGAAGAGTTACTGAAAAAAGCAAAACCTATACGACAGCGGGTAGGTGAATTACTAGAGCAAGGCTCATACACAGCACCTGAGTTAAAAGCATCGAGGATGTGCAAAAACTTACTGAAAAACTTCTATGCACTATGGACATTTTTAGAAACCGAAGGGGTTGAGCCGACTAATAACCATGCGGAAAGAAGTTTAAGGCCGCTTGTGATATGGCGGAAAAAATATTTCTGCACGCGCTCTGATTATGGAAGTGAATATGTCGCCAGAAGTGCATCTATTCAAGCGACCTGTAAACTGCAAGGAAAAAGCTCATTTAACTTCTTGTGTGAAGCGATGCACAACCATTTTTCGGGCAAGCAAACATCTATTCTTTCAATTATGGCATAGGGGCTGAGCTGTTACCACGATATTGTCTCTGACGAACTGGCTTATAGCGTTAATGACAAGATAAAACTTGTAATTCACATCCCGACTCAGTTTTTTATTGAATGAGTTTCCCTGCAAAAAAAATTAAAATTAAGAACTTAGCTATTTCCAGTATTCCATAGAAAGTATGGGTATAGGAATCAGAAATAGTATCTCCCGCTAGGATTTTGTCGACGCGTTGGCTTAGTATTGGGAATAACCAAATGATTTGTAGTGCCAAAATACCGGTTAAAATGGCTATAGCAGCCCACTGAACTATCCAAAACTTTATGATAATGCTGAGAAATACGAATATTAAGAGCAAACCGCACTGCGCGCCATGAAAAAATCGAAAGACGGTACGGCCTACATCTAAGCCAATCGATTTTACAAGAGTAGGAGCACGAAATTTCACCCAACTTTCTAAAAAAGAAATCCCTAGTATCATCCCAGCCCATAGTAAGGCGTTCATTATTATTAATTTTATTAGCATTTTTTTCCGTTTAATTTTGTGTCAATAAAAAGAAAAACTGTATATTCACCTCTACTGTCTAATCCAGAAATTTTTCACTCCTTAATATCCGTCGCCACATAAAAGGTTTGGCTAGTGATAGCTTCAACTTTTTGCATATTCCAGGGTTGTATGGAAACAAATTCAATCGACATGAGCATGCGTGCCTGAAAGGCTTGGGGCAGCACTTTAAAATGCCATACTTCTTCGCCGCCAGCGCCCATTAGTGCGGTATTGTTTGCTGAATAGCCGAGTCCTACTACTTTCAACCAGGTATTGGGCCATGTTTTTAAATACCAGCGATAACCCGTGGTCCGATTGCTTTTTAAGCTTATGCTAAATTCAGGATTATCCGCGGTGACCGTAATGGCGCGCGTGCTATCGGTATAGGGATCGCTAGTGGCAGTTACCATTTGCGATGCGGGCAGGGGAGTTTCTTCATCCGCAGCCATGGCTGTGTACATAAGAAATAATCCTGCCAATACACTAAGTCGCCAAATTTTTAACATAAATTAACTGCCCATGATAGCGCCACTTACTGCACCCCCGGAAGCAAGAACACGATTTTGTACGTAATAAGAACTATCTGTTGAATGCCCAGTTTCTTCATTCCGGCGTACATTACTAGGTGCCAGTTTGGGCGTGGCAGTTGCCGCAGCTGTGGGTATTACATCAGCTGGCATCTCCCTTACCGGTTGTTCGGCCCATGCAGCCAACAGCAGACAGCTCAAAATTAAAACAGTTCCAGATAAAATAACCATCACAAAAATCCTTTTTAGACTAACAGATCTAGACTATACTCTCCCAAGTCTTATAATGCAATGTTATATATCATATCATCAGCAATTCTCGGTGAAGGTCAAAAGATAAGCATAAGCTTTAAAATGGGCTTAAATACCATCTAGCTTAGGGTCTGTTGACAATTGGCTGTAAGCTATTGATTTAAAAGAGCAAACTCGTAAAATTACGATTCTAACAAAGTAACAAAACGAGTTTGCAATGGCTAGACTTATGCTCAGTGATGAGTTTTGGTCAAAGCTAAGGATAATTCTGC